>CAYJRJ010000006.1:0-45448 GCA_964372775.1 uncultured Planctomycetales bacterium | reverse complement strand
GTTTGAACAGCTGTTCAACGTCGCACCATGCGGGCTGGTGCTGTTGGACCGCCACTCGGTCATCCGCCACCTCAATCCCACGGCGGCACAACTACTTGGGAAGAAATCGGAGCACCTGATCGGCCACCCGCTCTCCGCTGTGGTGCCTTCCTGGAAAGACACCTCGTTCTATGCCAGCCTGCCCTCGCTGCTGGACGGGCAGTCGACGTTCGAAGCGGTCCAGTTTGACGTGCCGGGGCCGGAGCACAAAGTGCTGCGCATCCTCGCGGCGCCCGTGCCCAACGGAACCTCCAGCGCCACGGGAGTGCTGCTGTCGGTGATCGAGTGCACCGAGGTGGCGACGCTGGAGCGCAAACTGCATCGCGCCGAGTACCAGGCATCCATCGGCAAGCTGGCGCGGGGCATCGCGCATGAGCTCAACAGTCCATTGGACGGCGTGCTGCGCTACACGCATCTGGCGTTGGAGCATCTCACGTCGGACTCGCCGGTGCGGGAGTATTTGATTCATGTCAAAGAGGGGTTGGACAGGATGGTCCGGGCGGTGCGGGCGTTCTTAGAGTTCTCCCGCCAGGTCACGACTCCTGTCAACCACGTCGCCAACCTCAACCAACTGATTGAGGACGCGTTTTTGTTGGTGCAGCATCGGGCGAAGTTCCAGCAGATCACCATTGTCAAGCAGTTCGAGGACGCGCTGCCCTCCATCCTGGACGGCGGTTTGCAGCACGCGATCGTCAATCTCATCAAAAACGCCTTTGACGCCATGCCGCGCGGCGGCACGCTGACGATCACGACGCGCGCGGCCGCCGATCACGTCGATGTCGAAGTGGAGGACACAGGCTCCGGCATCCCGGAGGAGCTTCGCCCGCGGATTTTTGAGCCGTTCTTCTCGACCAAACCGATTCACCAGGGCAGCGGGTTGGGGCTGATCATCGCCAAGGAAGTGGTCGAGCGCTCAGGCGGCACCATTGAGTTTTCGACACAAGTGGGGGTCGGCACGACCTTTCGGATTCGCGTACCAGTTGCACCGGCGGAGGTACCGGCCAATGGAGCGTAATCGCATTCTGGTCGTGGATGATGATCCGTTGATTCGCGGGTCGCTCTATGAAATGCTCAGAGGCCAGCGCCACGACGTCGAGATGGCCTCAGACGGCGCCGAGGCGATCGGGCATCTGGGCCGCAGAACCTTCCACCTCGTGATCGCCGACTGGAAGATGCCCCAGATGGACGGCCTCGCCCTGCTGGAGCACATCAAGCGGAATTACCCGCAGGTCAACGTGGTCTTGATCACGGGGTTCGGCAATGTCAGCTCGGCCGTGGAAGCCATCCGTCACGGGGCGTTTGACTACCTCACCAAGCCGATTCAGCCGGAGGAGCTGGAGGCGACGATTCAGCGCGCCCTGAGCCAGTCCCTGGCTCCGTCAGAGCCGGTGGCAGATCCCTTCGCCGGCGTCATCGGCAAGGTGCCCAGCATGCAGAAGCTCTTCGGAATCATCCGGACCGTGGCCGAGAGCCCGGCGACGGTGCTCCTCGAAGGCGAGAGCGGCACGGGCAAGCGCGTGATCGCGCAGGCGATCCACCGGTTGGATCCCAAGCGGCGCAACCATCCGTTTGTCGAAATCAGCTGCGGCGCGCTGCCGGAGACGCTGCTGGAAAGCGAGCTCTTCGGGCATGTGCGCGGCTCATTCACCGGCGCGATTCGGGACAAGCAGGGGCGCTTTGAGGTGGCGGACGGCGGGACGATTCTGCTCGATGAAATCGACGCGTTTTCTCCGGCGCTGCAGGTGAAGCTGCTGCGCGCGATCCAGGAGCGCGTGTTTGAGCGCGTAGGCGACACCCGGACGATCCGAGTTGATGTGCGGATCATCGCGGCGACGAACCGCAAGCTCTCCGAGTTGGTGAAGCAGGGCAAGTTCCGCGATGATCTCTACTACCGGCTCAACGTCATCGCGCTGTGCCTGCCTCCGCTGCGCGAGCGCCAGGCGGACATTCCGCTGTTCATCGAGCGCTTTGTGGCGCGCTGCGCCAAGGCGACCGGCAAATCCATCAGCGGGGTGGCCGACGAGGCGCTCCAGGTGCTCACGGAGTACGCCTGGCCCGGCAATATCCGCGAGCTGGAAAACGTGATCGAGCGGGCGGTCATCCTCGCCAAGCGGGCGAAGATCGAGGTGGATGATCTGCCGGAAGACATCCGATTCCGCTCGGACGCGATCTCCATGGCGGTGGATGACCGCGAAGAGGAAGCGGCGGCCGCCGGTGAGACATCGTCCCAGAGCGCGAAAGTGTTGAAAGATGCGTTGAGAAATCCGGAGCGCGAGCTGATTCTCCGGGCGCTCGAGGAAGTCCGGTGGAACCGTTCGGAAGCCGCGAAACGGCTTGGCATCCACCGTTCCACGCTGTACCATAAAATCCGACAACTCGGGATCCACACGTCGTCGTAGGCGGACCAGACTTTCGCAGCGTTGCATCGTCGATCCATGCATGATTGTTGGGCCGTGTCATGAGCGGCCACGGGGCAGGAGAGCCTGTGACGCTGCTGGACCTGGTGGAGCCTTCCCGTTGGCAGCGCCTGCAAGAGCACTTCGCGCGCGTCCTCGGGGTGCCGATCCGCACTCTCACACCCTCCCGTCAGCTCCTCGTGGAACCCAGTTGGCCCGCCGGCTTGGTTGCGGAACAGGTGATTCGGTTATTTGCGGTCGGTGAAGAGCTCGAGCAGCTGCTCCCTGCGAACCGCGCGCCTCAAGAGACGTCCAGTGTGACCACCCCGCTGGGTGTCACCTATGCGGTGGTGCCCATTCGCGCGACCGCAGAGGAGGTGATCGCCTACTTCGTGGTCGGGCCGGTGATGGTGGGCCCGCGGGAAGATGAGCTGCAGTTTCGTCAGCGCGCCAACGCGATCGGGCTCAACGCCAGCGCCCTGTGGCCGCTGATGCTCTCCTTGAAGCTCTATACCTTCGCCGGCATCCGCGCGGCCCTGAATCTGATGGAAGAGGTGGGCACTGCGCTGGCACAGCTGGCCTACCAGGCCAGGCAGCTGGCCGCGATTTTGCCCTCGAGCGGCGCGGTGGATGATGCCGTGGTCGCCTACCACACTGATCGGATTCTCTCTTCGCTGCTGGAGGCCGCGACGCTGGCGACCAAAGCGGAGGGGGGGTCGGTGATGGTGTTTGACCGGGCAAGCAATGCGCTGCAGATTCGAGCGGCGCAAGGCCTCAGCGATACAGTGGTGGCGTCAACCCGCGTCAGGCGGGGCGAGGGGCTCGCCGGGCTGGCGATGACCGAGCGCTCCATCTTGTTGCTGGATGAGCACACTGCGAATGAGCGACTCAGGGCCCGGATGCTTCGGCACGACATCGCCTCAGCGCTGATCGCGCCGCTTGTGGCTGACCGCCAGCCGGAGCCGCTGGGTATTCTGAACCTGCGGACCTCCAACGCCCAACGGCGCTTCACGCAGGAGCACGTTGAGCTTCTGCGCCGGCTGCTAGACCTCGCCGGAGTGGCGCTGGGCAGTCTGCGCCTTGCGCTGTCACCGCCCTCCTCGCGCGCTTCTTCGTAATTCCTTCCTGAAGTTGTCACCACAGAGACACAGAAATCCACAGAAGCACAGAAGCATCTTCTGTGTCTCTGTGGCGCTTCTGTGGTTCTGTGGTGTTGAGGGAGGGTGCTAGCTAAAGACGGCGGTGGCGAAGGTACGCAGGTAAAATGCTCAGGCTGGTGCGGTACTTGGCAATGGTGCGTCGTGCGACGACGATGTGGCGTTCGGCCAGCCGTTTGGCCAGGGTGGCATCGCTCAAGGGGCGGGCGGTGTCCTCCTGCGCAATGAATTGCTGGAGCTCGGATTTGATCTGTTGGTCAGAGACGCTCTCGGTGTTCTCACCCTGTGGCACGCTGCTGGCAAACAGGCGTTCCAAATAGAACACGCCATAGGGGGTGTCAATCGTTTTACCGGCGATGGCCCGGCTGATGGTTGAGGGGTGGCGGCCGACCAGGGATGCCACCTGAGCTTGCGTCAACGGCTTGAGCGCCTGGGGGCCCTGGTCCAGGAACTCACGCTGGAGGCTGATGAGGCATCGGGAGATCGACAGCAAGGTGGTGTTACGTTCCTGGATGGCTTTAATGAGCCAGCTCGCGTTGCGGAATTTCGCCAGAAGGAATTCTTTGGCATCGGCGGGTGTGCGCGGATCTCTGAGCATCCGGTAGTACTGGCGGTTCATCCCAATCTGGGGAAATTCCTGGTCATTGAGCTCAACGTCATAGTGGCGCTCCCGCTTCTGGATGATCAGATCGGGTACGATGCAAGGGGGCAGGTTGTCGGTGAAGCCGCGCCCCGGCTTCGGATTGAGCCGCTTCAGCTGTGCGAGCGCCTCGGTGGCCTGGGCGTCCGAGGCCCCGGTCGCTTTGGCGATCAGCCTGGCCCGTTGCTCGACAAAGAGCTGGAAGTGGTCTTGAAGGATGGTATAGGCGAGGCTCTGAGCTGCCTCCAAATGCTCCAGCTGGAGCATCAGGCACTCTCTCAGATCGCGGGCCCCGACGCCTGGCGGGTCAAGCTGCTGGATGAGCTTGAGGGCGGCTTTAAGCTGGTCGGCGCTGACGCCGGCTTCGGCTGCCACCTCCTCCAAGGAGCCCTCCAGATAGCCGTACGGGTCAAGGTGGTCGATCAGCAGCTCACCGAGGCGGCGCTCCTCCACAGAGAGCTGCTGGCAGCCGACCTGAACCCTCAACGACTCATGCAGCGACTGCACGGATACGACACGCTGATCGCGCCTCTCGTCCGCATCGCGATCATCATCGTCCTCTCGCTCCGTGGCCACTTGCCAGTGCGACAACCAGTCTTCATCCAGACCGTTGTCTTTGGTCTCTTCCTTACCGTTAAGCTCTGGTAAACATTCCTGCTCTTCCTGTGTTTGCTCAGCTGAATCCTCGAGCTCCAGAAGCGGGTTTTCCTCAAGCTGTTGTTCAAGGAAGGCTCTGAGCTCGAGCGTCGGCATGCGAAGGACTTCAAGCGCCAACGTGATATTTGGCGCGAAGGTAATTCGCTGTTGGACTATTTGTTTAGGCTGAAGAGCCATTGGTAAGAAAATCTCACTGACTATAGCACATTTTATGCCAACTCGCAATTCAGATTTTTGTTGATTTTGAACGAGTGGTAGAGTACGCTGTCCCAATTCGTCAGAGCGTACGATGCGATCCCGCCATTGCGCCACGACCTTCGGCCGTGGGCGGCCCAGTGGTGCGGCAGCGGATGGGTGGGCGGGATGTCGCCCCACTTGGGACGGACGTGCAGGTGCCACGGGCTATGCCCGTGGGGCTCCACATAAGGAGGCACCGTGAAGCAGATTCCGCAGCAGCTCGTTGTTGGAGTGTCGGTACTTCTGGCCAGCGGGACGGCGATTGCGAACGAGGGTCCCTCCGCGGCACCGCCAGAGGCGAGCTCGCAGGAGGCAGCCATGGCGGCGGCCGTTGGCGAAAACATGGATATCGGCATGGAGTACACCCTGACCAGTGAAGGGGAGGTGGTGGACTCCACTGATGGGCGGGGGCCCTTTCACTATGTCCATGGAGCCGGGCAGATCCTTCCAGGCCTGGAGCGCCAGCTGATCGGGCTCCATGTCGGTGACGCCAAGGAGGTCACCCTAGCTCCCGAGGATGGGTATGGGGTGGTCGATCCGGCTGCTTTCGTGGAGGTGGCCAAGTCTCAGCTGCCGCAGGACGTCACTCCGGAGATCGGCATGGTGCTGCGCGGGATGAATCCGGATGGCCAGAACTTCCGCGCGACGATTAGCGAGATTAACGGGGACAATGTGACGCTGAACCTCAACCACCCCCTGGCCGGAAAGACGTTGACCTTCAAGGTCAAGATTACGGACGTCGCGCCGGTGAAAGTCCAGTAGCGCCGCGTTGCCGTGCTCACCAGCCGCTACAAACTTTTCCTGAACCGGTTCTTTGAGCCGTTGGCGACAGTGGTCGCCCGGACAGGAATTTCTCCATCTGCGATCACGCTTGCCTGTCCGGTGCTGGTGACTCTCGTGTGCCTGGCATTCGTACGGACGCGCGCCGTGATCCCCTTCTGTCTCGCCATCACGGCGGTCGCCTGCCTGGACGCATTGGACGGGGCGGTGGCGCGGGCGAGCGGGCGGGTGACAAAGTTCGGCGCCTACCTGGATGCGATGGCCGACCGGTACGTTGAGGCGGCCATTGTCATCGCGGTGGCATCGGTCACGGACTACTGGGTCTTGTCATCGATGGTGCTGGTTGGCGCGCTGCTGGTGAGCTACGCGAAGGCGCGGGCCGCGATGGAGGCGCCGGTGGCCAACCAGGAGTGGCCGGACCTGATGGAGCGGACGGAGCGCGCCGTGCTGTTTCTGACAGGCTTGTTGGTCAGCGCGCTGGTTCCCTGGAAGCCGCTTGGCCGGGATCTGTTCTGGTGGACGCTCGTCGTCCTGACGGCTCTGGTGTGGCTGACTGTCATCCAGCGCGTGCTCCGCGCCCGTAAGCTGATCCTCTCCCGCAGTTGAAAAATGGGGACGTTTACCTTTTCCGTCTGGAAAAGGTAAACGTCCCCATTTTTACTCTGCAGGTGCAGTGGAGGGGATGAATTCGTCCAGCGGCGTCCTGAGTAGATCGTTGACTGAGACGGGAAGTTTCACGACCGCAGAACGCCGCTCCAGACGGCCATAGCGCTCTTCGGCGCCTTCGATCGCAGCCCCCACCAGCATGCGTTGCGGCTCCTCGCCGCCTACCGTCCAGACGCTGATCGTCCCTGCGGCCGGTTCCAGGCCGTAGCGGCTCAGATCGGTCGTCGCATCCTCCACGAAGTCAACCAGGCGAAGCTCCGCCAGCTTGTTCAAGAACGCCTCCACCATGCCGGTGTCAAGGACCTTACCTGACGCGGCCTCTTGCCAGTACCAGGGTGCCCCGATTGGCTGCTGTCCCGATGTGGTGGATACGTCCTTGCGCTCGATGGTCAAGGCGCCTCCTCCTTCCCCCGCGAGCTCTACTTTTACGACGCCGCTTGTGAAAAATTCCAGGCAGGCTTTGGAGCGCAGCGAGGCGACATCCACCAACAGCGGGTCAAGGTCGGCTTGAGCGACCGCGTAGAGTGCCGGCTCATCGCTGCGCTTGGCGTAGAGCCGTGAGGCGTCGTCCGGCAACGGCTTGCCGAAGAGCAGCGTGGTCGGCGCGGACACGCCGGCCTGCTGGAAGGTCAGCTGTGTCTTGGGCTGATCAAGGCCCGACTCCGCGAGGCGTTCCGCCGGCGGCTCATCCTCGACGAAGCGCGCGATGCGAATGCCGGAGAGTGTATTCAGCAGCGTGGTCACCTGGGCGCGATCAGCCTGATCCGCGATTGGTTGTGAGAGCCGCCAGGCGTTTTCCTCGCGCGTGAGGGTGAACGCGGTCCGGTCAGACGCGACGCTCAGTTGATTCGTCTCCCAGCTGTTGAAGCGCAGCACCATCGGGTCGCGGAACGTCTGGGTCGGCACGTTGGCGGTCTCAAAGAGCTCGGAGGAGATGACGAAGATCTCGGGCCGGCTGGCGACTTTGAGATACCGGTTGTTCTGCACGGCGGTGGTCTCGCCAAAGAAAAGAGTGGTGGAGATCCCGTTGGCGGTCAGCGATAGGGTGCCGACCGGCGGCTCAAGCCCGTAGGCTTTCGGGTCAATAGGATGGTCAGAGGACGGTGACAGCACGCGTTCGGACTCAAGCGGCGAGAGGCTGCTCATGATCCGGTCGATCAGCTCGGTGTCAGCGCGAAGGCCTTTGGGGGCGAGTGTCCATACGTCGCCGTTCCGGGTGAGGGCGACCTTGGCCTGAGGCAAGTCCAGCGTCAGCGCTGTGACAGTGGAGGGATCAACGGCGAGAACCCGCTTTGCGCGATGTTCGCGTTCCTCAGGGCTGGGCTGACGGATTTCGTAGAGCGAAATGTAGGCGCCGATGCCGATCGTGGCGGTGAGGAGGATAAGCGTGGTTTTCCACCGCATGGGAGGTTAGCGCGTTGGCGCGCTAGCGCGTTGGCGCGTTAAGGAAATGCTGCTACGACAACGCGCACACTCGCAAACGCGCGAACGCGACAACATGAGTTACGATCTACGGAGCCACCATACGACGGCGCCGAGCATGCCGATCGACAGCGGCATGGCGAGGAAACTCACCCAGAACAGGTTGCGCATGGTGTCGGCGGGCAGGCTGAGCTTGATCGATTCCAGCGGCTTAGGACTGATGCCGATGAGCCGCTCCTCTTCGATCAGCCAGTAGATGGCGCCCGAAAACAAATCGCGATTGCCGATTTGGGTCAGCTGGGCGTCCATGGCGAACTCCGAGTCCCCCAGGACCACGAGCCGGGTTTCGACCGGTTGGCTGCGCTGCGCCGCCACCGCAATGGACACCGGCCCTTTGAGGTCGCTGCCCTCATCAAATTGAAACGTCGAGTCGGCGGTGTTCGTTTCGCCCCACCCCGCCTCGGAGGTTAGCGCGAGCCGCGTGACTGTGAGGCCTTCTGGCAGGGGGTCGGCGGGGCGCACCGAGCGCGCCAAGGGGAACAGCGTCATCAGCGTCTTCATCTTTTCGACGATGGGATGCTGCGTGTAGTCGGTGACAAACAGGTTGGCGGCCGAGACAAACGGCAGCTGCCTGGCGGGGTCCACGACGATGTCCATGCCAAGTGTGACACCCCAGCGCTCCAGCACGCTGTCCAGCCCCGAGTCCTCGAGCGGATCGAGGAGTGCCATCAGCCGTCCGCCGCGCTCGAGGTAGCCCTGCAGCATCGCCAGCTCCGCCTCGGTGAAGCGGTGCGTGGGGCCGGCGATGACGATGAGTGTGACGTCTGCGGGGACCTCTGTTTGCTCCAGCAGGGTGGCGGTCTTCACCGTCATGTTCTGCTGCTCGAGGTGGCGTTTGAGTTCTCCCAGCCCTGTCGGCTCAACGCTGTCCACGGATTTCTCCCCATGACCGGTGGTGAACCAGATAAGGGGGGACTGCGCCTGGGTGAGGTTGATCAGGACGGAGGTGAAGGCGTCCTCGCCTTTGAAGGCCTTGACCTGCGGCTCGGCGCCGAAGCGCATCGAGCTGTAATCGTAGTCGGCGAGTTCGGTGTCGGAGAGATGCTTGTGGCGCGAGCCGGACTGAAAGACCACCACGTTAAGATCGTCGATCTCAAACTGCTGCGCGAGCTGTTTGGCCCGCGCGATATCCTGCTCCGGATCCACGTACTCGACCTGCAGCTGCGGGCTGAGCCGCTCGTACTCCTTGAGGACATCGCGCACCAGCTCGTAGAGCCGGTGCTTCGGCTGATAGAACACGGTGACGGAGACCGGCTCTGTGAGCGTTTTGAGGACCTGGCGCGTCTGGTCGGAGAGGACGCTGAGTTTCTGCTTCGTGAAGTCCCACCGTGCGTAGCGCCGGCTGGCAACCCAGTTCACCATAATGAAGAGGACGCCCAACAGGGCCACGACCACGGCGAAGTTCAGGGAGGTGAACAGGCGTCGCCGCAGCTTAGCCATGGCGAACACCCATAGATTGATTACGCCGATTTTCAAAGACGATTTCGCCGATTGACTCATTGCGCGTCAATCGGCGTAATCGATTCACAATCGGCGAAATCATGTTACGTCCTCCACCGCGGACTGGTGATGACACGACCCGTGAGGAACACGCAGATCGCCGTCAGGCTGGCGTAGAAGAGCAGCGGGCGGGTATCCAGGATGCCCTTCGCGAAGTCCTGGAGGTGGTCGATGAGCGACAGGTACTGAATGATCTTGCTGGTTTCCGGGTCGCGGATGAACACATCCAGGATGCCGATGGAGAAGAGCAGCAGAATGACGACAAACGAGAGCACCGCTGCGATGACCTGATTGCGCGTGAGGCTCGATGCCAGCACGCCGATGGCCACCAGCACGCCGCCGAGCAGCCACGTCCCCAGGTAGCCCGTCAGGACGGGGCCCCAGTCCAATGGCGTGAGCGTGCGCAGGATGATGAAGAACACGAAGGTCAAGCTCCACAGGGCGATGTACGCGATCCACGCTCCGAGAAACTTCGCCAGGACCACTTGCGTGTCGGTGACCGGGGCTGAGAGGAGCAGCTCAATGGTGCCGGTGCGCTTCTCTTCGCTGAAGGTGCGCATCGTCAGCAAGGGGGCGAGCAGCAGGGTGGAGAACCAGTAGAAGAAGGTGCCGCCGAAGAAGACCTGCGCCATCGTCCACGAGCCTTCTGAGCGTGGATCGTTGAGCGCGAGCAAGAGCAGCCAGAACACGAAACCTTGGAGGAAGAGGAACAGCGCCCCGACGACGTAGGCGATGGGAGAGTACCAGAACGCCTTCAACTCGCGTACGGTTAAGGCTAAGAGCTTTGTCATTAGGAAATTTTCGATTTTGGATTTTGGATTTTGGATTTTGGAATCCAAAATCGGCAATCCAAAATCCAAAATTCGTCCATCAGTTGTCTTGCTCTTTGGTTGTCAGATGAATAAACACGTCTTCGAGCGAGGCTTGCAGCTGAGAGAGCTCTCTCAGCGCCCACTGCCGCTCGACGGCAAGCCGGAAGATCGCCTCGCGGATGTCCGCATCTACCGCAGCTTCGATGTCGAACGTGGCGAAACCGTTCGTTTGACCCGCCAAATTGACGCGTACGACACCGGGCAGTTGCTTCAGTGCCGATTCAATGGCACCAGTCTCACCACACAGTTGCACGCGGATCACATGCGCCCCGTGCAGGCGCTGCCGCAGGTTGGACGGACTGTCCACCGCGACGATGCGCCCCTGATGGATGATCGCCACACGATGGCAGACCATTTCCACCTCGGGGAGGATATGCGTTGAGAGGAGGATGGTGGCGTTGTGGCCCAGGCGGGTGATCAGCTCGCGCGTCTGGCGGATCTGGTGGGGGTCCAGCCCCACCGTCGGCTCATCCAGGATGAGGATCTTCGGCTGCGCCAGGAGGCAGTCCGCCAACGCGACACGCTGGCGATACCCTTTCGAGAGTCGGCCGATGAGCTGTCGTCGCACATCCGCGACCGCGCACTGCTCGAGTGCTGCCTGGACGCGCGCGCGCCGTTGAGCTCCGGGAATGCCCTTGATCTGCGCGCGGTACGAAAGGTACTCCTGGACGCGAAGCTCCGGATACAGCGCGACGTTTTCCGGCAGATACCCGATGCGCTGGCGCACGTCAAGGGGCCGCTCGGTGACGTCCAGCCCGTCGATTCGCACTGAGCCATCCGTGGGTGCCAGCATACCGGTGAGAATACGCAAGGCCGTGGTCTTGCCCGCCCCGTTGGGGCCGAGGAAGCCCATGATCTCGCCCGGCTGCACCTCAAAGGAGATGCGCGAGAGGGCCGTGACCGTATCGTAGCGCTTCGTGAGCTCTGCAATGGCGATCGCTGGCTGCATGGTGTGAAAAAATGATTTCGCAGATTTTAGGTTCTACAGCTTAATCGGCGTAATCAACCTATTATTTTTATGAGCTTCGACGCGGCTTGTCAAGAGGGTTGCCATTGGGGTAGCATACTACATACGATGGCGTTGCGCCGTATCGGTCTGATCATGATGAGTGTGGGGCTTTGTACAGGCTGCGCGGGCGTCTCACCCATGCAGGTGGGACAGACCGCCGGCACCATCGCCGGGGCCGCCGTCGCTCCTGGGGTGGGTGCGCCGCTCGGCGCGCTGGTCGGTCTGCTGGCAGGCATGGTATTCCAGAAGAAGGCGGATCAGGTGGTTGAGAAGCGAGAGCGATCCGAGTTGAGCGACCAGCTGCAGAAGGGCCCGTCAGCCAGCTCCTCAGAGCCCGCCTTGGCACCCCTGGGCGAACCGACCCGCGTGTGGGTGGATGAGACGTTGCACGACGGTCGTCTTGTCGCCGGCCATTTCGACGTACGCAACATCCAGTAAGTCGACGTCCGTTTAATCCTCATGGAAGAGCTCACGCAACTGCTTCATCATGTGACGCGTCGCTACCGCAGCCGGTTGTTAACGAGGCTGGTCCTTCACGCGCTGCTAGGTGCGGGGCTCATCGGGCTGCTGGCCTGGCGGTTGCAGGGGCGGCACGTGGATCCGGGTTGGAGTGTGGGCGCGCCACTCGCGCTGGCCGTCCTGGGTGCGAGTGTGTTGGCTTGGGAGTTGCGACGACGCTGGATTTCGGCTCGCGACACCGTCGGGCGGCTGGATCAACAATTGGGGTTGCAGCAGCGGCTGGTAACCGCGGCCGAATTTGCGCACACACCGGAGAAACCCGCGCTCTATCCCATATTGCTCGATGACGTGGCCAGGCGCTATCAGACGCAGCGCGTGCGGCTGCCGCGACCATGGGATCGCGCGAGCGCGGTGCTGGCTGTCATGGTGCTGTTATTGCTCCTGTGGCCTGGTGCCCCGCCGCTGATGCGCCTCGCGCAATGGCCTGCGCCCACGATCCCTCCGCCCCAGCCTCCGGTGCCGACGCCGCCTGAGCCGCAGCCACAGCCTCAGTCTCAGGAGCAACAGGACCAGTCCTCAAGCGCTCAGCAGAACTCCTCGACGTCGCCATCCGCAGGGCAAGGGCAGTCTTCCGATCAACAACAGGACGGAGGTGGTTCTCAGCAAGGGGTAGGGGGCGAGGGGCAAGGGGCGCGGGAACAATCCCAGGGCCGTTCCGGCACATCACCGCACTCCAGTGGTGCTGGTGAGCAACAACCCCACAACGGATCGCAGGGATCGCAGCAAGCCGATGCGCGGCAGTCGTCGTCATCCCCAGAGCCATCGGGTGCGAGTGGGAGCCAGCAGCGTGATGCTGACGCTGCCCGCCAGAGCGCACAACGAGGTCAATCGTCTGCGCAAGCGGGCCAAAAGTCAGGAAGCTCGGCTCAACAGGCGTCAGGGCAACAGGGGGGTGCCAGCCAAGGGAGCGCACAGTCACAACAGGCTGGTGAGGGGCAGCAGCAAGCGTCCGCGCAGCGGACCACAGGCCAGAGCCAGCAGGGAGCGGGTGCTGGAGGATCGATGAGTCCCGGGAACCAGGAGATGTTGAAAGCGCAGATTCAAGAGCTGCTCAAAGAGGTATCGGGAGAGCTGAAGCAGCTGCAGGAGCAGTTGGCGTCTGCGCAGGGAGTCGAGCAGCCCCAGGCCGGCACCAGCACCGATCCGGATCTCTACGGTGGCTCCGCTGAGCATGATCAACTGCCGTCGGCGCAGCGCAAGCTTCCCATGCAATTACATACGGACACGGGCGAAACCAAACAGCCACGGTCCGGCGGCGGCGCGGGTCAGCCATCGCAAGAGGTAGGACACGCCGCCCCGCAAGCCGAGGCGCAAGACGCCCAGCTCTCCGATGTGCCGCTGGAAGAGCGGCCGACGGAACGCCAGCCGATTCCCCCGGAATACCGCAGCGTGTTTGACCAGTTACGCAACCGGAGCGATTCACCAAGCGAGGCCGCCACCCCATGAGCCAGACCCCGATGCATCCGGATGAGTTTCGTAAGACCGTTGCCGCGCTGAAGGAGGAGCTGGGCCGCGTGATCGTCGGCCAGGTCGAGGTGATCGAGCGCCTGCTCGTGGCGTTTTTTGCCGATGGCCACGTGCTGCTCGAGGGCGTGCCGGGGTTAGGCAAGACGCTGCTGGCGAAATCGTTCGCCCAGACGTTGGGGTTGTCGTTTAAACGCATTCAATGCACGCCGGATCTCATGCCGGCGGATATTCTCGGCACGCAGATGGTGGTGGATCGCGGCGGACATAAAGCCTTCGAGTTCTCAAAGGGCCCGGTCTTCACGCACATCCTCCTGGCGGATGAGATCAACCGCGCGACGCCCAAGACGCAGTCCGCGCTGTTGGAGGCCATGGCGGAGCATCAGGTGACGGTGTCCGGCACGACGTTTCGATTGGAGGAGCCCTTCTTCGTCATCGCCACACAGAATCCTATCGAGATGGAAGGGACATTTCCGCTGCCCGAGGCCCAGCTCGATCGCTTTTTGTTCAAGGTGCTGGTGGACTATCCCTCAAGCGAGGAGCTTTCGCGGATTGTCCGGCAGACGACTGCGGCTGAGGATCCCGCGATCCGTCAGGTCCTGCCCACTGACAAGGCCCACGCGTGGATCATGAGCGCGCGCCATGTGGTGCGCGAGGTGCTGGTGGCTACCCCCATTGAAGCGTACGTGGTACGGCTGGTCACCGCGACGCGGCCCACCGAGGATGGGGCCGACCATCCCGCGACGCGGTTCTTGCGCTATGGCGCCTCGCCCCGCGGGGCCCAAGCGATTCTGCTGGGGGCCAAGGTCCTCGCGCTGATCGACGGGCGGGTCAACGTCAGCTTCGAGGACGTGGATCGCGCCGTGCTGCCGGCGCTCAACCATCGCGTCGTGCTCTCCTTCGAGGCGGAAGCGGACAAGCGCACCGCCGTGGACATTCTCACCGAACTCACCGCACCTCTCCGCAAGACTGCTCAAGGCTCTAGGCTCTAGGCTCAAGGCTGGGCGCACCGACTGATGCAACCTTCGAGCCTTCAGCCTTGAGCCGTGAGCCTTGAGCCGTGAGCGGTTCTGATGCCAGCAATGACGTGGTTGACCCCGGAGTTCATCCGCCGCCTGGAAGCGCTGGAGCTGTCGGTGCGCTGGGTGCGCGCGGGTAGTCGAATCGGCGGCCGCTTCGTGGTGAACCGGCGCGGCTCCTCCATCGAGTTCGCCGACTACGCTCCCTACTACCCCGGCGATGACATCCGCGCGATCGACTGGAACCTCTACGCCCGCCTCGATCGACTTTACGTCAAAACGTATAAAGAGGAAATCGAGCTCTCCGTCGAGCTGATCGTGGATGCGACCGCCTCGATGGGGCTGCCGACCCCGGAGAAGTTTGAGCGTGCTCGGCGATTGGCGATCAGCCTCGGCTACATCAGCCTCAGCGACGGCCACCATGTGCGGCTGAGCTGGGTCGGAGACGGCCCCCCCACCAAAGCGTTTGGTGGGGGGGCAGGCCGCCTGATGGCCTCGCCGTGGTTTCATCAGCGCGGCGATCTGCGGCGCATGGCGTCGTCCGCCGAGTCGGCGCGGCTGGGCGGGCAGGTGGTCCTCGATGAGTGGATGCGCCGCGCGGTTCATGCGCTGCGCGTCCACGGGGGCCAGGCCATCCTGATCACCGACGGGATGTGCCACCCGGCAGAGTTCTTCCGCGCGCTGCATGTCTTGATGGTGCGCAACCTCGAGATCAAAGTGATCCAGGTGCTCAGCGCCGAGGAACTCCATCCGGCCAGGCTCTTTCGGTCCGGCGTCCTGGTGGATGTCGAAACCGGACACACGCATCAGCTCGGGTACAGCCCGGCGGAGCTCGAGCGCGCCGTCGCCGAGCACAACGAGCAGCTCGTGCGGTTTTGCAAGCGCCACGGCATTCCGTTCGCCCAGCACCGGCTCGATGACCCCCTCGACGCATTCATGACGAAGACGCTCCCCGCTCGCGGCTTCCTCGAATAGATCGAGCCACTGAGCGATGTCCCTTCTCACTCCCTGGGGGCTGGTCTGGCTCGGGAGCATCCCGGTGCTCCTGTGGCTGTGGCGCTTGAGCGCGACGCAGCGGCGAGTCCGCGTCTCCAGCCTCGTCCCGTTTGAGCACCTGCTCAAGCGGCATCCGCGCAGCCGCACCCGCCTGGTCATCAACATCCTGTTTTGGCTCCAGCTCGCCGCGCTCATCAGCGTGGCGTTGGCGATGGCGCAGCCGGTGATCGTGCCGCCGCGCGCCAAACGCATCCTAGCCATTCTGGATACCTCCGCGAGCATGGACGCGCGCCAGCGAGGCGCGAGCGCGTTTGGGCGCGCGAAGCGTGCGCTATTGACACAGCTTGGGCGCAAAGCGCCCACCGATCAGGTGCTGCTCATGGCGACAGCACCCGTCACGGCGCTGACGCCGAACCCCACCAGCGATGCGCTGGCACTACGCCAGGCGGTGCAGGATGTTCGAGTCGCGCATCTGGGCGGCAACCTTGCGACGACCGCCCGACTAGGTCGAGCGCTCCTGGGGAGCGAGCCTGATGAAATCTGGGTGACTACCGATGAAGCGGCTCCGTCTGATCTGGTCACGGAGCGCGTCCGGTGGATGCCGGTCGGCGTGCCGCTGCCCAATGCGGCGATCGTCGGACTGGATGCGCGGGGGACCCTGTGCGCGCCGTCGGAAGCGGCGGTCACCGCGACGGTCCAGAATTTTTCAGATCAGCCCTCGGCGATCACGCTGACGGTGCAGCAAGGGCGGCAAGCGCTCCATGAGGCGCGCAAGACGCTTGAGCCAAGCACCCGTCAGGCGTTTGTCCTGCCGCTGCCTGCTCAAACGCATGGATGGCTGGAGGTGAGCCTGCGGGCGGCACACAACGTGCTCTCGGTGGATGACCGCGCCTGGGTACCGCTTCCCACCGGCGAGGCCATGCCGATCGTGGTGCAGTCCGCCACACCCTCCTTCACGCGCACGATGTCGCATTGGCTGGATGCGTGCCAAGCGCTGCAGTGGAGCGCGGAGGCGCCGACGAGCCAACGCCCTTATCTGCTGGTGACGGACCAGGAAGCCCGGATTGACTCCGCGGCGGCTGCGGTGCTGCTCTTTGCGCCTCCTCCTCCGTCCGCGACCGCCGCCGGTTCCACCACGCGACTCAGCTATTGGATCCCGGCCGCAGACCATCCGATCAGCGCGTATCTCGCGCCGGTCCAAGCGGTGGCGGCGTCCCTCAACGCTTCGTCAGCGCACGCGGTGTCGGGGACACCGGTCATCTGGGCATTGGTGCAGGGACGCAAGGTGCCCGTGGTGGCGGTGGATGAGCGCGAGGGGCGTCCCTGGGTGACGATGTGGTTTGATCCGGCCGGCAGCGAGGAGTCCACGCCGGCTGTGCTCGCGTTTTTCAACAGCGTGCGGTGGCTGCTAGGCGGCAGCCAGGTGACGATGACGGGTCAACCGCTCTCGATCAGCGGCATGGCGGGCGGGGCGGTCAGGGTTCGGCGTCCCGATGGGTCGGTGGAATCCGTCGAGGCCGAGGGCGGCTGGGTCCGCTACGATTGGACCACGCAGGCCGGTCTCTACCGCGTGACGCAGGGCAGCGTCGAGGCGCAGGTGGCGGTCAACTTTTTCGACCCGTTGGAATCCGATACGCTGGAGCGGCCCTCGACGTGGCGCCTCAGCCCGCCAGCGACGGCGGACGCATCGGCGGCCCACGCCTCGCGGGCCACGCATCCTCTGGTTCCGCTGTGCCTCTGGGCGCTGGCGGTGTTGTTGCTGCTTGAATGGTGGTGGTATCGAGCCAAGGCATCTGCGGGAATCCGATGAGTTGGTTTCACATGCTTCTCACGTTGGGCGCCGTCGCCGCGGTCGTCTGGGCGGGCCGATACGTGCCGCTCAGCGGCGTCCGGCGCTGGATCGTGACCGCGTGCCGCGCGGCGTCTGTGGTCCTGGTCATGTTCGCGCTGTGGGGACCGTCCCAGCGGCGCGTTGCTGAGGTGCCGCGGCACCTCATCTATCTCGTGGATCGATCCCTGAGCATCGACGACGCGCAGCAGGCATGGATGGCGCGGCGGATCGCGTCGCTGGAGGCGGTGCGCCCCCCGCGTCTGGAGCGCGCCATCATGGCGTTTGGCGCGGACGCGAACGTGGCGGTGCCGTTGGGCCGCGAACCGCTCACCGATCCCGACGCGATCCTCCGGCGTTTGGACGCCACCGAAGTCAACCGGAGCCGCACGAACCTTGAGTCTGCGGTGCTCTCCGCATTGTCGCTCGTCCCCCAAGGCCATCGGGGCGGAGTGGTGTTGCTCAGCGATGGGCGGGAGACGCAGGGCAACGTGGGAGGTGTGCTGGCGTACGCGCGGCGGCTCGGCCTTGAGGTGTTTCCCGTGTCGCCGCCGATGACGGGGAAGGTGAAGACGGTCTGGGAGGAGCTCGTGGTCTCGCCGGTGGTGCAGCGGGGCTCGCCGGTGGCGGTGCAGCTGGTGGTGTTCAATGGCGCAAGCCAGACGACGCGGGGCCAGGTGACGATCGCATTGGAGGGCGTTCCCATCACGCGCGAGCGCACGGCGATCCGCCCGGGTTGGCAGGTTGTGACGCTGAGCGTGCCGTCGCTGCGCCGTGGCACCATGGCGCTGGATGTCGAGCTCGCCATTCCGGATGAGGGGTTGCGGGAGCATCGCCCGGCGTACGCCGAGGTGGAAGGGCCGCCGCAGGTGCTCTTCGTGACGGAGCAGCTCGCCGCGTTGCCGACCTTGGTGACGGCGCTGAAGCGCCGGGCGATGGAGGTGTCGGTGATCCGCCCGTCTGAGCTGCCGGGAGAGCCGCAGTCCGTCGCTCGCCAGCTGTTGGATCATGATGCCGTGGTGCTCTTTAATATTCCGAAATCCGCGCTGTCGACGGTCCAGGTGGGAGTGCTGCGGACCTACCTCGAGCACGGCGGCGGAGGGCTGGTGATGGTCGGGCTCGGGGGAGACCTGGCTGAGGAAATCCAAACTCCAGTGCCGCTCGATGAATTGCTGCCGGTGCGGTTTGAGCCCAAGGGGCTGCAGGAAGCGAAGCGGCGCGTGTGCATGATGATGCTGATCGACCGCTCAGCGTCGATGCTTGGTCCCCGGATTGCGGCGACGAAGCGGGCGGCGGTGGAGCTCATCAAGCAGCTCTCGCCTGAAGATCTCGTCGGGGTGCTCGCGTTTGACACCAAACCGTATGTGGTGGTCGAGGTCCAGCAGGCGGGACAGGTGGGGGCGGGAGTGGTCGAGAAACTCGTGAAGCTGCGCTCCAGCGGAGGCACCGACGTGCTGCCGGCACTCCTCGCCGCCAGGGATCGGCTGGACCTGACCGGGGCGACCCTCAAACACATCATCCTGTTATCCGACGGCAACACGCCGTTTGAGGAGAAGGCCTACAAGGCGTTCGTGGAGTCCTGCAAGCTCTCCGGGATCAGTATCAGCACCATCG
The DNA here is from genome assembly GCA_964372775.1 of uncultured Planctomycetales bacterium. Classification (GTDB taxonomy): domain Bacteria; phylum Omnitrophota; class Gorgyraeia; order Aquiviventales; family Aquiviventaceae; genus CAYJRJ01. Next base: position 26,573 of record CAYJRJ010000006.1, on the reverse strand, counting down.
GCATCGGTGCGGTGTTTGTGAACACCGACTTTCTGCGATGGCTGTCGCTCTCGACGGGCGGCTCGTTCTATCAGCTGCGCGACCTGGATGAGCTGCCGCAGCTGGTGGCCCGGGATACGAAGCAGGAGCTGGGGCGGTTGCCGTTCACCGAGGGACTCTTTCAACCCAAGCGCGCGCCGACGACGCCGTGGTTCACGGAGATCACCGATTGGCCGTCGCTGCGCGGCTACCTGACCACGACCGCCAAACCGGGTGCCGACGTGGATCTGACCGTCGACGGGGGTGCCGGGGAAGATCCACTGGTCGCCCGATGGACGGTGGGTACCGGCCGCGTCGTCTCGTTCACCTCTGACGCGGACTCGCGCTGGTCTCCGGCGTGGATCCGATGGCCGGGCTTTGAGGGGACGTGGGCGCAGATCGTGCGCTGGGCGATGCGGCCTCGGCTGGCGGAAGAGGTGTTTGTGTGGATGGATGAGAGCCGCGGCGCGGCGCAGCTGATCCTCGAGGGCGCGTTGCGCGAGCCGACGGCCGAGCTCATCAGCGCGCAGCAGGAGAGTGCGACGCCGCTCTCGCTGATCCAGACCGGCCCGTTTCGCTGGAGCGCCTCGCTTGAGCAAATTCCCAGCGGGTGGTATCAGCTGGTTCTCGCGTCGCGTCAGGATTCGGCGCCGGTGTTCGTGAAACGGTGGGTGCAAATCGGCACGCCGCCCACCCTGGAAGAGATTCCGGGCCAGCCGCCGCGCGAGAGTGTGCTGCGTCAGATCGCGCGGTCCACCTCGGGCGTCTATGAGGCGCCGGATCGCAGTCTGCTGCCGCTGACCACCCGCTCGACGACGACGCAGCCGATCTTCCACTGGTGGCTGCCGCTCGTGATCGTGCTGCTCCTTGTGGAGGTTGCACTGCGCGGCAGCTCGATGCTGTAGCGGTGAGAAACTGATGACGGTGACAAGCGACAAGCGACAAGCGACAAGCAACGGCTGGACAACCCAAAAGAGCAACGAGCTGTTCTTCCCGCGTATCGGCTCTATCTTGCTTTTGCTTTCACTTGTCACCTGTCACTTGTCACCTGTCACTTGTCAGGCGGCGCAGCTGCCGTCACTCTTTCGCGGCGTGGTCGTCGCGGATAGCCCGCTCGGCGTGCGGGTTGTCAGCGTCGAGGCGGCGTCCCAGGCAGCACTCGCCGATCTGCGGCCTGAGGATGTGATCGTGAGCGTTGATGGCCGTGAGGTCCGTTCCATTGATGCGTTCTCTTCGCTGTCAACGGCGATGCAAGGCAAGATGCTTTCCGCCACGGTGATCGTGTTTCGCAACGGCTCGCCTCGGCAGCTGCAGCTCCACGTCTACAGCTATCCGATTGTGCGGATGTGGGGCGTGCAGTTCATTCCGGACCATGACTTGCGGTTCGCCGAGCCGCGCGTCGGGTTGGAGTACTGGCGCCGCTTAGGCCGGGGGTTCGAGGAAGCCCGCAAGCCCTCTGAGGCGTTGAACGCGTACCTCAACGGCTTACACCACGCTCCGGATGATCTCGCCACTGCGTTTCGAATCAGCGAGCTGTCGTTTCAAGAGAGTCGACGCCACCTCGCCTCGCGTCAGCTCCTTGAAGGAGTCGCCTCGCTGCGCCAGGCCCTGTTGATCGTTGAGAAGTTGTTCGACGCTCCGCTCACCGATGAGCAGATGGCCGCCATCAAACGCGAACTCCAGGCGACCCTCGACGCGTTGCGCCAGGTGTCAGGGCCGGAGCGTTCTCGTCTTGATCTCCAGACGAATGTCTAGTATGCTTCTTGTGTGAAGGGCAACCGGTGATTTCGCAGATTTTAGACCGATGTCGCCGATTGGGGTGACACGGAGCAATCGGCGAAATCGCTTTTGAAAATCTGCGTAATCGATCAAATGGCGAAACAGCTCACCAAACGACAGCACACCGTCATCGAGACGATCCGCGCGTGGATTCAGGAGCGCGGATACCCGCCGACGATCCGCGAGCTCGGCAAGCTGCTCGGCATTAAGAGTCTGCGCGGGGTGACCACGCACCTGGATGCGATTGCCAAAAAGGGTTTTCTCAAGCGCGAGCCGCGGGCCCGAAGCATCCGGCTGGTGGATTTGGTGGCGCCATTCCAGCAGGCGATCCGTGTGCCGGTGGTCGGGCGCATCCGTGCCGGCGAGCCCATTTTGGCCCAGGAACAGGTGGAAGGCCATGTCGTGGTGGACGGCAGCTGGATCGGCGTCAACGCCTCCAACGCAGACGCCCCGGCGCATTTCGCGCTGAAGGTTAAGGGCGACAGCATGATCAACGCCGGCATCCTCGAGGGCGACTACGTGATTGTGCGCCAGCAGCCGACGGTGGAAGAAGGCGAAATTGTGGTGGCACTGCTTGGGGATGAGGCGACCGTCAAGCGGTTCTACCGGCAGGGCGACCAGATTCGGCTGCAGGCCGAGCATCCCAGCATGGGGCCGATCCTGGTCACCAAACAGCAGCCGCTGACGATTCTCGGGAGAGTCGTCGCGGTCTTTCGCTCACTGTGATTCCACTCGACCAGCATTGACGTTCGGTTCCCTCCTCAGGCATACTTTTGGGTAGTCCTTGAAAAACAGTGTTGTGATCTCGAAAAAGGCACACCTCGAGTAATCGAGGGTCGTCCCTCGCCCCGCGATAGCGGGGAGGCAGAGGGATCCCGAGGGACCGAGCAGATGCTCGGGACTAAGGGGCAAAGCCACGGATCCTGCGGGGAGCAGGGCAGCCGGGCTGCCGAGATGGCAGCCCGGCGATTTTGTCGCTCCATGCAGCGATCCGTGCTCCATCTCAGCGTCAACCTGCTTGCCGCCGTCTTGCTGATGGCGGGTCCGGGGGCTGTCCCAGCGTTCTCTTCAGAGGAGCCGTTGGCGGACGTTGCTCGCCTCTTCCATGCGACGGCCGCTGGGCTTTCCGATCCTGCCGACCGCGCTGCGATGGAACAGCTCCTCGCGGTGTACACTGAGCGCGCTCGACTCGCTGATGAGCGCACCAACGTCTGGATGCTCCTCAAGTTTTCCCGGGATGGCGTGCTCGAGGACGTCGGGGTCAACGCCCGAGCACTCCTCTCGATCCCTGCGGTGATTCAGCGCGCGGTCATCCTGCATGAGCTGGAGCACCTCAAGTGGGCCCGCGAGACCCGCCGCCTCCTGGCGCGCACTCCGGACGCACCTCGAAGCTCAGCCTTCGGCCCCACGCAGCCGCAGGTAGTGTCCGATGAGTCAGCGGCTCGAAGGGGTGCCGTCGGCAGCGCACACCGACCGGTCGACGCCTCCAAGCTTCAGCATATCGTGCGGGTGTTGGTCGAGGATGAAGTGCGCGCGTACCGCCGGGACATCCTCTACGTCGCCGAGGTCGTCCAAGCCCACGGCGGGCTTGAGGCGTACTTGGTCACGTTGCCGCCGGCGCATCGACAACCATTCCAACGCTATTATACAGAGCACGTCCAGCGGTTCCTTGAACCGGACGGCACCGTGAATGAGGAGCGGCTGCGTCGAGACTTCATTTTCTTTGAAACATTTCCTCATCGACACTTACGCTACTATGAAGCAGCGCTTGCCTGGGAAGCCCTCCAAGGTCACATCACGCTCCGTCGGGGTCCGGATGGCATCTTGCGCGCGAAGGACATCCTGGCCCCCCGAGATTTTTTGACGTGGCTGACCCCTTGACGTTTCTCATTCGCATCAGGTAGGCTTGTACCAAGAAGCGAACGGAGTGTGACAATCGCTTCGATCTGATAAGCCCGCCACAAAGCGTTGGCGGGTCCGCCAAGCAGTTTGGCGGAGGCAAACCGCGCGAAAGCGCGGGACGCAAAGCTACAGGGCCTACATCCTGCGTGGCGCAGGATACGGCAGCCAGTTACCGGATGCATCCTCACGTAAGTGAGGAGCGATCCCTTTGCGCTCACGCAGAGGGTGTCTTGTTTTCAGGGAGGTGGCGCATGGGTGGTCAGCGAGCGATGGCGTTGATGGCGGTGGTTGTGGGTTCCTTCCTTGCAGTTCCTGTTGTGTTTGCAGCCGATGGCGACCTTCCTGAAGCTCCTACCACTGCTGAAGTGAATTATGACGAGATTCGCGCCGCGATCGAGGCTGAAACAGACCCTGAATTGAAGCAGCTGATGCAGGAGCAGTTGGCGCTCTTGGAAACCGGCCAGCTGGATCTTGGCGCAGAGAGCGGTCACGAAGTCGCGCGAATCATCCCAGGCCAAGGCGCATCCGATACCACGCAGCCTGTCGGCCACATGCGTCCGGGTACGGAGTTGATCGGCCCTCCCATTGAGATCGGGACCGGTGGACAGCAAGGGCCGGGCGACTACCTGCCGGCCGAAGCTCGTGATCGGCTTGAAAAGCTCTTTCAGGAAAAGGGCACCGGTGATCCGGCCCAGGACGCCAACATCCGTGAAGAGGCTGAACGGATTTTACTCGAATACGGCATTGACCCCCGCGAGATGGGCTCGGGCCACGAGGGTGAGTGGGAGCGCGGCGAGATGCCGGAAGGCGTCTTTGAGCGGATGTCGCCCGAAGCGCTTGAGCACATGAGCCCCGAGGCGCGCGAGCAGCTCGAGCGGGTGTTTGAGTCTCAGGAGACGGAGCATCCCGAGACGTACCGCGAGATTTTCGAGCGAGAATATTTCGGCACGGAGCCACGCGAAACCGAATTCCGGACCTATGAAGCTCCGACCCACGAATATGAAGCATCGACGCACGAATACGAGCCTTCGGCACAGGAGCAAGAGTATCACGAGTATGGCGCTCCCGAGCAGTTCACGCCGGAGCAGCAGACGCCACCGCAACCTTGAAGATATTAAGAGGGGAGGAAGATCCGCATGAAACCAGGAGAGATGGGTCGCGCGGCGCAGACCGCGCTCGTAGTTGTTGGGTTGACGTTTCAGGCAGCCCCGATCGCCTGGGCGCAGCTTGAGACAGTGGATCCGATGCTGAATGCCGCGGTCGAGGCGTTGGTGACGACCGATCCAGAAGTCGTCGGCGATCCGGAGCTCGCAACGCTCTGTCGTGACATCGCCGAGGCGACGGTGCTCGATCCGCGCGAGCGGGCCGCCATCACCCGCGAGGTCATCGAGCTGCATCGAGCAGGGGTGGATCTCAGCACCATTGTGTCACCCGAGGTCCGCGAAGCGGCGCGGGAGCAGTTTGCCCAGGTGCAGGGTCAGATGCGCGAGCGGTTGGAAACGCTGCGCGCCACCGACCCGGAGAAGGCCCGCGAGATCGAGCTCATGATGCGAGAAGGCGAGCGGCAGATGGCGGCGTTTGAAAGCGGGGAGCGCTACGTGCCGTCGCAGGAGATGGTCGCGCACGCCGAGACCATGATGCGCGAGTGGGAATCGGAGATGATCGCGCAAGGCGCGCCGCCTGAGTTTGTGGAGCGAGCCCGTCAAGAGTTCGCGATGTGGTCTGGCGGCGAGATGGAGGGCATGATGGGCGGCCCAGGTCATGAGATGGGCCCAGGTCCCGGCGGCATGCCGAGCGTTGAGCAGATGGAGCAGATGGTGGCCGCCGGACAAATGACCCCGGAGCAGCTCCAGATGGCCAAGGAGTACATGCAGGGAGGCTTCGAGTCCTACCAGACGGGCATGGAGGCCTACCACACTGGGATGGAATCCTATCAGGCTGGGATGGAAGCCTATCAGGCTGGCATGGAGTATGGCCAGATGATGGAACAGCAGTATATGGAGCAGTATGCTGCCGAGTACAACTTCACGCCGCCGGAGAACATGAACTACGATAATCTCCAGCAGCAGCAATTCGATCAGTTCCAGCCGCCGCCTGGCGGAGAAGTCCTTGTCGCCACTCACGATCACGATCTCGATATCGTTCCTGACGAATACCACTACGATGTGAACGCTGACGGCATTGCGGACCACGCCCACCCCACGCCGCATTGAGTCAGTCTGTTGAAGGGGTGCACACAAAACCCCGGCGTCTCTTGTCGAGGCGCCGGGGTTTTTATGTTTTCTATGGACTATCGGCTATCGACTATGGACTGACTTAGAATTTCGCCGTGACCTTGAAGGCGTGCTTGGTGTTGTCGTACTCACCGGTGGGCTCGTTGGAATCCAGGTGGTCAAAGGAGAGATCGTAGGCGAACTTCCAGGTATCGTTGAAATCGTAGCTGATGCCGCTGCTGAGGCTGTACTTGTCGTCGTAGCGCGCCTCGGCGTTAATCCCAGTCACTTTCCGCTCGGCATAGTTCTTGCGCTCAAACGCGAAGCTGCCGCTGAGGTAGATCTTTTTCGTCAAGTTCCCGCTGATGGAGTTGTTGATCTTCCAGACTTCGGAATCATAGAAGTCATTTCGGGCGTCATTCGAGTCATGCCAGTAGAGATCGTTTTCAACGGAGAGCAGCGCCTTCTTGATCGTCGTGCCTACCTTGTAGCGCAGCCGGTTGCGAACATCCACCCGGTTGCTCAGCGTTTCGCTGCCGGCGCCGTCCCGGGCGTTCTTCGTGGCGTAATCCCGCGCGAACCATTCGTACTGGACCTGATGGTACCACTTGCCCATGAGGTTCTGGCGGATGCGGGCCACGGGCTTGAAATTGCGATAGGTCGAGTCCTTGGCCTTCGGGTAGTAGTTGTACTCCACATCGAGCCACCCTTCGAGGCGCCACATCTTGCGCGGCTGCCACCGCAGTTTTGAGGCGGTGAAGGTGTGATCCGTGTAGTCTCCATCGCCGTAATCGACATACTTGATGTAGTTTCCGGAATAGCTGCTCGACCAGTCGAGTGTCGATGTGAGCTTCTTGGAAAGCGTCAGATACGTCGAGGTGTCCTCGTAGGTGTCTCCTTTATGGGAGGAGGAGTTGGCCGGGTTGATCTCGTAGCCGATCGCTTCCGAGATCTCCCCGGAGAATTTCAATCGTCGGGCCGCGCGCCGGGCTGCGAGAATCTTCTGCGCGCGTCGCTTGATGGCTGCGAGCGCTTCTTCTGGAGAAATCTGGGCCGTGAGGGGAGGCAGTTCCGGGCGCTCGGCCGCTTCTTTCTCAGGAGCCTCTTGGGCCAGGCTCACGCTGGGGCCCAAGAACACGAACGTGACGGCGACGGTGAGAGCGCAGAGCCGCTTCGGACTACTCCTGGCGGTCACGGATCAGCTCCTCCTTTTGGGCCTCGTATTCCTGCTTGCGCTCCAGCCACCGGGCGCGCGTCAGCGCCTCATCGATTTCGGTCTTCTGGCTGGCCTTGGCCTCGTCGACGAGATCGTGGAGGAGGCGCTCGAGCTCATCGCGGGTTTTCCTCAGTTGTTCCAGCTCTTCGTACAAGCGTGTCTTCGTAGCCGGCTCGTGGATTTTCTTCAGCGCTTCCTTGCGGCGGACCATCTGCTGGTGGATGGTCTTCAGGGCGTCCTGCACCTCGACGATCTGCTGCTCAAGTTCCACATCGAAGGGCACAGGCAGCGGCTTCATCCATACAGGTTTCGCTTCTTCTGTTTCTTCGGCAGGGGGTGGTTGCGTCGAGGGTTCCTCGGCTTGCATCGAGGCGGGCAACCACATGCCAAGCATCAGCGCTCCCAAGAACACGCTGACCCGTGCGAACATGTTTTTTTGCATCTCTTTTCAGGACTTAGAGTTGCTTACTATCACGTCACTAAATTGCACATACCTTAAGCCTTTCAGTCCTTTCCTGTCAATTGAATTTTCATGCAGGATCATGTGAGGAACATTCGACTCAGAGACGCCGCGACAAGTCCGAGATAGGTTCCCAGGGCGTTGCCGACCATGGCCAGCAACAGCCCCACAGGTGCTAGCGACCGGTGATACACCGCGCCGACCAGGGGTGCCGAGACCATCCCGCCGATATTCGCTTGGCTCGCCGTCGCAAGCAACCCCAGTGGAATCCGCAGCATGCGTCCAACGATGACTAATAGCCCACCGTGTAGGAGCAGTGTGAGCGCTCCTACGCCGATCCACGCGGGTGCAGAGCGCAGCCCTGCCAGGCTGGCTTGCGCGCCGGTCGCCGCCAGCACCACATACAGCAGCGGATAGCCAAGTGCTGCGCCATGAGCGCCGATGCGACGCATCGAGGGCATGAGAGAGCAGCCCAGCGAGGCGGTCGTCACCAGGAAGATCGTCCACCCGGCCGGCGAGCTGATCAGGTTCGAGACAGGCAAGTGTGCCCCCAGCCCGCGCGACAGCAGCGTGAGCGCACCCGTGAGCGCGAGGCACAGGATCAGCGGGGGCAGATGCGGCCCGGATGCGTGCGGCTCACTGGCCGCGTCTGGGCTCGCGTCCACTCGTGTCGAAGCGCCGAGCCACCGGTTGATCGACGACTCGTATCCTGACGCGGCGACCAGCAGCGCCATCCAGCTATACGCCACCACCGCGTCGACGACGATCAGCGGCGCGAACATCGTTTCCGGTGTGTCCAGGAGGGTCCGTAGCGCGAGCAGGTTCATCGTGCCGCCGGTCCATGTGCCGGCCAGCGTTCCGGCGCCTTTCCACGCATCAGCAGGCAGCGCGCGGTGCAGCACCCAGGCGCTCAGCGGTGTTCCAAGTATCACGCCCACCGCCCCTGCCACAGCAGCGATCAGTGCTCGTCCGCCCGCCCGCGCGATCGAGGACAGGTCAACGCCGAGGAGCAGCATCCCCAGCGCGATCGGTAAGAGGTCGCTGGTGAGGGAGCGATAGGAGGGATGCCCGGATGGCAGCCACCCGAGACTCACGGCGACGAGCGGCAGCGCGTAACACCACAACGGTGTCGGCAGCCAGGTGAACAGGCGCTGTAGTCGAGGCTGGTGGCTGGCGGCGAGGATGCCGACGACGATTGTGATCAGCACCGCCGAAGGCCACATGGGGAAGCGTTAGAAATACGTGCCAAAGGAAATGGTTTGGTCGCCGACGAGGTCGCCTGCCGCGAGTTCGTCCACTGATTGCCCCAGGCGCTCCTTGAGACTGATCCGCCGCACGGCGAGTCCGGTGCCTGGCCCTTCAATGACTTCGCCCTCGCCCGCATAGAGCATCACGTGGACGATTCGCTTGGGATCGTGGTGGTCGGATAAAAAGATGAGATCCGCGGGCTCAAGGCGTTCCACCTGGTGCGCGCGAAGATGCTGCTCATGGGCGTCCCGTGGGATCGTCATGCCCACCGTGCGGTAGGCCAGGTTGACGAGGCCGGAGCAATCCACTCCGGCGACTGTCCCCTGCGGCGCGTTGGCGGCGGACGACCGGCCGCCCCAGAAATATCTCGTGCCCACGAGCCGCTGCGCGCTGGCGACGATCGACTCACGTTTTTCCGCGGGCGGCAGACCGTCCACGTCCTCTAGCGACTTGGCGTTGGTGTACGAGAGCCAGACGACGCTTCCGTCTAACAGCTCCACTTTCCAGAGTTGCCCGGCCATGTCGGTGGCGCGCAGGTAGGTTCCCATCGGAAATCGCCAGCGCGACGGCCGCATCAAATGGGCGTCGTGTGTTGGGACGGCCCACGGTGTGGTAACGACAATGGTGGGCGGCCACGCGGCCTGCTCTGAGACGAGCGCGCTCTGCGGAACCCAGCCGGGATATCCCTGCCACTTGCGGTGATGGCTGAACTCGGATTGCTCGAGCGCTTCCACCTGTGCCCAGCCGTCACGGGTCTTGCGGACACGCACGCGCTCGCCGTAGAGCAGCTGCGTTTCCTGCAGCGGGTCATGGAGGTTCGGTGTCGCGGTGGTATGGGGTTGCGCGCGCAGGTCCACCAGCGGCACGCTGACGACCATGTGCGACTTCGATGACGCGCACCCGGTCAGCACCACGATGAGGAGCGATATCAGCGTCAGGAGCGGTATCAGATACCATTTTCGACGATCGAAAATGGTATCTGATACCGCACGTTGACGCGCCATCATAGTTGTAGGATACGCCTCCCCCCGGCCATCTGCAATCGTGAACGCTTGAGTTTCAGGAGGTTTTTGCTATACAATACGCACAGAGAGAGGGTTCCCATGCCAAAAGCGTTCATCATGATCGATGTGGTGCCCGGCCACGAAAAGGCGGTTCAGGCGGCGGTGGCGAAGCTCGCCGGAGTCACCATGGCGTATCAGGTGACGGGCGAGCATGACATCATCGCCTTTGTGGACGCGGAACCCTACGAAGAGTGGGCGGTGCTCCTCTCCACCATCCGCCAGCTCACCGGGGTGCGCGATACTGATTCGCACCTCGTGCTCGATGCCGACCAGTCCAAGTGATTCTTGACGCCGGGACATTCGATTGTTAGGATACTGTACGCGTTTCATCTGAACCTACAGGAGGCGATCGTATGTCTTACGTGATTGTCGAGAAGTGTCTAGGCGAGCGCTACGCCGTCTGCGCAACGGTGTGTCCTGTCGAATGCATTCATCCCGGCGATTACAAGGGCCAGGCGTTCATGATCATCGACCCCGAGGTGTGCATCAACTGCGGGTTGTGCCTGCCGGAATGTCCGGTGGGCGCGATCGTGGCTTCGGAAGATGAGGATAAGGCCTACGCGCAAATCAATAAAGAGCTCACTCCGCAGTTTAAGAACAACCCGCCCGCGCCGGAACGGCCCAAGAACGACCCGCCCAAGCGGCCCGGCAACAAGCTCGTGAACTAACAACACCGATTGCTCCGATTTTACAAGCGATTCCGCCGATAAGGGTCAATCGGCGGAATCGTTTTTTGTAATCGGCGAAATCGGTGGGGCTAGAAGTCTTTCAGCATGTACGTGTCTTGCAAGTGATAGCCGAGCCGACGGTAGTACTCACGAGCCCCCACCCCGGCGATGACGGCAAGGCGCTTGACCCCACATTCCTCTCTCGCGATTCGTTCAGCTTCTTGCACGAGCTGCCGCCCGAACCCCCGATGCTGGGCGGCTCCGTTCTCCCGTCCATGTAGCGGCAGATGTGGGCCGTACGTGTGCAGTTCCCGGATGAGCGCTGCACCGTCTAAGACAGGCAGCCGCTGCGCTGCTGTGGAAGGCAGGCGCAGTCGCAGCAGTGAGGCTAGTTGATCTGTGCGGCGGTCCTCGAAACTCAGGAACACCTCCGTTCCCGCGGAAGCATGGTAACTGCGGCGGGTGAGCGTGAACGGGCCATCGGTCTCGCCTCGAACCTGCCGGCATCGGATGCACCGACAGCGCAGGCCCCGCGCGCGCATGCGCTGATGGACGGTTTCGCGCAGGTTCGTCACCTTGGAGCCTGCGCGAATCGACGTGGAGGGGATGTCGCGGATGACGCGCTCGATGCGCACATACGGTGGGATCAGCTGCTTGATCCGGATGAGCAGCTCGAGGAGCGTCTCGTCATCATAGGGGACATAGTGCCCCTCGCGCCACCATTGGTAGAGTTCGGCGGTTTCGATGACGACACAGGGATAGAGCTTGAGCGCATCCGGCTGATAGTCAGAATTCTCAAAGAGAGCGCGGGCGCTGGCCAGGTCGCTCTCCGGTGTCGCACCCGGCAGGTTGGGCATGAGGTGATACGCGACCTTGAACCCGGCGTCCTTGAGCTGCTGGGTCGCGTCGCGGATTTCGGCCGTCCCATGATCTCTGACGATTAGTCGCAGGACGGATTCGTCGAGGCTTTGCACCCCCAGCTCGACGCGGGTGACGCCCAGCTCGCGCAGCCGCAGGATCTCGGCATCGTCGATGTAATCCGGCCGCGTCTCGATGGTGATGCCGATCATCCGGTGCGCCGCGGTCTCATTGGTCTGCTGCGCCTCGTAAAGGGCTGAAGGCTCAGTGCGGGCTGGAGGCTGGAGGCTGGAGGCTGGAAGCTGGAGCTGGTCGCTTCCGGCCTTCAGCCTTGAGCCTTCAGCGAAGTCATTTGCAGCCTCGAAGCATCTTTGAATGAATTCTCTCTGGTAGGCGTCAGGATAAAATGACCACGTCCCACCCTTAATAATGAGCTCGATCTTATCCGTCGGGTGGCCGGTCTCCTCGAGCGCTTCCAGGCGGCTCCTGACTTGCCGGTACGGGTCGTAGTCGTTGCGCAGCGCGCGCATGACCGCCGGCTCGTTCGTAAGGTAGCTCTTCGGCGCCCGCGCTTCGGTGGGACAGTAGATGCAGCGGCCGGGGCAAGCGTAGGGTTCGGTGATGACGGTCACCGTGGCGATGCCCGACTCCGAACGGATGCTGTTGAGTGTGAGAATACGCTCCACCGTCTGATTGGGCACGCGCGATCCGGCGGCGACCTCGGTCCGGTAGCGCGCCAGCAGCGCGTCGTTACGCAGCAGCGAGCCGCGCGTCTGGGAGGCGACGGCCATCTTGAGCCGGCGCAGCTGGGCGCGATCAGCGGGCAGCGTCTCTTCGATGCGATTGAGTAGCAATCCGACGGGATCCATCGTGTGTATGATAAAGGTAAAAGGAAAAAGGCAAAAGGGATAATTACAAGGCAAAATTCAAAATTTTGAATTTTGAATTGTACTTTTGCCTTTTTCCTTTTGCCTTTTGCCTTATAATGGCGTTACCATGACGCAACCAGTCGATGTGAAGCACGACCCTGCCGCGCAGCGGTTTTGCGTCAAGCTCCAGGGATACGAAGCCTGCCTGATGTACCGCGTGAGCGGGAAGGAGCTCGACCTGTACCACACGTACGTGCCAGAGGTGTTCCGCGGCCGCGGGATCGCCGAGAAGCTGTGCAAGGCGGCGTTTGAGTACGCGAACGCGAACAGCCTGACAGTCGTGCCGTCCTGTTCGTACATCTCAGAGGGCTACCTGAAGCGCCACCCCGAGTACGAGTCCCTGACCAAGCGTGGTCCCACCTCCAACCCCCTCGTCTCCGGCTGAAAAAATGGGGACGTGTACCTTTTTCGCAACTCATTCTGAGGCAATCGGGTTCGTCATGAAAAAGGGGAGCGTCCCCATTTTTTAGAGATGGCGATACTCAAGGTGGCGCGCTTGGGGCATCCGGTCATCCGCACGCCCGCGGAGGCGGTGCCGAAGGAGGCGATCACGTCGTCGAAGATCCAGCAGTTCATCGACGACATGATCGAGACGATGCGCGAGTATGACGGGGTGGGACTCGCCGCACCCCAGGTCCACGTCTCGAAGCAGGTCGCGGTGATTGAGGTGCAGGAGAACCGTCGCTATCCGGGGGAAGGGCCGATTCCGCTGACGGTGCTCATCAACCCGAAACTCCTAAACCCGTCAAAACGGCACATGGAGGATTGGGAGGGGTGCTTGAGCGTCAACGAGTTCCGCGGCAAGGTGCCGCGCGCCGAGTCGCTGGATGTGGAGGCGTACAATCGCAAAGGCGACAAGGTGAAGTTCCACGCCCACGGGTTTTTTGCGCGCGTCATCCAGCACGAGTGCGACCATCTCGCCGGCAAGGTGTTCCTTGACCGTATGCCGAATCTCTCAACGCTGACCCATCTGCAGGAATTCATCCGCCACTGGACCGAGTAGCCGCCGTAAGGCAAAAGGTAAAAGGCAAAAGTCAAAACTACAAGGCAAAATTCAAAAGTGTCTCAGGGACCGAATAGTTTTGACTTTTGAATTGTGGTTTTGACTTTTTACTTTTGCCTTTTGAATTGTACGTTGTTCCCAAGCTTTTCGACAGTGGCAAGTAAGCGTTGGTTTCCACGCTTGATCCACACCACGGTTCCAGGTTCATACGCTCCTCGCTTCAGATAGCCCATCGCGATCGGCCGCTTGAGCGCACGAGAGCGGCACCCGCTCGTCACGCGCCCCAATTCTTCTCCGCCTGCTGAGGCGATGGCGTCGCCGGCCTCAGGGACCATGTCGCCTTCGATCAGCAGGCCCATCAGCCGCTTGTTCGCCGATCCGTACGTCTGCATCCGGGCGACGATTTCTTGACCGACGTAACATCCTTTGGTGTCGCTGGCGAGCACGGTCTGGAGCCCTGTCTCGGGCAGCAGGTGTGATTCATCCATGTCGATGCCGGACCACGGGATGCCCGCCTCGATTCGGGCGCCGTTGAGCGCTTCCCATCCAACCAGAGCGAGGCCGTGAGGCTGGCCGTCGCGGAGCAGCCGCTCCCACAGTTCGTGCGCTCGCTGGGCCTCTACCAGGCAGAGCACCCCCGGCTCATCGGTCAGGCTAAAATGGACGATGCGTACCGGCAGCCCCTGCCACGTGTGCGTCGCGTGGTCGACGAGACTCGTCGCATGGATCGGTGCGCCAAGCAACCGGGTCAGCAGTGCGAACGTCTGGGGTCCCTGAAGCGCGAGCGCCGCCCATCGGCGTTCGTGGTTGATCAGTGTGACCTGTTCGGAAAAGAGGTAGCGTTCCAAGGTCTGCGCGACTGTCACCACTCGTGTCACATCACACAGGAGCCACAGAGAGGCGGCATCTACCAGCACCAGACACTCGGCGATGAGTTTCGCGTTCGGGGTGAGCAGCGCCGTGCGGCATCCCGTGCCGGGTGCGAGCCGCTTCATGTCGCTGGTCAGCAGGTTGTGAAGGAAGCTGATCCGGTCTGCGCCTGTGACCTCGATGAGCGCGTAGATCGAGTAGTCAATGAGGCCGGCGCGTGTGTGCAGCGTGTCATACTCCGTCTCCAGCGCCCCGAAGCGCCAGGGAACGATCCAGGGGCCGAACGGCTGGTAGATGACCGCTCCCGGCGCGGCGTGTTTGCCATGGAGCAACAAAGGAATGGGCATCAGCCCACTTTACCGTCGGACGGTGTTGACGGTCAAGAAGCTTTCCGGTACGATGAGAGCCTCTCACGGAGCACTCCAACCAACTGAAGGAGGTTTTCCATGGCCGTTGCTACAGCGTCGTCATCCACACAAGAGCGCCCAGGTGTCGTGACATTTAAGGGCAATCCGCTGACACTGATCGGCCCTGAGGTCAAGACGGAGTCACAGGCGCCGGATTTCCAAGTGCTCGGACAAGATCTCTCTCCGGTGTCGTTGAGCGCGTTTGCCGGCAAGACGCTCCTCATCAGCGTCGTGCCTTCGCTGGACACCCCGGTCTGCGACGCGCAGACCCGCCGGTTCAACCAGGAGGCGGCGACGCTGCCTAACATCAGCATCCTGACCGTCAGCATGGACCTGCCGTTTTCGCAAAAGCGCTGGTGCGGCGCGGCCGGCATCGACAAGGTGACGGTGGTCTCTGACCACAAGGACGCCTCGTTCGGCAGAGCCTACGGAACGCTCATCAAAGAGCTGCGCCTGCTGACCCGCGCCATTTTCCTGGTCGATAAAGGCGGCACGGTGCGCTACGTTGAGTACGTCCCTGAAGTGACGTCGCATCCCAACTACGACGCTGCGCTGTCCGCCGCCCGTGGACTGTGACGAGACAACGCATGCGATGGTGGAAGTTGGAAATTAGAAGTTAGAAATATCCAACTTCCAGCATCTAACTTCCAACATCGCGCTATGATGTGGTTGCGTATGGTCGGGGTCATTATGCGCTTGAGTTGGCCGCACCTTCTCGCCCCTTGGCGTTCCCCGCTCTTGCGCTGGCGCCTTGAGACCTACGGGATCCAAGACTCCGCCGGACGCCTGTTGCACGCGGACGACATCACCCCGACGCAGTTCGTAAGGTTTACCCTCCAGCACCATCGCGCCATTCGCCGTTTCCTCCGCTGGGCCGCTTGTCTCTAGTCCTGCCATTGTTGCCGCTTCCTCAAGTCAGGTATACTTACTTGTAAGTTCTTGTTAATCCTGCTTAAAACACTATGACCGATATTGAAGCCGGACCCATGCTGTCTGAACCACTGGCTGAGGCGGCGCATCTGCCGCCGCCGCCTGCGCCACGTCACATCCTGCGTCGGGTGCGTGTGGTATGGGCCGTTGGCCTGACCATCTTCGGTTATGGCCCGGCGTTTACGTACGGCTGGCTCACCTGGCTGATGAATGAGCACCAGTGGTTCTGGACCTACACCATGTATCTGACCTTGGTGCCGCTCATCGGCGGACTCTGCGTCTTCGTGCTGCCCTCCATCTGGTATCGGCCGATTCACCGCGCCCTCGTGGCGTGGTCATCGGGCACTCCGGTGGACCGGCGCCAATGCCTGGTGGTGTACGAGCGGGCCATCCATCTGCCGGGCTGGGTGGCACTCGGTTCGGTGGCGGCGGCGACGCTGGGCTATCTGCTGGGGACCAGCGTGGTCCATTGGAAGGCGCAGCAGCCCCTCATCGAGATGATTCCCAAGACGCTGCCAGCGATTCCGGTGGTCGGCGGCATGATGGGCGCGTTCTGCTACTTTGGGACGATCCGCGCCCTGCACTCGGTCTTGGCGTGGTGCAGCGTGCAGCTGCGCCATGCGCGTCCGGTTCAACGGATCTCGCTGGCAGCGAAATTTCTGGCGACCACCTACGTCTTGATCCTCGCGACGGTGTGCTTGCTGTTGCCTGCCGCGTATCGGTTGGGTCAGGTCATTGTGGAGGAGCAGCTGAAGGATCGGACCCTCGAGAAACTCCAACTTGCCGTGTACCGGGCGGAGCTGATGATCCAGCCGCAAGACAAATTGACCGTGCTCCAGAAAGGGGCGTTAGGCGCGCAGGGCTATGTGCTGGTCGCGGACGCGCAGGGCCGGCTGCTTACGCCCCATCCGCGCGGATACACCCAGTTGACTCAGGAACGGTTCTATGATCTTGAGCGTCTGCTCGAGGCACCCCGCGGTTCGTGGGTCGATCGTGTGGCTGTGCACCGTGTCGTCGCACTCACACGCCTGCAGGAGCCCGAGTGGTCGGTGGTCTCGGTGGCGTTCCCTGACGAGTTCTCAGCGCCCTTGCGCCATTTCGTGCGGTTCTCGTGGGTGGCGATTCTGGAGATCCTGTTCCTCGTGGTGCTGTTCGGCCGGTATTACACCCGCAGCATCACCATCCCGCTGGCGGAGCTGACGCGCGCGGCGCATCGCATCGCGGATGAGGGCGACCTGTCCCACTACGTGCCGGTGACAACCAACGATGAGCTCAGCGAAGTGGCGCGCGCCTTCAACCGCATGGTGGGGCAGCTGCGAGCGTCCACGCACACGTTGGAGGAGTATACGAGAAAGCTGGAGCGCTCCACGCAGGAGCTGACCGCCGTCAACCAGGAGATGGAAGACCTCTTGCGCGTCGTGTCCCACGACTTGCGCGCGCCGCTGATCAACATCCAAGGATTCTCCAAACGGTTGGAGCCGGTCATGCAGGAGACGCTCCAAACACTCGACCGCATGGCGGCGCACAGCCAGGACAACGGCGTGCGCCAGGATGTCGCTGCGCTGCGGGGGGCCGTCCATCATCGATTCACGGAATCGTTAGGGTTCATCTCCAAGGGCGTCGAGAAAATGGATACGCTCCTGTCGTCGCTGCTGGCCGTCTCTCGTGTGGGGCGCAAGGCGGACCCCCTGGCGCCGAACGACCTCAACGCCATTGTGGACGATGTCCTGGCTACGCTCGACCATCAGCTGAAGGAGCGGTCGATTCAGATCATCCGGCATCCGCTGCCAGCCCAGGTACCCTGCCGGCGCAATGAAATCAATCAGGTGTTCTCCAACCTCATTTCCAACGCGATCAACTACATGGGCCCTTCCGAGCGCCGGTGCATCGAAATCGGGGCGACCGAGGCCGAGGACCACGTGGAATGTTTCGTGCGAGACACCGGGGTGGGGATTTCGCCGGAAGACCGGGAGCGCGTCTTTCAGATGTTCACTCGCTTGCACGCCGTGGATGCGCCCGGGGAGGGTGTCGGCCTCGCGTACGTCAAAAAGATTCTTCGCTCGCACGGGGGGCGCATCTGGGTGACATCGGCCCGGGGACAAGGCAGCACCTTTTTCTTTACGTTACCCACGATGACCAGGGGGTGAGGGATGGCGTTTCCGAAGCAATCGGTGACGATTCTGCTGGTGGACGATGATGACGGACACCGGTTGTTGATTCGCGAGAGCCTCAAACGCGAGGGCATCATTAACGATGTCGTGGAGATGTCCGATGGGCAGCAGGCGCTGGACTACCTGACGCGGCGCGGCCACTATCGCGAGCCCAACGCGGCGGTGCGCCCCGGGCTGATTCTCCTGGACATCAAGATGCCGAAAGTGGACGGCTATGCCGTGCTGGAGCGCGTCAAAGCCGACCCGCAGCTGCGGACCATTCCGGTGATCATGCTGACGTCCACCGACGACCAGGCCGAGGTCAACCGGTGCTACGCGCTGGGCGCCAATACGTATGTGGTCAAGCCGATCCGCTACGAGGAGTTCCAGGAGCGGATCAAGGCGCTGGGGCTGTTTCTCGATATCGTGAGGGTTCCGGATTGATGACCACCGCACCCATTCCCGTGCTGCTGTTTGAAGACGACGAAGGCCAGGCGCTCCTGACGAAAGAGGCGCTGGAGCGCGAGGGGTTTATCGTCGACGTCTGCCGGACGGGACGGGCAGGGTTGGATCGCCTCCTTGAGCACGAGTACCAGGTCTTCCTCATCGACATGGTGCTGCCTGATGTGAAGGGGATCGAGGTGCTGCGCCGCATCAAGGCGCTCAAGCCCGCCGCCGTGTCGATTATTGTGACCGGACATGGGGATGAAGCGATTGCGGTC
Organism: uncultured Planctomycetales bacterium; assembly: GCA_964372775.1. Classification (GTDB taxonomy): domain Bacteria; phylum Omnitrophota; class Gorgyraeia; order Aquiviventales; family Aquiviventaceae; genus CAYJRJ01. The sequence goes on along the minus strand of CAYJRJ010000006.1, from coordinate 8,136 downwards.
GAGGCGATGAAGGCGGGTGCGTCTGATTACGTGGTGAAATCGCCGTCCATGGGGCACTTGGCGACGATTCCGCTGGTGATCCGCGAAGGGCTCGAGCGCCGCCATCTCAAGGACGAGCGGGAGGAGCTTCGGACGGAGGTGTGGGAGCACGCCCGGCTGCTCGAAGAGCGCAATGCCGAGCTGCGCCGCGTGAATGAAGAGCTCAAGCGCGTCGACCAACTGAAGTCTGATCTGCTCTCAATGGTCAGCCACGAGCTGCGCACGCCGCTGGCGACCATGAAGGAATTCGTCGAGATCCTCGTGGACCAGATTTCCGGCCCCCTCACCGCGGATCAGCGCCAGTATCTGTCCATCATCAAAGGCAACGTGGAGCGGCTCGGGCGCATCGTGGACGACCTGCTGGATATGGCCAAGCTGGAGGCCGGCCGCGTCATTCTCCATAAACGGTTTGCCGAGGTGAATCCGCTGGTGGAGGAGGTCGTGCGCTCCATCCGGCCGCTGGCGGACGCGAAGCAGCTGACCGTCGACGCGGTTATGGCGCCCGATGTGCCGGGCCTCTTTGCGGACTCCGACAAGGTTGCGCAGGTGCTGGTGAACTTGCTGGGCAACGCCGTCAAGTTTTCGGCCGGGCCGGGCCGCATCACGGTTCGGGTGGAGGTGACACCCAACGAGATCCAGTTCAGCGTGGCCGACCAGGGCATCGGCATCGCCCCGGAGCATCTGCCGAAGCTGTTCGAGAAGTTCCAGCAGCTTGCGCAGCAGGGCGCGATGCGCCCGCCCAAAGGCACCGGGCTGGGGCTGGCGATCAGCAAGCGCCTCGTCGAGTTGCACGGAGGGCGGATCTGGGTCGAGAGCGCGGCGGGCAAGGGCAGCACCTTTTTCTTCACGCTGCCCAAGCATCATGTGGAGGAAGTGTTTCAGGACTATCTCAAAGCGCGGCTTGAGGAGGCGCAAAGACAGCACAGCTGTTGCTCCCTCATCGTGGTGGGAGTCGCCAACTTTCAGGATCTCAAGGCGCGCTATGGGCTCGAGGAGTCGAGCCATCTGCTGAAGCAGATGGAAGAGATCCTGAACCAGACGGTCAGGAGCCGTGACGGCGATGTCGTGGTGCGGTGGCAGCGCGGCGACATGGTCGTGATCCTGGCGGATGTCAACACGGCCGGTGCGCTCGCCATCACCAGCCGCATCAGACAGGCGGCGGCAGGGCACACGTTCACCGCAGCCGGCAAGGCGGTGGCCGTCTCCCTCTCAACCGCCACCGCCACCTATCCTGATGAGGCCAGCACGGAAGAGGGGTTGCTGCAGTTGATCGAGCGGCGGCTGCCGGCCGCCGGGCGGGGCAAGACGCGCATTTTGGTCGTTGACGATGAGCCGAAGATCCGGCAGTTCATGCGCCAGGCGTTGGAGCTCCAAGAGTATGAAGTCGTCGTCGCCGCCAACGGTCCGGAGGCGCTGGAACGGCTCAAGCAGGAGCAGGTGGATGTCATCCTGCTGGACGTCCTCATGCCGGTGATGAACGGCTACGAGGTCTACCACCTGCTAAAAGAGAATCCTGAGACCAAGGACATCCCGGTGATCATTGTCACCGCGAAGGGGGAGCGCAAGGACCGGCAGTTGGGCATCGAAAGCGTGCCGTACCACTACATCTCCAAGCCGTTTCAACTCGAGGATCTGCTGGCAAAAATCCGCGAAGTGCTGCAGAATAGTACCGTCCAGGGAGGGACGCCCCATGGCTGACGGCAAGAAGATTCTCGTCGCGGATGATGAAGAGCAGCTAGCACTCGCGCTCAAGATCCGGCTTGAGTCGCGCGGCTACCAGGTGACGATGGTGCACAACGGCCAGCAGGCGTTGGAGCGCGCGGTGGCCGAACCGCCCGATCTGGTCATCCTGGACGTCCTCATGCCGGTGATGGATGGCTACTCCTGTGTGCGCGAGCTGAATAAGCGGGTGGGGCGGGGTAAGATCCCGGTGATCATCCTCACCGCTCGCGAACGGCTCAAGGACCTCTTCGAGCTCGAGGGAGTCGAGGATTACGTGGTCAAGCCGTTCGACCACGAGGATCTGCTCATCCGCATCGAGCGCATCTTCAAGAAGCGCCAAGCCGTCAAAGCGCCCTCCCAAACACCAGCTTAGCCCCAGCCTTAGTTGACGTCGACGGAGTCCTCTCCTACAATACTGAGATCATGCCTGAGACCATCCCACCACCTGCTCCCTGGCCGAAGGCCGGCCCGGTTTCCGGGCCCGGCAGCGGAGCGCTGCCGCGAGCAGGTGGTGGGATCATTCCTCTCCAGAATTCCGTCGTGTACGGCCCCATTCGTTCGCGGCGCCTGGGCCACTCGCTGGGCATCAACGTCCTGCCGCTGACGCACAAGGTCTGTTCATCGAACTGCGTCTACTGCCAGTACGGCTGGACAGCACCCAACGGCTCCGACGAACGGCTCACACGCGCCCCGGAGCTGTTGGCCCAGATCGCCGAGGCGTTCGAGCATCATGCGCAGGCAGGCACGCCGGTGGACTGCATCACGCTGGCCGGCAATGGCGAGCCGACGCTGCACCCGGATCTCGTCGAGCTGGTGCTGGGGCTGCGCGCGCTGCGCGACCGGTGCTTTCCGAACGCCAAGCTGGGCATTCTCAGCGACGCGACACAGCTGGCGCGTCCCCACGTGCGCCACGCGCTCGCCTTGCTCGATGAACGCTACCTCAAGTTCGACGCCGCGGATGAGGCCACGTGGCGGCGCATCAACGATCCGCTGGGCCGCGCGGACTTTGACGCGATGATCGCCTCGCTGCGCAGCGTGCCCGATATCATGCTCCAGAGTATGTTCATCCAGGGCGCGTATGACAACACCGATGAGCGCCACATCCGGACGTGGATTGAGATGGTGGGCTCGATCAAGCCCCGCCTGGTGCACGTCTATACCGTCGACCGTGGCACGGCCGCCGAAGGCATTGAAGAAGTTCCTCGAGCCAAGCTCCAGGAGATCGCGGATCGGCTGATATCCGCCACTGGCATTCCCGCGGAAGTGTATGATTAATCCCATCTCGTTGCTGAAGGCTCAGGGCTCAAGGCTCAAGGAAAGCCTTCAGCCTTCAGCCTCGAGCCTTCAGCTGCCTTGATGAAAAACCGTATCATTGGTACCACAGACGTCACAGTCTCCGAGGTCGGGTTCGGAGTCTGGACGGTGTCCACGACCTGGTGGGGGATCACCGATGAGGCCTTCGGCGTGCGGCTGTTGCAGCGCGCCTTTGATGCCGGGATCACGTTCTTCGACACGGCCGATGCCTACGGGAATGGTTTGGGCGAAACGATCCTCACCAAGGCGCTGGGAGACAAACGTCGGCAGCTGACGATCGGCACGAAGTTCGGCTACGACTTCTACCACGGCGCATCGCGCCGCGGCCACGAAGAACTTCCCCAGGAGTGGCGGCCCGAGTTCGTACGCTTCGCGCTCGAGCAGAGCCTCTCGCGTCTGCAAACGGATTATGTCGACCTCTACCAATTACACAACCCCCGCCTCGATGCTATGCAGCGCGATGATCTCTTCGCCACGCTGGAGACGCTCAAGGCCGAAGGCAAGATCCGCGCCTTTGGGCCGGCACTGGGGCCGGCGATTGCCGAGCGGCAGATCGAGGAAGGCGCCTACGCCATCGAGCATCGGCACGCAGACGTGGTCTACATCATTTACAACCTGCTTGAACAGATGCTTGGTCAGGCGCTGTTCGAGTCCGGCCGTCGCCATCAGACCAGCTTCCTTGTGCGGGTGCCGCATGCCTCCGGTCTCTTGGACGGTACCGTCAAGCCGGACACCACCTTCTCACCCAACGACCATCGCTTTCACCGGGTCTCGACCGATGAGCGCAAGCGCGCCTGGCAGGTCGACGGGCTCAAGAAAGTCGAGCAGCTGAATTTTTTGACCGAGGGTACAGGCCGCACGCTCGCCCAGGCGGCGATCCAGTATGTGCTCGCCGAGCCCGCCGTGGCTTCCGTGCTGCCCAACATCTATAACGAGCAGCTGCTGGAGGAATATGCCGCGGCTCCCGGCAGGCCAGTGTTGAGCGCCGAGGAGCTGAGCCGTGTCGCCGCCCTCTATGCGGAGAACTTCGGCCTGGTGCCCGCCAAATGACGACGACGACACAAACGTTTGACGCCGTCGACAAGACGCTGCTTACCGAGGCGCAGAAGCGCTTTCCGGTCGATCATCGGCCGTTCCAGACGCTGGGTGAAACGCTGGGCATCTCGGAGCAGGAATGTTTGGAGCGCGTCGGGCGGCTCAAGGCGAATCAGGTGATCCGCCAGCTCTCCGCGATCTTCGACACGCGCTCACTCGGCTATCAGAGCACGCTCGCGGCGATGAAAGTGGATCCGCAGCGCGTCGATGAGGCCGCCGACGTGGTCAACCAGCACCCCGGTGTTTCGCACAACTACAAGCGCAACGACCCGTTCAATATCTGGTTCACGGTCGCAGTACCCCCCACCGATTCGCTCGAGCAAGTCGTCAACATCCTCCACACGCTCGCGAAGGCGGACGATACGATCATCCTGCCGACGCTGCGGCTCTACAAAATCGGCGTCAAGCTCGACCTGACCGGCCAGCAGGAGGCGCAGGAGAGCCCGGAAGAGATCTACGACGAGAAACGCCGCATGGCCGCGAAGCCGCCGCTGACCGAGCAGGACATCCGGTTCATCCGCATCATGCAGGAAGACTTGCCGATGATCGAGATGCCCTATGCGGTGTGGGCCGAACAGGCCGAGGCCACGGAAGAGGAGCTGTCTGCCTGGGCGAAGAAGATGGAGCACCTGGGCTACATGCGCCGCTTCGCCGCCATCCTGCATCATCGCAACGCCGGCTTTCTCGCCAACGCGATGGTGGTCTGGCAGGTGCCGCAGGAGCAGGTCGACGCGGTCGGGGAGCAGATGGCGCTCTTTCGCGAAGTGAGCCACTGTTACCGGCGCCCGGTCTATCCGAGCTGGCCGTATCCGCTCTTTACGATGATCCACGCCCAGACCTATTCCGCCTGCATGGACGTCGTCAAACGCATCGAGGAGCGGGTTGGGCAGTTCCCGCACAAGAATCTGTTTAGCACCAAGGAGTACAAGAAGGTCCGCGTGAAGTACTTCACGCCTGAGCTTGACGCGTGGTGGCACAACGTCGGAAGCAAGGTCCAGATAGATAAGTAAAATACTAGTATTTATTCACATAATTATCACTTGTTGTTGACAAAATAGATCACCTAATATACGCTGGAGAAGGCCGCTGAAGGTTGGGCGGCCTTGCTTACCTCTGGACGGACATGAACGAGCGTAGCGCCGAAGAGATTAAGGCCCAGATCGGCAACCCGTTTGATGTGCTCACAGCACTCGAGCGGGCGGCGACGCAAGGCTTCGAGAGCCTTTCGCAGGACGAGCTGTTCTTGTGCAAGTGGTACGGGCTCTATACCCACCGGCATGAGCAGGGCTACTTCATGCTGCGCACCAAGCACCCGGGTGGTGTCCTGACGCCAGAGCAATTGGAGACCGTCGCCGAGATTGCGGAGAAGCAGAACAAAGGGTTTGCGGATATCACGACCCGGCAGGACTTCCAGTTGCACTGGGTGCATTACCGCGACGCGGTGCAGATCATTCACAAGTTGCAGTCGGTGGGGATCTCCACGCTCGGGGCGTGCGGCGATGTCCTGCGCAACGTGGTCGGATGCCCGGTGGCGGGGGTGGATCAAGAGGAGCTCATCGACGCCGGTCCCATCGTGCAGCAGGTGAGCGACTATTTTCTGGGGAATGTCGAGTACGCGAACCTGCCGCGCAAGTACAAAATCGGGATCACGGGGTGCCGAGAGTGGTGCATCCATCCGGAGATCCAGTGCGTGGCGCTGACCGCGGTGGAGCGAACCGCCGGCGGGTCGAAGGAGATCGGCTTCGATCTGCGCGTGGGCGGCGGGCTCTCGACGCAGCCGTTTCTGAGCCGCCGGCTCAACGCCTTCGTGCGGCCGAAGGACGTGGTAGACGTGATCCGCCGCGTCACAGACATCTGGCGCGAGACGCCGGAGTACCGGCAGAAGCGCCACCGGGCGCGCTTTAAGTTTCTCATTCGCGACTGGGGTGTTGAGAAGCTCCGCCAAGTCTTGGAAGAGCGGCTCGGCCGAACGCTCGATGACGCGCCAGCCGGGTTTCACGAGCCTGCTGACACATACCGCGATCATGTCGGAGTCCACGCCCAGAAACAGCGCGGGCTCTATTACATCGGCGCGCCCGTGTTGATCGGGCGGATCACCGCGGCGCAGATGAAGCGGGTGGCCGATCTGTGCCGCCGCTACGGGGATGGGAAGGCCATCCGGTTGACGAACCGGCAGAATATTCTGCTGTTGAATATCCCGGAGGCGAACGTCGAGAAGGCGCTCGGCGGGCTGCATGAGGTGGGCTTGTCGATCAACGCGCATCCGGTGCGCCGCAGCGTGGTGACGTGCACCGGCACCGAGTTCTGCAAGATCGCCATCACGGAGACCAAAGCGCGGTCACGGCAGATCGTGGAGTACCTGGAGCAGCGCGTGGCGCTGGATGAGCCGCTGCGCCTGCACATCACGGGCTGCCCGAACGCGTGCGCCCAGTACCAGATCGCCCACATCGGGTTGATGGGATCAAAGACCAAGGTCGACGGCCAGGTGGTCGATGCGTATGACATCTTGGTGGGCGGCCAGATGGGGCGTGGCGCGTCGTTCAACCATGCGGTGGTACGCAGGGTGCCGGCGACCGAGTGCGCGCGGCGGCTCGAACAGCTGCTGCTGGGATTCAAGCAGCAGCGCAAAGAGGATGAGCCGTTCAATACGTGGTGCAAGCGTGTCGGCGATCAGGCGCTCGTGAAACTCTTGACGGATGGGGGGGAACACCCGCTGGCCGGCGCAGAAGATGTGCCCGTGCCAAAGGTGCCAGAGGCGGATGGCCCCGTATACTAAGAGCAGCAACCAGCAACCGGCGACCGGCAACCGAGGGGTGCAACGGGTTGCTGGTTGCAGGTTGCAGGTCGCTCAACAATGAAGTCTCTTGCCGTCATTGTTTCAGGAGGAAGCACGAACAACCTCATCCAGGTGCTGACGCTGCTCATGGCCGCCGTGCACGAGGAGATGAAAGTGCGGGTGCTGTTCCGGGACGAGTCGCTCTTTCGGCTCACGCCGAAGGCGATTAACCGGTTGGAGCTCAGTGAGGCTTATCGGGACGCGATCGGCGTCGAGCAGCGGCTCAAAAAGCACGAGCTGACCGATCTGCAGAAGCTCTGCCGAGACATCAAGGCCTCTGGCGACGTACAATATTACGTGTGCAGCTCGTCGCTCGAGCTGTGCGGGATGAAGCGGGAGGAGCTGATTCCGGAAATCGACGATGTGCGAGGGCTCACCGCGTTTTTGACGGACGACGTCGCAACAGCCGATCGGGTGCTGACGTTCTAGTGAGGATCAGATGGCTCAACTCACGCGTGATCAAATCTTACGGTACAGCCGGCACCTCATCATGCCGGAGGTCGGCATCGAAGGGCAGCAGAAGCTGCGCGACGCCGGCATCCTGCTCATCGGCGCTGGCGGCCTCGGCTCGCCGCTGGGCCTCTATCTGGCGGCGGCAGGAGTGGGCCGGCTGGGGATCGTCGACTTCGACAAGGTCGACTTTACGAATCTCCAGCGGCAGATCATCCACCGCACCGAGGATGTGGGGCGCCTCAAGGTCGATTCGGCGAAGGAGCGGATCAATGCGATCAACCCCGACGTCGAGGTCAAGACGTTCAATACAAAGATCTCGCGCGAGAACGTCAAGGAGTTGATCAAGGACTACGACGTCATCATTGACGGAACCGACAACTTCCCGACGCGCTACCTGGTCAACGACGCCTGCGTGTTCCAGAAGAAACCCAACATTTACGGCTCGATCTTTCGCTTCGACGGGCAGGCCACGGTCTTTTATCCCTTCAAGGGGCCGTGCTACCGCTGCCTGTATCCTGAGCCGCCACCGCCGGGCATGGTGCCCAGTTGCGCCGAAGGTGGGGTGCTCGGGGTGCTGCCGGGTGTCATCGGGATTATCCAGGCGACCGAAGCGGTGAAATTGATCATCGGCAAGGGCGAGCCGCTCATCGGGCGGCTGCTGCTCTACAACGCGCTGA
>CAYJRJ010000005.1:0-48312 GCA_964372775.1 uncultured Planctomycetales bacterium | reverse complement strand
AGTTCGGATCGCGCAGGAGCATGGCGGTGAGCTTCACGCGGGTCTGGTAGCCGCCGGACAGGTGCTTGACGTGGGTATCGAGCAGATCATGCTTCAGCTGGAACCGGCCTGCGACCTTGCCGCAGCGCCAGGCTTCCTGGCCGGTGTGGCGCATCAGAAAGTCCAGCACGGTTTCTTCGGGCGTGAACAGATCGTGCTGTTCCAGGTAACTTAAGCGCAGATCAGCGCTTTGAATGACCTCACCTGAGTCGGCAGTGTCCTGGCCGGTGATGATGTTGCACAGCGTGGACTTGCCCGCGCCATTGCGGCCGATGAAGCCGGTCTTCTTCTCGGAATCCAGCGTCACACTGGCGTCGTCGAAGATGACGCGCGGACCGAACCGCTTGTTGATGTCTTTGAGCTGGAGGATGGCGGGCATGGAAGATGCTAGCTTAGGGCGGCTCGGCGGGCGCGTCAAGCCATTGACGCTGGCGCACGCGGAGCATCGCCCCTCCCCTCCCGCCACGAGAAAAGTTTGACGAACGCGGTCAGACACGGTACCATCATCACCGACGAGAACGCCCTCGTACGACCGTTGTCCGCCGTGCCCACAGCTACCCTGGTGATGCGAGCCTCGCACTCACACGGAAGCAAACTGCACTACGCACATCGGACCTTCGGAACCGCCGCACGCTGGCGGAGCCGACGGCTCCGGAACAGCCCTCGCCTAGCACCCGCCCTGATCCTCCTCGCCGCAATCATCGCGGCCGCAACGGCAGCGGCTGCGGCGTCCTCCTCCCTCGGTCTGCTAGATGCCCTGGAGATCGGCGTCTTCAACATGGGACCGGGGCAAGGCCGCGCGACGAGCACCTTCGATGACGCGATCAAGAAGGATGTGCTGAAGTTCGACTACGCGGTGCCCCACGGCTCCACCATCGGTGTCTGGTCGAAAAGCTATCCCCGGAGCCTGAGCGCCGAGGCGGTCGACGCGGTCAGTATCGGCGTCGGCGCGCTGCATCCTGACCAGAAGCGCTCGGTCTTCGTCAAACTGGAGATCAAGGGACACAAGGCGGTGCAGCACATCCCGCTGCCGCTGAGCTCCGGCTGGAGCTATGCGCGGGAGCCCATCGACTGGAATACGATCGGCGAGTTGAGGGAAGTGGTGCTGGTCGTCAGGCCGATCGGCGACGGCGAGACGGCCGAGGGCAGCGTGCTGCTGGATCTCACGTTCTACCAGCTCACGTTCCTGCAACAGCAGGCCCCCCTGGTCAAAATCGGCCTGGTCATAATCCTCAGTCTGCTCGGCGCCGGGCTGACCGCACTCGCGAGCCGACTGCTGGGACGACGCGTCGGTACGGCGCCGGGGGCTTCGGTGTTTTCTCGCGTGCCCCGAGATCTCCTCTACGGCGTGGCGGCCGTCGCGATGGGCGCAGTGGCCCTGAGCCTCTGGACCATGGGCGCGGCGAGTCCGCTGGAGTCGTGGTCCCGCCTCGACTGTTTGGCCTTCGCCGTGGCAGGTGCAGCCATCGCCGCGTGGCTGAAGCTCGGGCTCACCGGCAAGACGCTAACCCCCTCTGAGGTGTTTCAGTCCCTGCTGGTCACTGGGCTGCTGGCGGTTGCGTCCAGCCGGCAAGCGCTCTTGCAGGCACCGTCGAGCTGGGCGCAGCTCGTCACCTTCAGCCATGTCGTGGCCGTCCTCGCCTTTCTGATCTACCACATCTCCAACGCGTGCTCGCTGGCCTCCACCGGCAAGCCGGTGCGCGCGATCACCGGCGCCTTGATGGTCGGGACTCCCTACCTCTTCAATTGGTTGTTGCTGTTGCAACAGCCCGCCCTGCTTCAGACGCTCGGCCACGGGATCACCGCGGGCCTCCTCGCGAACCGACCGGCCATCCTGGAAATGCTCGGCCGGCTCCTCGTCGTCTTCAGCTTCAACGCCGCGGTCACCAACGGCATCAGCTTGGCGACGCGGGGGAAGGTCTTGCGCACGTCCAGGGCGTACCTGTTCACGTTGTTGGTGTCGGTGAACGTGATTGTCGCTCCGGTGATCGCTCAGCTGGGCTCAACCGCGGCGGTCGGCTTGCTGCCGGCAGCACTCAGAGCCCTGGTGGCCATCGCAACCGCCATGCTCTCCTTCGCAGGCCTGTGGGGAGAAGTCTACCTCATCACCGGCGTCATCCTGGATGGGATCCACCGAGCTGCGCCGACGCGGGAGACCATCACGACGCATGTCATTACAGGCACGCGAAAAGGCATGGCGTACAGCGGCCTGCTGATGGGGATGCTGTATGCGCTCTTGATGCTCCTGAAGAACCCGGCGTCGCACGCTCTTCTGCGCGGCCTGCCGATGCTCACGGGGATCGTGTCGGGTGCTGCGGCGTTTCCCTTCCTGAAGACCATCATCGAAACCTTTGACGGCAGCCAGCCCTTTGGCGATCGGATGCGGCACAGCTATCGCGACGCAACGCTCTATGCCCGGGGCGCCGTAGCGGGCTTCGGCGGCGCGTACGCGCTGACGCATGGGTTCGTGCACCAGGCAACGGCCGACCGGATGCTGTTCGGGCTCCTTGTCGGCCTCTGCGCATCGGCCGGAGTCAGCCTCCTGCGGGACGGCGCGTATGCGATCGCTCGGCGAGGGCGGATCCAGTCGTGGAGGCTGTATGTCATTGATGCGCTGCTGGGCGGCTTTGTTGGAAGCGCTGCGGCCTTCTACCTGGACGCCGCGCAGGTGCCGGTGGTCGTCGAGAAATTCCGTCTCTACACCTCGGCCGGCTTCCCGGCGGTCGACTACGTCACCTATCCGCTGGTCAATAAATGGGGCCGCATGGACTTGGGGAGTTATACGGGCGGCGCCCAGCTGCTCTTCTTTGAAGCGCTCGCCGGCGTGATCAACTGGTCGATCGCCGCCTGGCTCTTCGCCATCAACAAGGTGTTCCTGGAGGCCTTCTTCCAGAGGGACCGGTCACCCATCCGGTTCTTCTTCTCAAAGGCCGGGTTCGTCCAATTGATCGAGCACATGCTCTACGTGCTGCGCTGGGGGCTGTGGATGTCGCCCATCATCTTCACGTTCCTGCGCATGATGCCGGAGCCGACGTGGTACAACCAGGACGGGATGATCCGCACGCTGGCGGCCATTGGCAATCGCCTGACCATGACGCCGGAGGCCTTCCGCGAGTGGAGCCTACAGGCGTTTACTGCCGTGCTGGCGTTTGACGCCTTCCGAGTGCTGATCTGGATGGATCACATGGGGCTGCGGGTCGCGACACTGGTGAATCTGAGCTTCATCGGGATGGACCGGCTGGATGAACGGATCGCGCGGTTCATCGGGCCGGCGTCGGCGCAGCGCTACATTCCGGAAGCGGTGAAACGGTTTACCACGTGGGCGCCGCTGCTCATCCCGTTCTACATCCCGCGCGGGGAGGCGTGGGATCGCGCCTGGAGCGTCTCCGAAGGGATCGCCATGCGGCGCGCCGCCGGCGACGGGAGCCTGCTCTCGAGCGTGACCGCGTGGCCCTGGCCCGAGACGCTGTGGCTGGCGGGCGCGGCGATCTTGGTGTGCACGGGGCTCTCGTGCGCGCTGCGCGCAGCGAGCCGCCGCTGGCGTCGTCGTGCACGCACCTACAGGCTGGGGAATCGGGCGTACACCGTCGCGCTCCAGGACGACGGCGGCATCTACAGCTGCACGGTGTCCAAGGAGCACGACGTCAGCCGCAGAACTTACGACATCCTCGATCCGTGCGGGCGGGTTCTCTATTTGGTGGATACCGCTCGCGCACCTGAGCATCAGGCGCGCGCCTGGCCCGTGATCGGCAACTTCCCGAGCGATCGGTTCGCAGCTTCACGCATCGAACGGCATGAGGACGCGCTGCGGGTGGTGAATACCGCCAACGGCATCCGCGCGACGATCGAGGTGACGCTTCCGGATGCAGAGACGACGGCGGAGCTGTGGACCGTGACGGTGGAGAACCTGACATCGACTCCGCGCCGGCTCAAGGCGCTGCCCTACCTGGAGTGGACGCTCACCCGCGCGCTGGATGACCGGTTTCACACCCAATACCACCGCCTGTTTCTTGAAATGGAGTACGCGCGCGGCGCCAACGCGATCCTGGCATGGCAGCGCAGCACCAAAGCCATGGGCGTCCTGGCATCGGACGTTCCCGTAGAGGGGTTTCTCACCTCGCGCGTCGATTTCATCGGCCGAGCCCGCAGCCTCTGGACGCCGCGGATCGCGGACACGCTGCGCTTCTCGGAGGCCCAGGACACGGCCGCCCACCCGACGTTTGACCCGATTGGGAGCCTGATGGTGGACGTGGCCGTGGAGCCCCTCGCGTCGAAGCGCTTCCGGCTGCTGATCGGCTATGCACCGAACAGGACGGCAGCACTTGAGCTGATTCAGCGACACCTGCCGCCGCGGGCGAGGGCCGCCATGGTGTCGCGGGTCGAGAGCAACGGCGCTCCGCTCATCGGCCATGGCGACATCCCTGCGGGCACCCCGCAGCCGTACTTCAGCTACCGCGATGGCGGCACGACGCTGATGGTGCACACGCCCTACACCCCGCGGCCGGTGGATCACACGCTCTCGAACGCTGTGGGGCACTCCATCATGGTGACCAACCGAGGTCTGCACACCTCGTGCAACGGCAACTCCCAGCAGAACCGCCTGACGCCGGATTGGTCTGATACGGTGACACGAGAGGTGCCGGGGGAGGCATTCTACCTCTACGATCCCGATGGGCACGAATGGTACTCCCCGACCCACCATCCGCTCAACGACCCGCTGGCGGCGAATGACGCGGAGTTCGGCCTTGATGGCACGGCGGTCTTCCGCATGACGAAAGGAACGATCTCGACCGAGCTGACTGTGTTTGTCCCGCCGGATGACCCTGTGGGCGTCTACCTGTTGACTGTGAGAAACCACGCGGCGCAGCCTCGGCGGATGCGCATCGCCCCGTACTTCCAGATGACACTGGCGTTTCAGCCGGAGCGATCCGGACCGCTGGGTGGGCGCTTTGATGCGGCGCTCAACGCCTTGTGGTGTGAGAACCCGCGCAATACCTTTCGCACGGGGCCGGCCTTCGTCACGATGTCGCTGCCGGCCGAGCGCGCGGAAACGCGGCGGGGCCGGTTTTTCGGCACCGGCCGCGGGGTCGCGCACCCGTTTTTTGTGGAGCAGGGCGCACCGGACGCGACACAGGTGACCGATGATCGGCCGGTCGCGGCGTTTCTGGGCACCGTTGAGATTCCCGCGCAAGGCGAGCGCACGATCGCCGTCATCCTAGGGCAGACCGATCGCCGGGCGCACGCGGTGCAACTGATCCAGCGCTATCGCAGCGTGGACGTGGTGCGCGAGCGCCTCGAGCACACCAGGTCCTGGTGGTTGCGCCTGATGGGCACGGTCGAGGTGCAGACCAATGTCCCTGAGTTTGACCAACTGCAGCACTGGCTCAAGTATCAGGCGGTGGCGGAGCGCCTCTGGGCGCGGCGCGGCTTCTATCAGACCAGCGGCGCCTTCGGCTTCCGAGATCAGCTGCAGGATGCCGTCAACCTGCTCTGGGTGGATCCGAGCCTGGCCCGCCGGCAAATCCTGCTGCATGCCGCCCACCAGTTCCTCGAGGGCGACGTCTTCCACTGGTTCTTCACTCTCACGGACGGTCGGACCGCGTTTGCGTGCCGGTCGCACGCCTCGGACAACCCGCTGTGGCTGGTCTGGGGGGTCGCGGAGTACCTCAAGGCCACCGGCGACGCGTCGATCCTCGATGAGATGGTGTCGTACGTGGTGTCGGAGAACCCGTTTGCGCCGCTGCCGAAGAACAAGCAGGGTTGGGGCGGCCTGTACCAGCGCTCCACCAGAGCGGATGCGGTGTACCGGCACTGTCTGAAGTCCCTTGACCTGGTGCTGGAACGCCGCATGGGCCGGCACGGGTTGCCCCTGATGGGCACGGGAGACTGGAACGACGGGCTCGATGAAATCGGCAGCGAGGGCAACGGGGAGAGCGTGTGGCTGGGGTTCTTCCTCCACTACATCCTCAAGAACATCGTCGAGCTCATCGGAGCGCGAGACGGCGAGCGGCGCAAGACCCATTACCTCGCGAAACTTCAGGCGCTAGAGGAGGCGCTCGAGCGCACCTGGAGAGGCGATCGGTATCTCCGGGCGATCCACGATGACGGCACGGAGATCGGGGTCAAAGACAGCGGGGTCTGGGAAATTGACGCCCTCACCGCGGCGTGGGCCGTCATGTGCGGCATCAATCCGCAGCGCGGGCGGACGATCTTTCACACCGCCCTGAACATCCTGGAGAAGGAGGACGTCATTTTGCTGGGGTGGCCGGCGCTGCGCGAAGATACCACGCCGTATCTTGGCCGAAGCAGCAAATACCCGGAGGGCGTGCGTGAAAACGGCATGTATTGCCACGGGGTGCAATGGCTGATTCGGGCCGCGCGCATCTTGGCGAACCAGTGCGAGCAGGAGGGTGACGGCGCGGGCGCGGACGCGTACCGGCAGACCGCCTATCGCCTCTGGCGCAAGATTACGCCGATCCCCCACGTCACCCCGCAGACGATTGAATGCTACGGCGGCCAACCGAATAAACAGCCGGCGGATCTGTTGACGACCGTCGACCCGGGACGCATGATCTGGCATGGCTACACGGGTGCGGCTGGCTGGCTCTTTCGTCAGGCCCTCGAAGGCGTGATCGGCGCCTCGCTGATCCGCAACGAGCTCATCCTGCCGGCTGATCTGGGCAAGCCCCGAGGCGACTTGCAGGTCCTCCAGGTGTCCCGAACGGTGGGCCGCAGTCCGCTAAACACCGCGGGGTGATGGGGCGCTGCGCAGCTGCGGTTACTGCACGGTAACGGTGCCGACCGCGGGATAGGGGCTGGCGCGGTTGCCGGCGGGATCTTCGATCGAGAGTTTGTACGTGTAGACGCCCGGGGCCATCAAGACCCCGCTGGCATTCCGGCCATCCCACACGGCGCTCAGGGCGCCCGCCGATTTGGTGCTGCTCATCAGCGTGCGCACCGACGAGCCGGTGCTCGTATAGACCTTCAGCGTGACCTTCGCCTTCTCTGACATCGTCCACGAGATCGTGGTCGTCTGCCCGGTTGAGGGACGGAATGGATCGGGGGCATCGCTCAGTCCGGAGAACGCCGGGGCCCCCGTATCAATGGCCACCGTGCGTGACTTCTGCGCGCTGCTCCCGCCCACATCGGTGCCGCTAAGCAGGTAGGTGTACGTGCCATCGGGAACGCCTGCTCCCGCGTCGTCGGTGCCATCCCACACGATGCTCAAGGTCGTTCCTGCTCCAGCGAAATGGCGTACCCCAGTGCCGGAGGCGTTGCGCCCCTCCAGCTGCCAGCTCGCGCTGTGATTGAACGTGCCGGTGAACTTCGTCGTCTCTTTGCGGCCGTCGCCGTTCGGGCTGAAGGGATCGGTGCTATCGCTGAGCTTGGTGATCTGCAGCGCCACGTCGGTCACGGCGATCTGGATCGTTTCGGCATCCTGCGCCAGGCCGTCGCTCACCGTCAACGTCATGGAGAACGTGCCGGCCTGGTTGAAATCCGGTGTCCAGGAGAACGTCTGCCCGGTGAACGTCGCCCCCGGCGGCAGATTCGTCGCCGAGTAGCTCAGCGCATCGCCGTCGGGATCGGTGGCCGAGACCCCGAAGGTCAGCAGCTGCCCTTCGATCCCGAATCGGTTGCCGATGGGATCGAGCACCGGCGCCTCATTCACGACCTGCGGTTCATCGACGAGCACCACCACGTCATCTACATACCATCCCTCGAAGGTGTTGGCGATGCTGTCCACCGTGTCGAAGAAGAAGCGCAGCCGCACCGTGCCGCCGATGTAGGCGGAGAGGTCGATCGACGCGGTGGCCCAGGTTGGCTGGTTCGGCATCGTGCTGTCCCATTGCTGCAGCGTGGCCCAGCTCAGCCCGCCATTCGTGGACACCTGGACCTGCCGAATATCATAGGGCGTGAAGAAGCGCTCGGTTTCGTACCAGTGCGCGAAGCTCAAGAGCGCCTGCGAGACCGCGGCCGTCAAATCGATCGGCGGCGAGGTCAGCGTGCCGCTGTTGGCCACCCCCGTATCATAATCGACCCCGTCGTTGTAGGCCTGGCTGGTGGACGGGCTGTTGGCGCGCGCCGTGGAGAGGTGCCACAGCCCGATCGCGCTCCATCCCGGCGCGCCGGACTCAAAATCTTCGCTCAGGGCCACGATCCCATCGCCCCCTGTCCCACTCGGAACGTTGGAGAGCGCGGACAGGTTCTGCTTGTTGTCCACCACTTTGATGGCAAAGAAGTACGTCACGGCAGGCGAGAGTCCGGTGATGACGACGGTCTCCGGGCTGCCGGACGGCTGCGGAGCCGGCACCCCGGCAGCCGCCGTGGCGGCATCAAAGGTGGCGTCATCGATGATGGGCGACTGCGCGTAGCGGATGCGATAGGTGGTCGCTGTGCCCACCAACCCGTCGTCTCCGGTCGCCGTCCAGTGCAGACGGACTGAACCCAATCCCTCCGACTGCACGGTGAGATCCGTCACCGCAGCCGGCGGGATCGGGTCGTTCTCAGGCACAAAGATGACCGCCTGCGCCGCGTTGATGCGGCCGTGGCCGGACTCGAGATCCACGCCGGGCGGACCGACGTCATCCGCAGACTCGCGGAGCGCCTCCCGGATCTCTTCGATGGTCCAGTTCGGATGGAGCTGGATGAGCAAGGCACCCACCCCGACGACGTGCGGGCAGGCCATGCTCGTGCCGCTCAACTGGCCGTACGACAACCCGGGCAGCGTCGAGAGGATGGCCACACCGGGTGCGGCGACATCGAGGCGGCTGCCGTAGTTCGAGAAACCGGCCTTCTGGTCGGTCTGCGTGAACGCGGACACCACGATCGTCTCGGGAAGATTCTGGGGGAAGTTGTCATCCACGTTGTCGTTGTCGTTGCCCGCGGCGAAGACGATGACGGCGCCGAGATTATAGGCGTTCTGGATGGCCGCTTGCATGGTGGGATCGGGCAGGCAGCCGAACGCGCAGCCCCAGCTGTTGTTCAGAATGTCCGCGCCGTTGAGCGCGGCGTAGTTGATCGCCGCGGCTAGATCCGCAAAGGTTCCGCTGCCGAAGTCGTTGAGGCCTTTGGCGGCCATGAGTGTTGCCTCGGGCGCGACCCCGATCACGCCTTGCGTGTTCGCGATGGCGCCGATCGTACCCGCCACATGCGTGCCGTGACTCTGGATGTCCATCGGGTCCCCGTCGGCGTACGCGAAATCGCAGCCATGCACATCATCGATGCAGCCGTTGGCATCGTCATCCAGGCCGTTTCCCGGCACCTCGCCGGGGTTGACCCAGACGTTCGCCGCCAGATCCGGATGGGTGTAGTCGATCCCGGTATCGATCACGGCGGCCAACACGCCTGTCCCGCGCGCGGTATCCCACGCCGACTCCATCTGGATCTTCTGAAGACCCCAGAGCTGCCCGTAGAGCGGATCGCTGGGCACAAACGAAACCGATGCCACGTAGTTCGGCGTGGCGTACTCCACGTGCGGATCCTGCTGGTAGCGGTGGGCGAGCGCCGTCACGTCGGTCTCCCCAGGCACCTCCAGCACATAGATGTGGGACAGATCGGTGACCGGAGCACCGGCCGGTGAGCGGCGCGTGCGACGTGCATGGCGCGCTCTGACCGTTTGGATCTGCGCAGACCAGGCTGATGCGAGCGCGGCGCGGTCCGCCACGCCTTGATGCATCAGCCGCTCCTGGGCAAGGGTACGAAAGAGAGGTGTGATCCGTCTCACACCGTATTGACGATGCAGCGCTTCGAGTGAGGCGGGGAAACTGCGGCGCTGGGCAAATAGACAGTGCGCGCAGACCGGGAGGGTTTCGCGGTATTTGACGATGAGCTGGCCTTGGGCATGCGGGGGTTCGGGCCGCTCGGATGGTCGGACGGCGGCGCCGGCGTGCGCGGGCGAGAGGGCGGCAACACCTGCCGCCCAGCCTGCGAAGCAGAGGGCGCTCAGAAGTCGATGCGGTGGCCGAGGCAGATGGCGATCCCGCATGGGGTCTTCATTATAGCCTCAAATACGGTGCCCCTCACGAATTCCGTTGTATCTGCGCCCATCCTAGGTTATTGTAGGGGGATGCGGTGAGCGGTTCGTTTCAACAGAGGAGTGGTGAATGGGGTTTGGTGAATATAGTGGAGGCGGGTTTGGCGGTGGCGGATACTCGAGTCGCCCCCGTGAAATGCACAAGGCCACCTGCGGGGACTGCAAGAAGGAATGCGAAGTCCCCTTCAAGCCGAGCGGCGACCGCCCGGTGTACTGCAAGGAGTGCTTCTCCAAACGAAAGCAAAGCCGGTAGGATTGCCCGGCCGCACGGCCGAAACTCCACAGCAGCCCTTCTGCTGCCAAAGCAGAGGGGCTTTCTGTCTCTCCATCCGGGTGATGCTCGCCGGCCTGTGGCTGGCCGGATGCGCGAGCAGCCGCCTCACCCAGGAGCCGGGTCTGGTGACTGCGGGACACCGGGTCGACGCTTCTGGGCCCTCGACCACGCCAACCGTCTCCGTCATCCTCCACACCCGTCAGCTTCGCTTTGACGCCCCGGTAGGTTCGTATTTCGGTCCCCATTGGGCGAACAGCACCACGCAGAAGCGCCTGGAGCAGGTGCTCGGCGAGTTCCCGTTCCTGCAGCCGGCAGCACCGGATGCGGCCCGGTCGCCGTATCGCCTGGTGATCGAGGCGACCCACGCAACGTCCGGGAACAAACGCCTGAGTACCATCAGCAGCTTCACGAAATACCTGATCCCCTGCTCGGAGCAGCACGCCGTCGAGCTGGTGGCCGTCCTCTTGCGGGGCGCCACACCGCTCAAGACCTACCAGTCGGTGGGCACCTACACGACGAAACGTCACCTCGTGTTCCTGCTGCTGCCCATGCGGTGGGGGCTGCGCGTGGCGGGTGACACCACGACGGATACCTTTCGCGATCTCTTTCTCCAGCTTCAGCGCGACGCCGGCACGCTGCTTGCCGACGGGAGTCCGCGATGATCGCGTGGAATTCCCTGCGCCATGTGGAGCCCCACGGGCACAGCCCATGGCATCTGCACGTCCGCCCGTGGGGCGGAATCCTGAGCGAGCCCACCCCGCCAAGGCGGGGTGGCGCGAGTCGAAGGGTCGGCGGGCTGCTGCTGGCAGCACTCCTAGGCACCGGGTGCGCAGCGACCGTGAAGGAGCTCCGCCGCCATCCGCAACAGGCACGGCTTGAGCAGCTCCTGGACACGGTGCTGCCTCATACGAACCATCCGGACAAGCACTACTGGGTGCGCGTCGCCGACCCCTCGAAGGACCGCATCGGGCTGGCCGTGCTGCCCCAGCGCCACATCTACCTCGCCGAGCCGCTGGTTGCGGCGGCCGATGACGCGATCCTGCGAGCGCTGATCGCGCACGCTGTCGCCCACCACCGACTGCACCACTTCACCCAGCGCAGCGTCCTCAACGTCATGCAGCGGGGCGCCTTCAAGGCCGGCGGCGTATTCGTCCCGGGGCTGGGCCACGGCCACCACATCGGCGGGCCGGTGAGCGAACTCCTGCTCGGTCCACGCCAGGAGCCGAGCGCGGACGACAAGACAGCCGAATATCTCAGGCGCGCGGGCTACTCGGAGGAGGACTTTGCGCGCGCGCTGGAGCTGCTGGCCGAGCAGGACCTTGCCGAGCGCATCGGACGCACCGCAAGCCGCAACGACACGTTGAAGCACCGCGCGGCGCGCGTGCGCCGACGGGCCCTGCTGCGCGCGAAAGACCCCCCGAACTCGTAATCCGGCTGTTCAAAGTTCGCCCCCCCCTCGCCTCACCTGCTATACTAGGTTCCCGTCATGCAAATCGGACTGATCGGACTCCCCCAGGGGGGCAAAAAAACGCTCATGCGCCTGCTCACCGGCGTCGACGCCAGGGCCGCCGCCGGCAACGGCGCAGCGGTCCCCGGTATCTGCCCGGTGCGCGATCCTCGGGTGGAGCGGCTCGAGGCCCTCTACCATCCGGCCAAGACGACACCGGCCACGATCCAGTACTGGCTCATGCCGGACGTCACGAAGGACTCCGCGAAAAACCAGGAGCTGCTCAAGACCCTGTTGACCGTGGATGCGCTGGCGATCGTCGTACGGGCATTTTCGGATGAGACCGTGTTTCACATCGACGGCTCGATCAACCCCATCCGGGACGCGGACGCGGTGCAGGCCGAGCTGATCCTCAACGATCTCTTGTTCGTGGAGAAGCGGCTGGAGCGCATCGCGAAAGAGTCCAAGGGCCGCGCCGCCACCGACCGGGTGAAGGAGCAGGAGCTGCTGCATCGGCTGCAAACACACCTCAACGACAGCAAGCCGCTGCGTACCGCAGCGCTGGATGCGGAGGAAACGCGGCAGCTTCGCGGCACCCCGCTGCTCACGCGCAAAGCCTGCGTGCTCGTGTTGAATGTCGATGAGTCGGCGGTGCGCGAGACGCGGCTGCGCGAGGAGCTGCTCGCGCGCTCTGCCGACCACCGGGTCCACGTCGTGCAACTCTCGGCCAAGATCGAAGCAGAGCTCTCGCAATTGGAGGACCCGAAGGAGCGGGCGGCCTTCATGAACGAGCTGGGCATCACCGAGCCGGCCATCGATGGACTGACGCGCGTGAGCTACGAAGCGTTGGGGTTGATCTCCTACTTCACCGTCGGTCAGGATGAAGTCCGCGCCTGGACGGTGCGCCGCGGCGCGCTCGCCCAGGAGGCCGGCGGGGTGATCCACTCCGACATCGAACGCGGATTCATCCGGGCGGAGCTCATCAAGTATGACGACCTCGTCGCGCTGGGCAGCGAGCAGGCGGTGGCCGCCGCCGGCAAAGCCCATCTCAAAGGCAAAGAGTACCCTGTCGAGGACGGCGACATCCTCAGCTTCCGCTTCAACCCCTAGCGCGCCGCTCACCCTCTTCTGATGCAGCCGACATTGCTTCGCAACATCGCCATCATTGCGCACGTGGACCACGGCAAGACGACGCTGGTCGACGCGATGCTGCACTACACCAAGGCCGTCCGGGAGAAGGACACGCCCGCGGGCGGGCTGATCATGGACTCGATGGACCTGGAGCGCGAGAAAGGCATCACGATCCGGGCCAAAAACTGCAGCCTGCGCTACGGCGACTACAAGATCAACATTGTCGACACGCCCGGGCATGCCGACTTCGGCGGCGAGGTCGAGCGCACACTGCGAATGGTCGATGGCGCCTTACTGCTAGTGGACGCGAAGGAAGGGCCGATGCCGCAGACCAAGTTCGTTCTGCGCAAGGCGATCGGTTTGGGCCTGCCCGTCATCGTGGTCGTCAACAAGATCGACCGCCCCGACGCGCAGATCGACGACGTGGTCAACCGCACGTTCGACTTGTTCGTCGAGCTCAACGCCTCCTCGGCGCAGCTGGATTTCCCCATCGTCTACACCTCGGCCACGCAGGGCACCGCCACGCTTGACCTCGGATCACCCGGCAACACCGTCGCACCGTTGTTCGACACCATCGTCACGCGCATCCTAGCACCCACGGTGCAGCCGGACGAGCCGCTGCAGATCCTCGTGCTGGCACTCGCCTACGATCCGTTCAAGGGCAAGATGGGCATCGGCAAGATCCACGCCGGCTCGCTCAAGCGCCAGCAGCCGATTCTGCTCCTGAGCGCGGACGGCCGCCAGCAGGCGGGTGTCGCGGCGGTGGTGCTGGCGTATCAGGGGCTGGAGCGCGTGGAGATCGACGCCGCCGACTCCGGAGACATCGTGGCGGTGGCGGGGTTTGAGGAGATCGGCATCGGGGATACGATCACCGACCCCGAGCGGCCGAAAGCGATGCCCTCGATTGTCATCGAGGAGCCGACCCTGCGCATGACTTTCTCCGTCAACAAGAGCCCCTTCGCCGGGCGCGAAGGCACGCACGTGACCTCGCGGATGCTGCGCGAGCGGCTCCAGAAAGAGCTGGAGATCAACGTGGCCCTGCGCGTGGCGGACACCGAGAGTCCGGATACGTTCATCGTCTCCGGGCGCGGTGAGCTGCACCTGGCGATCCTCATCGAGACGATGCGACGTGAGGGGTACGAGCTGGAAGTCTCGCAACCGGAGGTCGTCTACAAGGAGATCGAAGGCCAGACCTGCGAGCCCTACGAGATGCTCTCCATCGATGTGCCATCGACGTACCAGGGCGCGATCATCGAGGAGCTGGGACGCCGCCGGGCCGAGCTGCAGGATATGGTGCAAGGCCCCACCGGCGAGGTCCACGCGGAGTACCTCATCACCACCCGCGGCCTGCTGGGGCTCAAGAACGTCCTCTTGAGGAAAACGCGCGGCACCGCGGTCGTCCACCACGTCTTCGACGCCTATGAGCCGCTGGTGGCCGATCTGCCCGCGCAGGAGCCGCACGGCTCGCTCGTTTCGACGGAGGATGGCGCAAGCAGCGGGTTTGCGATCACCAACGCGCAGGAGCGCGGCGAGCTGTTCATCGGGCCGAGCGTGCCGGTCTACAAGGGGATGGTCGTCGGCCAGGCCAGCCAGGACCGGGACATCGACCTGAACATCTGCAAGCAAAAGAAGCTCACCAACGTCCGCTCCGAAACGGGTGAGACGACCATCGTGCTGGTCCCTCCCCGCGAGATGACACTGGAGCTGGCCCTTGAGTACCTCGGGCCTGACGAGCTGCTCGAGGTGACCCCGAAGTCGCTGCGCATCCGCAAGCGCATCGCGGATCCTAAGCTGCGGCTTCGCGCCCAACGCGCGGCGGAGGGCTCAAATTAGAAGTTGGTTCGCGGGCCGGGACCTGGTAGAATACCCTACGTATTTTCAGCCTCACTCAGGCTTGTGGAACGCCGTGGAGCTGCAAATGCTTCGTGGCGTTTTCTGTTTGTAACGGACTGAAGCGCTCGGAGACACCGATGCCGAAGGAAGAGGAGATCGGAGTTGAAGGGACGGTCGTCGAGCGCTTGCGCAATCTGCGGTTTAGGGTGGAGCTCAAGGACGGCCACCTGGTGCTCGCCTATGTGGCCGGAAAAATCCGGCATCAATCGCGGCGGATCCTCGCCGGCGATCGGGTGGGACTGGAACTGTCTCCGTACGATTTAACGCAAGGCCGCATCGTGTATTGGCTGAAACACTAACTCAACGAGAGGGGGTGAGATCATCACATGGCGAAAGGTACCGTGAAATGGTTCAGCGACCAGAAGGGCTACGGCTTCATCACGCCCGAGGACGGCTCGAAAGATCTGTTTGTCCACCACTCCGGCATTCAGGGGGAGGGCTTCAAATCACTTCGAGACGGCCAATCGGTCGAATTTGAGGTGTCCCAAGGGCCGAAGGGTCCGCAGGCCATCAACGTTTCTGCGCTCTAATCCCCGCTGGCGTTCCTCGCGATGAGCTCCTCAGGTCGGCGCATACCGTTCCGATCGACCCTACCTGTGGACCGCGAGAATGCCCCGCACGTTCCAGACGGGTTTCGATGGTCGCGCACCACGCTTGGAGCTCCGCCGCCAAGAGGCCCGGGTTTGTCACGGACTCACTCGTACCGCCATTGCGCTTCCCGTCCACCACTTGTGATACAATTCGTGGAAGATGACGTCCCGTTCCCCCATCACATGGATGATTGCCGCGTGGCTTGCGATGCTCGGCGTCGCCCCGCAGGGCGGCGCGTCCGAAGACGGGCGTTCCTGGAATGAGGTCAAGGCTGAGGTGGAATCGCTGCTTCGCCAAAAGCGCTACGCCGAGGCCGCGGCCGCGGCGGAGTCCGCCGTGACGATCGCCGAGCGAGAGCTCGGTCCTCACGATCCCCACGTCGCGGGAGCGCTCAATGATTTGGTGGCCATCTACCGCCGCATCGCCAGCCGCGCAAACGAAACGTACACCAACGCCGCACCCGAGCTGGAGCGAGCACTCGATATCGCCGAGCGCGCGCTGGGTCCGTGGCATCCCACCGTGGGCATGATCCTCACCAACCTCGCCAAGCTGTATGCGGCCCAGGGACGTTTTCAGGAGTCGCAGAAGATCCGGGCGCGTGCATTCAGCATCCTGGGCGAGACCAACGCCATCACAGAACTGATCCCCGCCCTTGAGGTTGCCGCAGAAATCCCTCCGTCAAGCATTTCCAAGACCATCGAGGCGCTCCCGACACCCAGGCCCCTCCCGGAGGTTGAAGAAGCTCGTGACGACGCCATGTACCGCTGGAAACTCTCCGCGCTGGAGGAAACAGTGGGACCCGACCATCCCACCACAGCGGCCGCGGTGCGCAGCCTGGCCGATTTCTATCGAGAGCGCAGCCGCTATGCGGAAGCCGAAGCGCTCTATCAGCGCGCCCTGGACATTGACGAGCGCCATTTCGGCCAGAGCCACGAGCAGGTCGCAGAAGACCTGAGCCGTTTGGCGGATGTGTACCGACGGCAGGAACGGTGCCAGGATGCGGTCACGGTCTACGCACGCCTGGTGACAGTCCTGGACAGCATCCGGCGCCCGGATGATCCTCAACTCGTACCGATTCTGGAACACTATGCGGGGTGCCTGGAGTCCATCGGATCTTCCGATGATGCCAAGCCGATCCGAGACCGCCTGCAAGCACTTGCCCGCTAAGCGTTCTGCCCGGTCCCCTTCGGATCGCTTGACAGGGCTCTTCGGAGTGCTAGACTAGCGCGGTACGTGTCCTAACATCCCCAAGCGGTAGAGGTGCGTGATGGACGCCTGGTGCCGCATGGCCCACCGACGGTTTTGGCAACTCGAAGAGCGCTTTGTGGATACCCTCGGAGTCATCGAATACTGGGGGTGTGCGCTCTGCCACCGCCGCTGGACGTTGAAACTCCCACCCGCCAAATCGTTCCAACCACCCAAGACGCCCGCCATCTCAGGCTGACAGTCCTGGGCGTCACGAATGACCACACGCTGTGACTGGGCGTTGGCCCATCCCCTGCTGCTCACGTATCACGATACCGAGTGGGGTGTGCCGCTGCGCGATGACCGCAAGCTCTTTGAGTTTCTCGTGCTGGAGGGGATGCAAGCCGGGCTGAGCTGGCTGACCGTGCTCAAAAAACGCGAGGCATTTCGGCAGGCGTTTGACCGGTTTGAGCCGCAGCGCGTGGCGCGCTACGGGCGGGTGAAGGTCCAAGAGTTGCTGCGCAATCCTGGTATCATCCGCAACCGGCTGAAGATTGAGGCGGCCATCACCAATGCGCAGGCGTTCTTAGACGTGCAAGAAGCGCGCGGCAGCTTTAGCCGCTTCATGTGGGAATTGATGGGTGGCCAGCCGAAGATCAACCGCTGGCACCGGATGCGGGAGCTGCCAGCAACGAGCCCGGAATCCAATCGCATGAGCTGGGTGCTGCGCGAGCGCGGATTTCGCTTCGTGGGCTCGACGATCTGCTACGCCCACATGCAGGCCACCGGCATGGTCAACGACCATCTGACCTCCTGCTTCCGTCACCGGCAGGTTCAGCGCCTCAGTGGAGCGGCATCGCGTGGACGGTGTGGGGCATGAGCGAGAGCTGGGCCAGGATCAACAGGTTGGCCAGCACCAGCGTGCTGATTCCGACGATCAAGCCAGGCTTGAGCCACTGAGCGAAGGTGATCTCGCAGAGCTCGCGCCGCTCCAGCACCCCGGCAGCGACGATATTAGCAGTTGAGCCGATGAGGGTGGCGTTGCCCATCAGCGTACCCCCCATCAGCATCGCCCACCACAGAGGAAACGTCTGAAGGCCTTCGGCGGCGACATCGTTGACGATCGGCACGAACGTCGCGACGGCCAGGACGTTATCCATCACAGCGGTCAACCCTCCTGAAGCCCAGGCAAAGAGCGTCGTCAACAGCGGGATGCTGCCTCCGGACAGATCGATGATCCGCTGAGCCAAGATTGCCGTGACGCCTTGCTGCTTGAGCGTCCCCACCGAGGCGAAGAGCATCAGGAAGAACGTGAGCGTCCACCAATCCACCCGCTTTTCCACGAGGGTGCGCGCCTTTTCGCCGCTGATCGCCAGCGCCAATCCCGCGCCGATGAGCGCGATGCCAAGCAGCATGGTATTGCTGGGTAGATGCAGCGCGGCCTCGATCGGGTGATGCAGCACCAACCCGACCACCACCCCCCCAAAGAGCCAACCGGAGATTCGCACCCAGCGGCGCGTCATGTGCTCTTCCTCTACCATGCGCTCCAGCTTACGCGCCCCCTTCTTGCCTTGCAGCACCGTCTTGAGCGACGCGATCTCCTTGCGAAACAGCTTCAGGCAGATGGC
The DNA here is from genome assembly GCA_964372775.1 of uncultured Planctomycetales bacterium. Lineage (GTDB taxonomy): Bacteria > Omnitrophota > Gorgyraeia > Aquiviventales > Aquiviventaceae > CAYJRJ01. The sequence continues at coordinate 30,091 of CAYJRJ010000005.1, read as the reverse complement.
AATCGTCAGCGCAAGACACACGGCAGAAATGGGAGTCGCCCAGCGGATGAAATCGAGAAACGTCAGGCCGCTGCGCAACGCGATGATGACGCCCACCGGGTTGCCCACCACCGTCGCGCTGGAGCCGATGTTGGTCGTAAAGACCAGCATGAGGATGAACGGCACCGGGCTGAGCTTGGAGCCGCTGAGCAGGTTGAGCATGGCCGCCACGATGAAGAGGATCGAAGTGACCTCATCGACCAGGCTCGCGGAGACTGCGGCCATCACCATCATCACCACCATGATGCGCTTGGGGTGCGGGCCCACGAGCAGCAGCAGCCGGTCGATGACGTACTCGAAGAAGTGGTGCTCTTCAAGAAAGCCGATGATGGTCATCATCGCCACGAGGAACAGGATGATGTCCAGGCCCGCGAACTCGACGAAGTGCGGCACATCGAGCAAACCGGCCGTGAGGAGGAAGGCGATGCCAAAGCAAGAGAACGCGAGGCGGTACTTCCAGAAGAAGATCGCGCCGTAGAGGATCGCGGAGAACCCGGCCACGGCGAGCGTCTGCGATCCGCTCAACCCGAGTTTCGCCAGCAACAACGGGGTCAGCACCAGGCACAGGCCGTACCAGATCCAGTCGCGCTTTGTAAAGATCAGATCTCCGACCATGCCGTGAGCTCCTCCGTTACTCGGCGACTGCGCTAGTCAGCACCGTCAGTTGATTCTTCACAATTTCGAGAAGACCTTCTTGCACACGGATGCGGCGCGTGTGCCCTTCCGGGGTGCGCCAGCGCAACACCCCGGGCATGAGCGTCGTGACCAGCGGCGCGTGGTTATAGAGGAAGCCCACGTACCCGATCTCGCCTGGCGCGACCACGGAGACGGCCTCGTCGACCAGCGCCTGTCCTTCGTTGGTGATGACGCGCACGCGGATCGTTCTGGCCATCACGCGGCCGCCTTCATCCGCTCAGCTTCTTCCACCGCTTCTTCGATGCTCCCGCGCAAGTAGAACGCCTGTTCGGGCACGTGGTCGAGCTGGCCGTCGATGATCATCTTGAAGCCCTTGACCGTGTCGGTCCGGCGGACGAACTTGCCGGGCCGGCCGGTAAACGCCTCGGCGACGAAGAAGGGCTGCGAGAGGAAGCGCTGGATCTTTCGCGCGCGGTTGACCACCAGCTTGTCCTCATCGGAGAGCTCATCCATTCCCAGAATCGCGATGATGTCGCGCAGGTCCTTGTAGCGCTGCAACGTCTGCTGCACCGCGCGGGCGACCTGGTAGTGCTCATCCCCGACGATGCGCGGATCAAGAATGCGCGAGGTGGATTCGAGCGGATCGACCGCCGGGTAGATGCCCAGCTCGGCAATCTGGCGCGAGAGCACGGTCGTCGCATCCAGATGGGAGAAGGTTGTCGCCGGCGCGGGATCGGAGAGGTCATCCGCCGGCACGTAGATCGCCTGGACGGAAGTAATCGAGCCGCGCTTCGTCGAGGTGATGCGCTCCTGCAGCATCGCCAGTTCGGTGCTCAAGTTCGGCTGGTAACCCACCGCGGAGGGCATGCGGCCCAGTAGTGTCGAGACTTCGGAGCCCGCCTGGACATAGCGGAAGATGTTATCAATAAAGAGCAGCACGTCCTGGCCTTCCTCGTCACGGAAGTGCTCAGCCATCGTCAGCGCGGAGAGTGCCACGCGCAACCGCGCCCCGGGCGGCTCGTTCATCTGGCCGAAGACCAGCGCGGTCTTGTTGACGACGCCGGAGGCGTTGAGCTCCAGCCACAGGTCGTTGCCCTCGCGGGTCCGCTCGCCCACCCCGGCGAACGTCGATACCCCGCCGTGCTCGGTGGCGATGTTGCGGATCAGCTCTTGCAGGATCACGGTCTTGCCCACACCAGCACCCCCGAAGAGCCCCACCTTGCCGCCTTTGGGGTAGGGTGCCAGCAGATCGACGACTTTGATGCCGGTCTCGAAAATCGTGCGGACGGGTAACTGCTCCTCAAAGGAGGGCGGCGGCCGATGGATGGGAGCGCGCTTGTCAGGCTCCGGCAGCTTGCCCCGCTCATCGAGCGGCTCGCCGAGCAGGTTGAAGATGCGCCCGAGCGTCTGCTTGCCGACCGGCACCGTGATCGACTTGCCGGTATCAAGCGCGTTCATGCCTCGGTTGAGGCCATCGGTGGAGTCCAGCGCGATGCACCGCACGGTGTTGTTGCCCACATGCTGCGCGACTTCGAGCGTCAGGCGGATCTTGCGATCCTCATCATCGATGCGGATCGCATGCAAGATCTGCGGCAGCCGATCCGCCGCAAACCGAATGTCCACGCTGGGGCCGATGACCTGCACTACCGTACCGTAATTGTCGCTCATTATTTCAGTGCCTCTACTGTTCCTACGATTTCACTGAGTTCCTTGGTGATCGACGCTTGGCGAAGCCGATTGCGCTGCAGCGTCAAGCTATCGAGCAGCTCCTGGGCGTTGTCCGTGGCATTCTTCATCGCGACCATGCGCGCTCCGTGCTCCGAGGTGAACGCTTCCAGCATGGTCACGCGAAACGTCGCGATCGCCCACCGCGGCAGCAGATCCTCGAACACCCGCTCTGGTGAGGGTTCAAAGATGTACTCGTCCGCCCCCTTGGAGGCTGGAGGCTGGAGGCTGGAGGCTGGAACAAGCTGGATGGGAAGCCATTGCTTGATCGTGGGGCGAGAAACGGCCGGTGAGATGAACTTCGCGTAGAGCACACGGACACCGCTGATCTCGCCGGCGAGGAACCGGTCCATCAGCGTCTTGCCAATCGCGTCAAGCTTCGCGATGTCCGGCCTACCGGCCAAGTTTAGATACTCGTCTCTCGCTGAGGTGCCCCGCTTGATAAAGTAGCGGTGGCCGCGCTTGCCGATAAAGCTGACCTGCGTAGCGCGAGCCGCGTCGCGCCGCAGCTCCGATTCAGCGAGCTGAATCAGATTCGTGTTGTACGAGCCGGCTAACCCTGTATCCGACGTGACGATGAGGAGCACGCTTGGTTTGTCCTCACGACGCGCCATGAGGAGATGCTGGAGTAGCGGTTGTCCTTCGGCTCGCTTCGCTCGCTCAGGACGGCCTTCGGCCGCCACCAACACCCGCTGGAGCAGCCCGTCGAGAAACTCCAGCACCTGGCGGCCCTGCAGCAGCCGTCCCTGCGCGCGCTTGAACTTGGAGCCGGAGACCAGCTGCATCGCGCGCATGATCTGCTTGGTGCTCTGGATGCTGCGCAGCCGGCGCCGTATGTGACGTAGAGAAGCCATGGCTAATAACGTGGCAACGTGGCGGAGTGGCGGAGTGGCGAGGCTCCACGCCACCTTGCCACCTTGCCACCTTGCCACCACGCTGCGTACGTCATTTCACCGCGGCCGCGAAGTGCTGCTTGCACTGTTTCGCCGCGTCGTCGAGCCGCTTGGCGATCGGGTCGGGCAGATCCTTGGTCTGCTCGATCTCGTGAAGTACATCCGGGTAGCGCTCCTCAAGCAGCGCATGGAACGCCTGCTCAAACGGCTTGACCTGCTCCAGCGGAACATCATCCAACTGGCCCTGCCCCACCGCGTAGAGAATCGCCACCTGATGGGCCAGGCTCATCGGCTGGTACTGGTTCTGTTTGAGCACCTCCACCCATCGCTCGCCTCGCGTCAGCTGAGCCTGCGTCGCCTTGTCCAACTCGGAGCCGAACTGTGTGAACGCCGCGAGCTCCCGGTACTGCGCGAGGTCCAGGCGCAGCCGGCCGGCGACCTTGCGCATCGTCTTGGTCTGGGCGTTGCCGCCCACACGCGACACGGAGAGCCCCACGTTGACCGCCGGACGCACACCGGAGTAGAACAGATCGCACTCGTGGTAAATCTGACCGTCGGTGATGGAGATGACGTTCGTGGGGATGTACGATGACACATCGCCAGCCTGCGTTTCGATGACCGGCAGCGCGGTGAGGCTGCCACCACCCAGATCATCTCGCATCTTCGCCGCACGCTCCAACAGCCGCGAGTGAAGATAGAAGACATCGCCCGGGTATGCCTCGCGACCCGGCGGTCGGCGCAGCAGCAGCGACAGCTGCCGATAGGCGACCGCGTGCTTGGAGAGATCGTCGTAGCAGCACAGCGCGTGCTGACCCGAGTGCATGAAGGCTTCACCGATCGCGCAGCCGGCGTAGGGTGCGAGGTACTGCAGGGGTGCCGGGTCTTCGGCCGACGCCACGACGACGGTGGTGTACTCCATCGCCCCGTGCTGCTCCAACGTCTCGACGACGGCGACCACGCTGGAGAGTTTCTGGCCGATCGCCACGTAGATGCAGTAGAGGTCCTTGCCCTTCTGGTTGATGATGGTGTCGACGAGCAACGCGGTCTTGCCGATCTGCCGGTCGCCGAGGATGAGCTCGCGCTGGCCCCGGCCGACCGGAATCATGGCATCGATCGCCTTGATGCCGGTGTGCACCGATTCTTTCACCGGCTGGCGCTGCACGACGTTGGGCGGACGGGCTTCAATGGGGCGAAACGTCTCGGTCACAATCGGCCCCTTGCCGTCGATGGGGCGTCCCAGGGAATCCACGACGCGGCCCAACAGCGCCGGACCGACGGGCACCGAGACGATCCGATTGGTCCGCTTGACCAGGTCGCCGTCCTTAATGTGTGTGTCGTCGCCCAGGATGACCGCGCCGACGTGGTGCTCCTCGAGGTTGAGCACCATGCCGATGGTCTGACCCGGAAACTCGAGCAGCTCTCCCGCCATGACGTCATCCAGCCCGTAGATCCGGGCGATGCCGTCGCCGACCTGGATCACGCGGCCGACGGAATCGAGCTGCACCTGGCTGCGGTAACGCTCCAGCTCCTGCTTAAGTGCCAGCGACACTTCTTCAGGACGTAGTCGTGCCATCGTTGAACACCGTTGGAGGGTGGAGGGTGGAGGGTGGAGGACAAAGCGACCGCCTCCGGCCTCCGGCCTCCGACCTCCGACCTGCCGTAACGACCTTCACCATGTCAATAGACCCTCACAGTTGATAGCCGTTCACGTAATTCAACGAGCTGACGACGCACGGATCCGTCGATGCGCCGGTGCCCAAGAATCACCTCAACCCCGCCGAGCAACTCGGGGGCGACTTCCGCGTGCAGCTCCACGCGCTTGCGCTCCCTGTGCTCCAGCGCCGTGCGCAGCCGCCGCTGCATCGTCTCCGACAACGGATGCGCCGAGCGCACCACGGCCCGCAGCCGCCCTTCTTCTTCGTCGACCAGCGCCTCAAACGCCTCGCTCATCTCGATGAGCGATTCGGACCGGCCCGCCGAGACGACCATCGCGATGAACGCGCGCACCAACGCCGACCAGGTACCGCGCAGCACGCGCTCGAGCACACCCACCTTGTCCTCAGAATCGACGCCGGGGTTGTACAGCAGCTCGCGCAGCTCGGGATGCTCGCGCATGAGCCCACCGATAAGCCGCGCGTCCTCACGCGTCTTCTTGATCGCGCCCTCGGCCTTGGCGGCCTCAAAGAGCGCCTGGGCGTACCGGTTGGCAATCGCGTCAGCAGCCATCACATTCAACCCGCCTCAGCGGGACGCGTCCTGCTCCAGCTCGTTGAGCACCGACTCGACGAGCGTATGGTCAGTCTTGGGATCGAGCTTCTGCTGCAGGATCCGCTCGACCGCCTCGATGGTCATCGCGGCCACCTGATCGCGCAGCGTTACCCTCGCCTTGGCGATCTCCAGCTCCACAGTCTCTTGCGACTTGGCGATGATCGCCCGAGCTTGCTGGCGCGCCTGCTCCTGGACCTCCAGCGAGATGCGCTTGCCCTCGAGGATCGCCTGCTGGATCTTCGTGCGCGCCTCCTCCTCGATCTTGGCCAGCCGCTGGCCGTACTCCGCCTGCAGCCGCGCAAGCTCCTCTTTCTTCGACGCCGCCTCGCTGAGGTCCTGCTCGATGCGCGCGCGCCGCTGATCGAGCACGCCCAGCAGCGGCCGCCAGGCAAACCGCTTCATGATCCACACGAGGACGAGGAAGCTGATGGCCTGTGAGAGGAGCTGTTGCCATTCAAGCTGTAGCACGGGCCGCTCCTGGAGTTAGCCGCTGATGCGCGCTTGGAAGATGAACACCGTGGCCAAGACGTAGATCGTCAGTGCTTCAATGAGCGCAAAACCGATCACCGCAACGAGCTGAATCCGATCCCCGGCTTCCGGCTGGCGCGCCACGGCGTCCACGGCAGCCGACACAGCCCGTCCCAATCCAAGCGCCGAGGCCAGTGCCGCGATGCCGAGGGCCAGCGGCACCGTTAACGCCAACATCGCCTTATAATCCCACTGATGCTCCATCGTCCCTCCTCGGTTACCTGTCTACCATGTCACGCACCTCACCGGTGCTCCTCGTGTGGCAACATGAGTCCGATGTACACTGTACTCAGCAGACTAAAGACCAGCGCTTGGACCGTACTGAAGATCAGCATGAGCGGGATGATGAGAAGCTGCAAGGGCAAGGGCAACCAGGGCGGCAGATGGATGCCCATGGACAGCCCGATCCCCAGGCCCACCACGACGGCGAGCAGAATGTCTTCGGCGAAGATGTTGAAGCACAACCGCATGCTCAGACTTATCGGCTTGATGAACTCCCCCAACAGATGGATGGGCAGCATGAGCGGTACGAGGAACCAGCCGAAGAGATCGCGCGGCTGCCCCGCGAGATGATCCACATAACCGATCAGCCCTAAGCGGCGCATGCCCGTCCACTGGACGTAGCCGAATACCACCAACGCCAAGGCGGCGGTCGTGTTGAGGTTGCCGGTGGCGGACTTCATGCCGGGCACCATGCCCGCCAGATTCATGAGCCAGATATAGAGGAAGAGCGTCCCAATGAACGGCGTAAAGTGGCGTCCGTCCTTGCCGAGAATGCTCTGCACGAACTGGTCGACGCTCTCCACGAACAGCTCCAGGATGTTCTGCCATCCGTGCGGAATCGTAGCTGGCCGTCGACTGTGGCGCCACGCCACGATTCCAAGCAGCAATCCCACAACGAGTGCGAAGACGAGGTTCTCCCAGTAGTGGAGCCAAGCGATCCAGGGACTATCATGCCAGCGCGCGCTCAAGAACGTAATCGCGTTGGGGAGCTCTGGAATAGATTCCGCCGCGTGGGAGGCGGCTGCAGCGGCGTGCTGGGTTGCGTCAACGGCCATGCGAGAACGATGCTGAATGGAGTCGGGATTGGAGGTACGCGATGCTGGCGAGGAGTGCAGCGCCGAGCGTCGCGGAAAACCCGACGATGAATCCGCCGAGCGACAAACCTGGAGTCATCAGGAGCCCAAGGGCGAGGCCGTACAATAGCGGAAACTTCACGATGAACCACAACGCCGAACGCCACCGCGAGGGATGGCTCGCGAGCCACACACCCAACGCGCGTGTCAGGCACCAGAGATTGATGAGATTCCACGCACCGCCCACCAGCATGCCTGAGGTCACAGACGAGTGCCGCCCGTAACTCACCGCCGCAGCCACGCTCGTTGCGAGCACTCCTATTGCCAGGCAACGCTGTCCCCTGCCGTCAGCCATCGCGGTCGACCTGACTGGCTTGTTTGATGAGTTGCACTGTGACACGAAAACTCGCGACGAGCCCGAGCACAATCCCTCCTGCCATGCCCCACGGTGCCCCGAACCACCATCGATCGAGCGCCGTACCAAGGTAGTAGCCAAGCGCGGGACCCACGAGCAGCACGAACGGGATGGCCGTGAGCAAACCGGCCTGCTTGAGCCACACGTCGGAACGATTCGCGGGCGGCATTATCCCACCCCCTGCTCCCCACGGCGGCTGCTGGAGTGAACACGACCAGCCGCCGTGATGAATGCTCGCCTCCCACGTTGTTGTCCTGCCATTATCTCACACTTCCTCGGCATTCGGCCCCGCCGCAGGCGGGGCGCCGCAGGGGGTGGGATTATAGCACAGCCATTCCACACGGGCTACAGCAAGCTGATCGTCGTGCGGGGACCGAGCAGTGCGAGCAGCGTGGACGGCCACAGCCCCAAGACCACTGTGGCGATCGCGCAGACGGCGAGCGACAACCGCAGCGACCAGCCGGTGTGCAGCGGCCGCTCCTGCGACGGCTGCGCGAAGTACATCAGTCGCACGATGTTCACGTAGTAGTAGAGCGCGATCGCGCTGTTGAGAATGGCGGCGAGGGCAAGTGGCAGGTTGTCCGAGGCGATGGCGGAGCCAAAGAGCAGGAATTTCCCGAGAAATCCGACCATGGGTGGAATGCCGGCGAGCGACAGGAGGAAGATGGTGCACGCAAGTGCTAAGGCCGGTGAGCGCCTGGCGAGCCCGCGGAATGCCTCCAGCGCCTCACTGCCGGTGTCGTTGACGACCGCGACGACACAGGCAAAGGCACCAAGGTTCATGAAGAGGTAGGCGGCCAGATACACCAGCAGCCCTTCCAGCCCCAGTGAGGTGTGGCTCGAGACGCCGATGAGCAGGTAGCCCACCTGCGCGATCGTCGAGTAGGCCAGCAGCCGCTTCACGTTGGACTGGACCAGGGCCACGACGTTGCCGAAGGTCATCGTGAGGACCGTCAATCCCACCACGAGCGGTGCCAGCGAGGGCCACGCGGGTGCGAGCGCCTCCAACAGCCGCAGCAAGAGGGCCAGCCCCGCCGCCTTCGGCCCGACGGAGAGCAGCGCCGCGACGGCGATGGGCGCCCCTTCGTACGCATCCGGCGTCCACAGATGAAACGGCACCATGGAGATCTTAAACGCCAGGCCTGCGAGCACCAGTGCCACGGCCACGAGGAGTGCTGCACCCATCGGCCCGCTCATGGCTATGGTCTCAATCGACGAACGTAGCTCTGGGAATGCCAGGGAGCCAGTGAGTCCAAAGAGCAGCGAGAGCCCAAAGAGCATGATGCCGGATGCCAACGCCCCGAAGAGGAGGTATTTGAGCGCCGCCTCGGCGGAGCGCGCGTCGCGCGAAAAACCGACGAGCACGTAGGAACTCAAGCTCACCAGCTCCATGGCGACAACCGCCATGAGCAGATGGTTCGCCTCGGCCATTGTCATCAGCCCAACAGCAATCAACAGCAGCAGGCTCAGGTATTCGCCGATGATCGAGTCGTCCGCATCGCGTGACTCGCTGATGAGCAAGACGACGATGGCGACCGTCGCCAGCGCGATCCAGCGGAAGGCCAGGCTGAAGGCGTCACAGACGATGAGGCCGAAGAACAGGCCCGCGGGCGGTGAGACCGGCGCATGCCACAGCGCCACGGCGCCGACCGCCAGCGTCACCCAGGCCGCGCCCAACGCCGGCTCGCGTCGTTTGCTCCACACCCCCAGCAGCGCGACGACGAGCGCGCCGAGGCTCAGGGTCACCTCAGGCCACCACCCCGTAAGACTCTCGAGCAACACCGCACTCATGGAAGCTCGTGTAATGTGCACTGTGTCATGTGTAATGCAACATCACATTCCTGGTGCGGCGATACTCTTCCATGACACAATCCACATGACACATGTTACCGACTAAGGACATGTTGAAGTAGCCTTTGCAGTGTCGCGTCTTGGAGCCTGAGGATGAAGAGCGGGTAGACGCCGACCGCCAGCGTCGCGACGAGCAGGGGTGCCAGCGTCCACACCTCCTTGGGCGTCGCATCGGTCAACGACTGCCATTTCGTGTTCAGCGGCCCGAGCAGGATCTGGCGAATGACGTTCAGCATGTACGCCGCCGCCACGACGATGCCCAGCACCGAGATCATCGTCTGCCAGCGCCACATCCCGAAGGCGCCGACGAGCGAGAGAAACTCCGCGATGAATCCGCTCAGGCCCGGCAGCCCGAGCGACGCAAGGCTGAAGAAGGTCAAGAGCCCGGCGTAGAGCGGCATCCGCGCGCCCAATCCGCCGAAGGCCGAGAGGTCGCGCGTATGCGTGCGGTCGTAGAGGATCCCGACGAGCAAGAACATCGCCCCGGTGATCAGCCCATGGCTGAACATCTGCAGCATCGCCCCGTGGAGACCTTCCGGCGTCTGACCGGCCAGCCCCAGCAGCACGAAGCCCATGTGCGAGACGGATGAGTAGGCCACCAGCCGCTTGAAATCGGTCTGCGCCATGGCGACGAAGGCACCATAGACGATGTTGATCACCCCGAGCAGCGCCATCATCCACCCGAACCACTGCGCGCCATCCGGGAAGATCGGGTACGCGATGCGGAAAAATCCGTAGCCACCCATCTTCAGCAACACGCCCGCCAGCAACACGCTGCCCGGCGTCGGCGCGTCGACATGCGCGTCGGGCAGCCAGGTGTGAAACGGAAAGATCGGGACCTTGATCGCGAATCCGAGGAAAAAGGCGACGAATAACAGCTGCTGAAATCCCAGCGGCCATGCGTGGCCCTTATCGGCGAGCGCGAGCATATCAAAGGTGCGGCCATCCGGATGGAGGTAGAGCGCCAAGATCCCCAACAGCATGAAGAGGCTGCCGGCCAGTGTGTAGACGAAGAACTTGAACGCCGAATACTCGCGCCGACCCCCACCCCAGATGCCGATGAGAAAGTACATCGGCACCAGCACGACCTCCCAGAAGATGTAGAAGAGAAACAGGTCCAGCGCGAGAAACGTTCCGAGCATCCCCACTTCCAGCAGCAGGTAGAGCGCGTAGTACTCCTTGTGCCGATCGCTGATCGACCAGGAGCCCAAGCACGCGAGAAAGCCTAGCAGCGTCGTCAAGAGCACCATCGGCAGGCTGATCCCATCCACCCCAAGATGGTAGAAGACGTTCAGCTGCGGAATCCACGCAACATGCTCCTGAAACTGAATCCCCGCCAGCTGCGGCCGGAAGGCGGCCAACAACTTGAGGCTGAGTGCGAGCGCCGCCCCGGTTGAGAGCAGCGCCATCCCGCGGATCGCCTTGACCGAGTCTCTGGGCAGCGTCAGCACGATGAGCATTCCCACGAGCGGACAGGCCAGCAAGAATGTCAGCAGCATGGACACAACCTCGGAATGCGGAATGCGGAATGCGGAATGCGGAATGAACGGTTCATTCCGAACTCTGCACTCCCCCTTCCGCATTCTCTGTGATGTAACAGCATGGATGACACTAGCCTAATGCCTCACGATCGCGGAGAGCACCACGACGGCCACCACCACCACGAGCAGGTACTGTTGGATGATTCCGGTTTGCAGCCAGCGTGCCAGCGCTCCCGCGCCGCGGATGGTCAGCGCGACACCGTTGACGATTCCGTCCACGACGACGCGGTCGAACCAGCCCTTGCACACGCTCACCCACGCGCCCAGCCGCCCGGCGCCGTCGACCGCCCCGTCGATCACCTGCTGATCCCACCGGGCCAGCCAGGCGGCCGCGCGCAGAAACGGCTGAATGAGCACACGGTCGTAGAGCTCATCCACGTAATACTTGTTGGCCGCAAGTATATAGAGGCGGTGCCCGAGTGGACGCAGTCCGGACGGTAGGAGGTTTCGGCGCTGCACGCCGACGGTCCAGGCGAGTGCCACGCCGAGCGCAAACACGAGCATGGAGAGCAGTAACAGAGGGTAGCTCAACCCGTGCGGAATCGTGGACGGCAGATGGCCGAGAAGGTTGAAGACCGGCTCGCCAGTCCAGGGAGCACCGACCAAGCCGATCGCCAATGCGCCGACGGCTAACACTGCCATCGGAGCGACCATGATCCGCGGCGATTCCACATGATGGCCATGGGCTTTCGACTCCGTTCCATGAAAACATCGAAAATACAGCCGGAAGATATACGCCGCGGTCATCACGGCTCCGCCCAAGAGTACCCACATGGCCCAGGGACGATGGGTGGCAGGTGTCGCGCCGCCCGTACCATAGTGCGCGACAAGCAGAATCGCATCCTTGCTCCAGAAGCCGCTGAGGAACGGAAAGCCCGCCATGGCCAGCGACGCCGTCACGATGAGCGTCGCGGTCCATGGCAGCGCGCGCCGGAGCCCGCCCAGGTGCGAGAGTTCCTGCTGGTGGGTGGCATGAATGACACTCCCGGCGCCCAAAAATAACAACGCCTTAAAGAAGGCGTGCGTCAGTAAATGGAACATCGCCACGGATGGCGCCCCTAAGCCGAGCGCCGTCATCATTAGTCCGAGTTGGCTCAACGTGGAATAGGCCAAAATACGCTTGAGATCCGTCATCGTCAGCGCCACGGTGCCGGCGAACAGGTGCGTCGCCAGCCCGATGACGAAGACGACCTGCAGGCTCTGCGCGGTGAAGAGCGGAAACGTGCGCGCAACCAGATAGACGCCGGCCGCGACCATGGTCGCCGCGTGGATGAGCGCCGACACCGGCGTCGGCCCTTCCATCGCGTCCGGCAACCACACGTGCAGCGGAATCTGCGCCGATTTACCGGCCGCGCCGAGAAAAACGAGGAGGCTGATCGCGGTCAGCCATCCCGCCGAGAGGTGCGCTTGGGCGGCGCCGAGCTGCTGGAAATGCAGGTCGCCCCCCATCCAGGCCAAGCAGAAGATCCCCAGCAGCAGACCCGTATCCCCGACGCGCGTGGTGAGAAACGCCTTGCGGCTGGCCTGGGCGGCCGCGGGCTTCTCGAACCAGAAGCCGATGAGCAAGTACGAGCACAACCCCACGAGCTCCCAGCCCGCATAGAGCAGCACGAAATGATCCGCAAGTACCAGGGTCAACATCGAGGCGCAAAAGAGCGAGAAGTAGGCGAAGAAGCGGGAGAAGCGCGGATCGTCGCGCATGTAACCGATGGAGTAGATCGCGATGAGCGTGCCGATGACGGTGACGACGAACAGCATCACCCACGTGAGGCCATCGGCGGCCAGCCCGACGGACCACATCGGATTCGTCGCCGAGAGCCACGCCCAGCCCACACTCAAGCGATGCCCCTGGACGATGGCGCTGGCAATCGAGCCGGTCAGCAGCGCCGAGACACACAGCGCGGCAACCGCCACCCACGCGCTCAGCCGCCCCAAGCGCCGCCCGAAGAAGATGAGCAGCCCGAACGCCGCCAACGGAAACGCCGGAATGAGGGCGAGCTCCGGTGCGCGGATCGTCAGCGTCGCTGTAGCGTGAACAACTGTGGCGTGATCCATCAAGTTGACATCGCGTAGTCGACACCACAGAGACACAAAATCGCCACAGAGACACAGAGGAAGGTGGTCTGTTTCTCTTCTGTGTCTCTGTGCCGCCTCTGTGGCATCTGTGGTGTTCCGGTTAGCCTTTCAGGAGTTGCGCTTGATCGGCGAAGACCGTCTTGGCGCTGCGCACCAGGCTAAGAATGATCGCCAACCCGACGACCGCCTCGCAGGCCGCTAAGGCGATGATGAAGAGGGCGAACGCCTGCGCCTGCACATGGGCGAAGGCGCGGCCAAAGCCCACGAAGTTCAGCGCCGCGGCGTTGAGAATGAGCTCGATCGACAGCAGCATCCCGATTGCGTTGCGCCGCGTGAGCATTCCGTAGACGCCGAGGCTCAACAGCGCGCTGCTGAGCATGAGCACCCATCGTACAGGGATCATGCGTTCATTGCCTCGCCGCCAAGGCGATCGCGCCGACCATGACGGCCACAAAGATGAGGGAGATGACTTCAAACGGCAAGACGAGCGTCGTCACCAACTGCTGGCCAAGAGTCGCAAGGGGCACGGCGTCCGCGACCGGCGCCGACGGCCACTCGATCGAACTGATCACCGACATGAGCAGCCCGAAGAGCGCAAGTGCGGCGAGTGCTGCGGGCAGCGGCTGGCGGGTGGCGCGCTGTGAGGGGTCAGGCTGGAGCTTCGCCGTCAGCATAATCGCGAACACCACGAGGGTGAGCACCGCGCCGACGTAGACGAGGATTTGGACAAACGCGAGGAACTCAGCTTCCAGGAGGATGAACAGGACCGCGACCCCCAGCAGCACGAGCCCGAGGCACAGCGCCGCGCGAAACAGGTTGCGCAGGGTCACGACCCACACCGCGCTGGCAAGGATCAGGATGGAGCAGAGAGCGAACACGAACGCCATTCAGGACCCTATAATTACAGCATCGCCTTTTGCGGGCGCCCGGGACGGCTCAGCGGGACGTTCTCGCTGCATAGCGGACACTCGTGCGGCTTGAATGTTTCGAAGGCCAAGGAGAGCAGCTTCGCATAGCGGCGCCCGGCAAATTTCACCTTGCCGCCGGAGCGGTCAACGATGGTCCCGAACCCGACGACCTTCGCGCCGAACCCCTCAACGAGCTCGGCGACTTTGCGAGCGGACTCGCCGGTCGTAATCGCATCCTCGACAACGAGCACCCGGTCTTTCTTCGTCACGGTGAACCCTCGACGCAGCTGCATTTCGGCATCGACCCGCTCGGCGTACATCGCCCGCACCCCGAAGCATCGGGCCACCTCGTGCGCCACGATGATGCCGCCGGTCGCCGGGCCGATGACCACTGTCGGCTTCGTCGTTCGCAGCCGCTGGGCCAGATCCCGGCAGACCTTCGTGGCAAAGGGGACGTTCTGGAGCACCTGCGCGCACTGGAAGTAGTGGCCGCTGTGCAGCCCGGAAGAGAGCACGAAATGGCCGCGCTGCAGCGCGTTGCTTTTGCGGAAGATGGCCAGGATCTGGTCGCGCGTCATCATCGCGTGGCGTCCTCCATGTCAGACACCACCTGCCGGACGGCGGCGCGCGGATCGCGCGCGCTCGTGATGGGACGTCCGACGACGAGCCAATCGGCTCCGTGGGCGAGTGCCTCCCGCGGCGTGGCCACGCGGCGTTGATCGTCGAGCCTCTGACCCAACCGGATGCCCGGACAGACGACCGTCAAACGGTTGCCAAATCGGCGGCGCAGCACGGCGGCTTCCTGAGCCGATGCGACGACGCCGTCGCAGCCGGCTTCGCGCGCCCGTGCGGCCAGCTCAATGACGCGAGAGGACACGCTCGCTGCACGATTCCCCACGCTGGTGAGCACCGTGACACCCAGCACTTTCGGCCGCCGCACGCCAAGCCGCCGCGCGGCCGTGCGTACCCCGCGCACCGCGGCCTCCAGCATCGCCGGCTCCCCGGACGCGTGCACGGTCAGCACTGCCACGCGGTGCTGAGCGGCCGCTTCGCAACTGCGTTCCACCGTCGAGGGAATATCGTGGAATTTCAGATCGAGCATCACCTCAAACCCTAACGCGCGCAATTTCGCAATGATCGCGGGGCCGCAGGCGGTAAACAGCACGCTGCCCACCTTGACCACGCGCACGAGTCCGCCCAGCCGACGGGCCATCGCCAGCGCCTGACCGGCCGCCGTGAAGTCCAACGCGACGATGAGCCTATCAGCTGCATGCAGTGGTCTGATGAATGGCCCCTCGGAGCTCGTCCAGCGACTGGAGGCGGTGCCGCGCACCGTACCGTTCAAGGCCGCGGAGGATGCGCAGGGCCGCCCGTGGATCGGCAAAGGTCGCCGTGCCGATGCCGACGGCGCAGGCCCCGGCCAGGATAAACTCCAGGGCGTCTTGGGCACGAACAATCCCGCCCACCCCGACGATCGGGATCCGGACGATTTGCGCAGTATACCATACCCGATAGATGGCGAGAGGGCGAATCGCGGGGCCGCTGAGCCCACCCGTTAGCATGCCCAGGCGCGAGCGGCGCGCCTCCGGGTCCAGGCTCATCCCTGTAAACGTGTTGCCGATGGACAGCGCGTGAGCGCCTGCGCGCTCGGCGGCCTGCGCGATGGGGGCCAGATCCGTCACGTCAGGGCTGAGTTTGGCGATAAGGAGTTTCTGCGTATGCCGACGGGCTGTCTCGACCATGAGCCGTGTTGCGTCTGGGTCCTGAGCCACCATCCGAAGGTGGAAGGTGGAGGGTGGAGGGTGGAGCCCTGCGCCTTCGGCCTCCGCCCTTCGGCCTCCGACCTCGCCAGCACTATGGTGCTTGACGTTTGGGCACGATAAGTTCAGTTCGATGCCCGCCACCCCCTCGGCGCAATCGAGTTGTGCCACCATCGCCGCGACATCGTCCGCGTCATCGGCCAACACGCTGACGATCACGGGAACGCTGCACCGGCGCAGCGTCGGGAGCTTCTCCCGCAGGAAGGCGTCGAGCCCGATGTTCTGCAACCCTACCGCGTTGAGCATGCCCGATGGCGTTTCCACGAGACGGGGCGGCGGATGGCCGTCGCGCGGGCGGCGCGTGAGCGTTTTGGTGATCAGTCCCCCGAGCTCCTCAAGACGCACGACCCGCGCAAACTCGAGGCCGTACCCAAACGTGCCCGCCGCGACCAAGACCGGGTTGGAAAGAGTGAGGGGGCCGAGCCGTACCTGGAGAGAGAAGGCGGTCATGCGGAGTCTTACGCCTGCGGTGGGCCCGCAGGCGGGGCAGATCTCTTCAGGAACACAACTAGCGCATCGATCTGCGCTTGCTGCGCGGGGTTCACCTCGACAAATTCGGCGCCGCTTTCTACCACGCCGCCGCCGTGGGACTGGCTCCAGACCACGCACCCGCGAATCATCAGCGGTTGCTGTATCATCGGCAGCTCGATTCGAAGCTCCAGCGGCGCGCCGGCCTCCAGCAGATCTTCTCCCGTAAACCGCATGCCCCCGGCGCCGAGGTTGATCGTCCGGATCTTTCGCCAGCTCTCCATGAGCTGGCCCACCAAGCGATACTGTGCCTCAAACGGCTGCTCGGCACGCCCAAAACGCCTGCGCTCGCGAGCCATCAACCGCGCAGCGCCTCGTGATACTGCTGAATGGGCTTCACCGTCAACTCCTCCTTGAGCCACGCGCTCATCCCATTGACCGTCGCCTGGGCGCCGGCCACCGTCGTCACGCAGGGGATGCCCAGCGTCGACGCCGCGGAGCGGATGTGCACCTCATCGGCGCGCGGCAGCCGCCCTGAAGGCGTGTTGATGACCAGCTGGATCTCGCCGTTTTTCAGCAGATCCAACACGTTCGGCCGGCCCTCGTGGATTTTCTTGACCGGCGTCGCGTGCAGCCCGTAGCGCTGCAGCGCCTTCGCCGTGCCCTGCGTGGCGATGATCTGAAACCCCAGATCCTCCAGGCGTTGGGCGACGAACGCGATGGCGCGCTTGTCCCGGTTCTGCACGCTGATGAACACATTGCCTGAGCGCGGCAGCAGCTGCCCCGCGGCGATCTGCGATTTGATGAACGCGCGGCCGAACTGCTCATCGATCCCCATGACCTCGCCGGTGGAGCGCATCTCGGGCCCGAGGAGGATGTCGACGCCCGCGAACCGCGAGAACGGAAAGACGGACTCCTTGACCGCGAGAAACGGCGGGATGACCTCCTCGATGAAGCCCTGCTCGCGCAGGCCCACGCCCACCATCGCGCGCGTCGCGAGCTTGGCCAGCGGCACGCCGATCGCCTTGGAGATAAACGGCACCGTGCGGGAGGCGCGCGGGTTGACCTCGAGGATGAAGACCGTATCGTCCTTGACCGCCATCTGCACGTTCATGAGCCCAATGATCTTGAGCGCCTTCGCCAGCTTGTAGGCCGCCGCCCGGATCTCATCGACCAGCCCATCGCTGAGGGTGTGCGGCGGCAGGACCATCGCGCTGTCGCCGGAGTGGATGCCGGCTTCTTCGATGTGCTCCAGGATGCCGCCGATCACGAACGCCTCGCCGTCGCCCACGACATCCACATCCGCCTCGATGGCATCCTCGAGAAACTTGTCGATCAAGACCGGGAACCCGGGCGAAACCTCAAAGGCGTAGCGGGCGAAGTGCTTGAGCTGCTCGTCGTCGTACACGATTTCCATCGCCCGTCCGCCGAGCACATAGGAAGGCCGCACCAGGCAGGGGTAGCCGACGGCGTGCGCGGTCACCAGCGCGTCCTCGATGGCCATCGCCGTGCCGCTCAGGGGCTGGCGCAGGGCTAACTCATCGAGCAGCCGCTTGAACTTCTCGCGATCTTCGGCGGTGTCGATCGCCTCGGCGGCCGTGCCTAATAGCGGCACGCCGGCCTTCGCCAACCCGGCGGTCAGGTTGAGCGGCGTCTGGCCGCCGAATTGCACGATCACGCCGTCCGGCTGCTCGCGATCGACGATGTTCAGGACGTCCTCCAGCGTGACCGGCTCGAAGTACAGCTTGTCGGAGGTGTCGTAGTCAGTGGAAACGGTCTCGGGGTTCGAGTTCACCATGATGACTTCGATTCCCAGCTCGCGCAGCGCAAACGCCGCGTGGACGCAGCAGTAATCGAACTCGATCCCCTGCCCGATGCGGTTGGGACCTCCGCCTAGAACCATCACTTTCCGTTGGCGCGTTGGCGCGTTGGCGCGTTGGGGCGTCGAGGCATCCAACGCGGAAACGCGCGAACTCGCTAACGCGATCACGGGGTGCTCATAGGTGGAATAGAAATACGGAGTCTTCGCCTCAAACTCCGCCGCGCACGTATCGACCAGGTAGTACGTCGGGCGCACGTCCCAGCGCCGACGGGCCTCGCGCACCGTGCCTTCATCCAGCCCCCAGAGCTTCGCGAGCTGTCGGTCGCTAAAGCCATATTGCTTGGCCCGCCGCAGGATCTCAACGGCTCCGGCCTGGCCTGTAGCCCCCTGCCCCTCAACGCACGCGCGCATCTGCTCGCGCGCCGCTGCAAGCGCTTGCTCCTCGAGCACCAGGGTGTAGAGCTGGCGCAGGAACCACCGATCGATTTTCGTCAGCTGGAAGATCTCATCGATGGACAGACCCGAGGCCAGCGCATCCTTGAGGTAGAAGACGCGCTCGGCCGTCGGCACGGCAAGCTTATGACGCAGCGCGTCGGGTGCGAGCGACCCGCCCCCTTCCCAGCCGTCTTTCTTGATCTCAAGACCCCGGAGGCCCTTCTGGAACGCTTCGGTGAACGTCCGGCCGATCGCCATCGTCTCGCCGACCGATTTCATCTGGATCGTCAGCGTCGGATCGGCCCCCGGCAATTTCTCGAACGCGAACCGTGGAATCTTGACCACGACGTAGTCGATCGCCGGCTCAAAGCTCGCCGGCGTCTGCTTCGTGATGTCGTTGGCCAGCTCGTTGAGCGTGTAGCCGATGGCGAGCTTGGCCGCGATCTTGGCGATGGGAAACCCGGTCGCCTTGGAGGCCAGCGCCGAGGAGCGGGAGACGCGGGGGTTCATTTCGATGACGAGCAGCCGTCCGGAGTCCGGGTGGACGGCGAACTGGATGTTGGAGCCGCCCGTCTCCACGCCGATCGCGCGGATGACTTTGATCGCGGCGTCACGCATCTCCTGGTACTCGCGGTCGGTCAGCGTCTGCGCCGGCGCCACGGTGATGGAGTCGCCGGTGTGGACGCCCATCGGATCGACGTTCTCGATCGAGCAGACAATGACGACGTTGTCGGCCCGGTCGCGCATGACCTCCAGCTCAAACTCCTTCCAGCCGATCACCGACTCCTCGACGGAGATCTCGCCGATCATCGACAGCTCGAGACCGAGCTTCGCGATGCGCTCAAACTCCTCGGCGTTGTAGGCGACGCCGCCTCCCGTGCCGCCGAGCGTAAAGCTTGGACGGCTCACGCATGGAAAGCCGAGTGTTTCGGCGATGGCGCGCGCCTGTTCAATGGAACGCGCGTAGCCGGCCTTGGGCACCTCAAGGCCCACCGACTCCGTCGTGCGCTTGAAGAGCTCCCGGTCCTCGGCGCGCATGATCGCTTCGATCTTCGCGCCGATCAACTCCACCTTGTAGCGTTCGAGCACCCCGCGCTCGGCCAGCTGCACCGTCACGTTGAGCGCCGTTTGTCCGCCCAGCGTCGGCAGCAGCGCATCCGGCCGCTCCGCCTCGATGATCTTCTCGACGATCTCTACGGTGATGGGTTCGATGTACGTGCGGTCTGCCATGTCCGGGTCGGTCATGATCGTCGCGGGGTTGGAGTTGACCAGGACGACCTCGAACCCTTCCTCCCGCAGCGCCTTGCACGCCTGCGTCCCGGAGTAGTCAAACTCGCAGGCCTGCGAGATGACGATGGGGCCGGACCCGATGATCAGGATTTTTTTAATGTCGGTGCGTTTGGGCATCTGGTGAGTTCGGAGTTCGGAATGCGGAGTGCGGAGTGACAACCGATTCCGCACTCCGAACTCCGCATTCCGCACTTTGCATCGACATCAGAATAACGTCATTTGCTGTTCGGTCGCTGCCACCGGTTGCGCCTCGGAAAAGATCCGGACCTTCCCATACTCCCCGTCATAGCCGGGCTCGACCGTCACTTGGCCCTGGCGGACGCGTAGGATCCCCTCGGCAATGCGCGCGGGTGCCACTTTGCGCAGCGCCTCGTCGGCAGCGGAGAGCAGCACGTTGAACTCGGTGTCGAAGTGATGGACGAGGTTGTTGTACTCACGCTCCACCGCCTGCGTGCCGACCCCAACACCCAGCACATCCGCAATGATCTCCTCCAGCGGAATCATTCGCTGAAACGGGATGGCGTTGGCCGGCGTGGTCCCGTCCGGCCGATCTGCCAGCGACTCAACGCGATGCATGACCCCAATCGTGAGCTTACGGCCGCAGGTCGGGCAGCGGGACCCGCGCTGCTTCGTTTCTTGGGGAGCCCACCGTACCCCGCAGTTGCGATGCCCGTCGAAGTGGTACTTCCCCTCCTCAGGGAAAAACTCTATCGTTGAAATGAACTTCGTACGATCTTTCGTACGAATGGCCTGCGTGATCGCATCGTACGTCAGCTCGCAGTCAAATACGTTCGCCTCCCGGCCGATGCGCCGCGCAGAGTGGGAGTCGGAGTTGGAGATCAGCGCGTAGCGATCCAACGCGCTCAGCCGCCAGTTCATCGCCGGGTCCGACGAGAGTCCCGTCTCAAGGGCGAAGATGTTTTTCGTCTGCTGCTCGAAGCATTCCTCGACCAGATCGAACCCTGACGTGGATCCGAAGATCGAAAACCACGGCGTCCACGCGTGGGCCGGCACGATCAGGCTGCGCGGCTCAAGACCCAGCACGATCTCGGCCAGTCGCCACGCCTCCATCCGCAGCGTCGGGCGCCCGTCGAGGCTCAGGCTGCCGAAGGATTCCAGTTCCTGGTTGATGCGCTCTACCGAGGCGATGCTCGGCGCAAAGAGGATGTGGTGGATCTGATGCGCGCGGCCAGCCTTGTAGAACAGCGTATTGGCCTCGGCCGTCAACAGGAACCGAACGCCGTTGGCGACCTCATAGAGGCCGGTGCCGGTCTCGCGCAGCGAGGTCTTGAGCTCCTCCAGCCACAAGGGGTGGGTGAAATCGCCGGTGCCCAGCACCCCGATCCCCTTAATCTTGGCCCACTTGGCCAGTTCCTGGACGCTGAGATCCTTGGAGCAGGCCCGGCTGTACCGTGAATGGATGTGGAAATCGGCGAAGAACCGACTCATAGGAATCGGGACAGTCCCGTACTTAGGCATGGATCCCTTCCAACAGATCGACAAACCGCGCGAATAAATACCGCGCGTCATGCGGTCCGGGGGCTGCCTCCGGATGGTACTGGAGGCTGAAGATCGGCAGGTCCTTGCGGCGCATGCCCTCAACGGTATTGTCGTTGAGGTTCTGATGCGTCAACTCGACGCGGCCACCGGGGATGGTCTCAACACGCACCGCAAAATTGTGGTTCTGGGTGGTGATCTCCACTTGCTTCGTCGCGAGATCTTGCACCGGATGGTTGCCGCCATGGTGACCGAACTTGAGCTTGAATGTCTCCCCGCCGTAGGCCAAACCCAGCAGCTGATGCCCCAGGCAGATGCCCAGCATGGGCGTGCGGCCCATGAGGTCTCGGATGGTCGAGATCGCGTACGTCACGGCAGCCGGGTCCCCGGGTCCGTTGGAGAGGACCACGCCATCCGGCTTGCGCGCCAGGATCTCCTGGGCGCTCGTGGCGGCCGGCACCACCGTGACGCGGCAGCCTAAACTTGCAAACTGCCGCAGAATGGTGTATTTGACGCCAAAGTCCATGACCACAATATGCCAATTCGGAGTGCGGAGTTCGGAGTGCGGAATAGAAACTGATTCCGCATTCCGCATTCCGCATTCCGCACTACCCACGCTGGGCCACTCGTACGGCTGCTCACACGTGACCTCCTTCACGAGGTCCACCCCGACGATCTCCGGGGATGCGCGCACGCGCGTGAGCAGCCGCTCAGGGTCCTGTTCCGTCGTCGAGATCCCGCACTTCATCGACCCTTGCTGGCGCAGCGTGAGCGTCAGCGCGCGGGTATCGATGCTGTCCAGTGCCACGACGCCATGGCGTTTGAGATACGCCTCCAGCGACTCCTGAGACCGGAAGCTGCTGGCGATGGGCGAGAGCTCCCGCATCACGAACCCTTCCACCCACGGCCGGCGCGACTCCACATCGTCCTCGTTCACACCGTAGTTGCCGATATGAGGATAGGTCATCGCCACGACCTGCCCTTTGTAGGAGGGGTCGGTCAGGACTTCCTGGTAGCCGGTCATCGAGGTGTTGAAGACCGCCTCGCCGAACACCTCCCCGTCGGCGCCGACGCTTCGCCCGCGAAACGCCGTGCCATCCTCCAGCACCAGCCAGGCCGAACGCACCTCAGCCATGCCCGTGGACCTGGGTACCGCGGCACAGCGTTGCGACGACAGCGCCCGTCAGCGTGTGTCCGGCAAACGGCGAGTGGCGCCCCTTGGAAACAAACCGCTTCGGCTCCACCACCCACGAGGCGTTCGGATCGATGATCGTGATGTCGGCGCTGCGACCCACAGCCAACTCACCGCCCTCGACGCCGGCAATCCTCGCGGGTGCCACGGAGAGCTTCTCGATCAGTTGATCCCACCCGAGATGGCGCGGCGTCACCAGCGCTTCCACGCAGACCGCCAGGGCGGTCTCCAGACCGCTGATCCCGAATGGTGCCGAGTCAAAGTCGGCGTCCTTCTCCCAGTCGGTGTGCGGCGCGTGGTCGGTCGCGATGCAGTCGATGGTGCCGTCGCACAGCCCCTCGATGAGTGCCGTGCGGTCCTCCTCGGTGCGCAGCGGCGGGTTCACCTTCGCACTCGTGTTGAACCCCTCCACCGCCTCATGGGTCAGGGCCAGATGGTGCGGCGTGACCTCGCAGGTCACACGCACTCCGCGCCGCTTCGCCTGGCGGATGAGCTCGACCGACTTCGCGCACGACAGGTGGGCGAAGTGCACCCACCCGCCGGTCAGCTCGGCCAGCGCGATGTCGCGCGCCACGATGATGGATTCGGCTTCGCCGGGAACCCCGCGCAGCCCCAGCGTTGTTGAGATCAGTCCTTCGTGCATGACACCGCCAGTCGAGAGCGTGGGGTCTTCCGCGTGCTGAATCAGCGGCCGGTTGAAAATCTTGGCGTACTCGAGGGCGCGGCGCATGAGAAAGCTGTCGGCCACCGGATGACCGTCATCGGAGAGCGCGATGCAGCCCGCATCAAAGAGCTCGGCGAAATCGGTCAGCTCTTTGCCCTGCCGTCCCTTGGTGATCGCCCCGACCGTGCGCACGCCGATGAGCCCCACGCGCTGGGCCTCCTGGTGGATCAGATCGACGACGCCGCGATGATCCACGGCGGGTGTCGTGTTGGGCATCGCGCAAATCGTCGTGAATCCGCCGCGTGCGGCCGCGCGGCAGCCGGTCTCGATGGTCTCCTTATCCTCGCGGCCCGGTTGGCGCAGGTGGGTGTGCAGATCGATGCAGCCGGGCACGACCAGACGGCCGGTCGCGTCGAGCACCTTCGTCCCGTTCGCCGGGATGGACGCCTGGACCGCTGACACCTTGCCGCGCTCGATGAGGATGTCGAAACGCCCGTCGCGTTGGTTGGCGGGATCGACGACTCGCCCGTTCTTGATGAGCAGTTTAGACATTGACTTGGTTTCCGCGTTTGCGCGTTTGCGCGTTTGCGCGTGGTGCGTGCCCGCACGACGCACGACGCAGATACGCAGATACGTTCATGCGGTTTCTTCTACTTTGGGCGCGCCGGACAGCAGGTAGAGCACCGCCATGCGCACCGCCAGCCCGTTGGTCACCTGATCCAGAATGACGGAATACGGTCCGTCAGCCACGCTCGAGTCCAACTCGACGCCGCGATTCACCGGCCCCGGATGCATGATCAGCACCTCCGGCTTCGCCAGCTCCATGCGCTCGCGCGTCAGCCCGTAGCGCAGCCGGTACTCCCGCAGGCTGGGAATCAGCATCGCCTCCTGCCGCTCATGCTGAATGCGCAACAGCATCAGCACATCCGCGCCCTTGATCGCGGTCTCCAGGTCGTGCGTCACCTGCACGCCCAGCTGCTCGATCTGTGGCGGCATCAGCGTCGGCGGCCCGCACACCGTCACGCGCGCGCCCAGCTTCGTCAGCCCCCAGATGTTCGAGCGCGCCACGCGCGAGTGCATGATGTCGCCGATGATGGACACATTGAGGCCCTCGATGCGCCCTTTCTTCTCCTGGATGGTGAAGAGATCCAGCAGAGCCTGGGTGGGGTGCTCGTGCGAGCCGTCGCCGGCGTTGATCACCGACGCCGCGGCACGCCGGGCGACCAGATGCGGCACCCCTGCGGCCGCGTGGCGGATGACGAGGATGTCGACTTTGAGCGCTTCCAGGTTGCGCACGGTATCTAGCACCGTCTCGCCTTTCGAGAGGCTGGAGGCTTGCGTGGCGATGTTGACGATGTCGGCGGAGAGCCGCTTCGCGGCCAGCTCAAACGAGATGCGGGTACGAGTGCTGGGCTCAAAGAAGAGGTTGACCACGGTCTTGCCGCGCAGGGCGGGCACCTTCTTGATGGGCCGCAGCGAGACCTCGCGAAACGACTCCGCCGTTTGCAGGATCAGCCGGATCTCTTCCGCGGTGAGCTCGCGCAATCCGAGCAAATCCTTTTTGGTCCATCGCATCGCCTGGGTGGCGTGCTCCGTCGTCGTGATCGTCATCCCGATGCCTCCTCGGCAGCCGGCGCTTCCAGCACGACCTCCTCGCGCTCATCTAGCTCATTGAGTCGCACCTCGACGTGCTCGCGCAGGTTGGTGGGGATGTTTTTGCCAACGTAATCGGCACGGATGGGCAGCTCCCGGTGGCCGCGATCCACCAGCACGGCGAGCTGAATCGTCTTGGGCCGTCCGAGATCGTTGAGCGCATTGAGCGCGGCTCGGATCGTGCGCCCGGTAAACAAGACATCATCGACCAGGATGAGGTGGAGATCGGTGACGTCAAACGCAATCTCTGTGGCGCGAACAATGGGGTTGGGTGCGATGCGGGAGAGGTCGTCGCGGTAGAGGGTGATGTCGAGCACCCCGACCTGGACCGGGTGGCCATCGATCGCCTCAATCTCTGTGGCGAGCCGCTGTGCGAGCAGGGCCCCGCGAGTGCGGATCCCTACCAGGGCGATCTCGCCGGTGCCCTTGTGGTGCTCGAGAATTTCGTGGGCGATCCGGGCCAGGGAGCGGCGGATCGCCTCGGTATCCATCACCCTAGCTTTCTTACTCCCGGTATCAGATACCATTTTTCAGAAAAATGGTATCTGATACCGGCAGGTGAAAACAAAAATGCCCCGCCGTTTGGCGTGGCCGCTCTTGGTTACCCGGATTGGCTATCTGCATCTCCCTTTCCCGCCTCTCAGGACGGGCCTTTAAAGGTGACAGAGTTATGTCCATTATACGAAAAAACGGCTGGTTTGTCAACCCCCACACCAAATATTTTTTTGGGGGGGGGGTCAATCCCCCTGTAAAATATTTGTTTTCCTGGGTAGGAGCGACTCCCCTTCCTCAAGAGCTTCGGCGCCGATGCCGGCGCAAATTCCACGCTCTGAACTCTTCACAAACTCAACCAG
The DNA here is from genome assembly GCA_964372775.1 of uncultured Planctomycetales bacterium. GTDB lineage: Bacteria > Omnitrophota > Gorgyraeia > Aquiviventales > Aquiviventaceae > CAYJRJ01. The sequence goes on along the minus strand of CAYJRJ010000005.1, from coordinate 4,440 downwards.
CCGTTTGACTTCTGATGATTGGCACTCCCGCTCAATGGCCTCCAGCGCGTGCTGGACATTGAGCCCGTCCCGGTAGAGCCGCTTGTAGGCCCGCTTGATCTCCTCCCGTACGGCAGGCGCAATGCCGGCCCGGCGAAGGCCGATCACGTTGAGCCCCTGAATGACCGCCGGACGACCCCCGCAGAGCATGTAGGGCGGCACGTCCTTGTTGACCGCGGAGAGCGCGCTGATGAGGGCCAGGCGCCCCACCCGGGTGAACTGGTGCAGCCCGACAATGCCGGAGAGAAAGGCGCCGTCTTCGATGACGCAGTAACCGGTGAGGCTGGCCAGGTTGACCAGGATGACCTTGTGGCCCACCTGGCAGTTGTGCGCGATGTGGGCGTTGGCCATAAAGAAGTTGTCGTCGCCGATGACCGTCGCGGTACCTTCCTTCGTGCCGCGGTGAATCGTCACGTACTCGCGGATTGTGTTGCGCGAGCCGATGCGCGTGAAGGAGGTCGCACCGGCAAACGCCAGGTCCTGCGGTAGATGCCCGATGACCGCGCCCATATGAACCTGGTTCTCGTCACCGAGTGTGGTGCCCGGACCGACGTAGACGTTCATCCACAGCTTATTGCGCGAGCCCAGCACGACCCCGTCTTCGAGCACGCAGCCCGGGCCGATCTGATTGCCGTCCCCGAGCTTGACGTCCTTGCCGATGATCGCGCTTGGATGAATCGTGTTAGCCATAGATATTCTCACTAGCGTTACAACTCGTTCGAGGGCGGCGGGTCCTGTCCGGGCGATGCTGCGCCGGAACGCTCGCCCCGCCCCACCGTGGCGGGGCTTCGCTCGGCTTCCGGGCCTCGCTCGTCCCGCCGGCGGCGGGACACCGTGGCCGCTCGGCCCTCCAGACGTCCGGCTCCGCATTCGCCCGGCCACCCGCCGCTACGCTGACCGGGCCCCCGACGGTCCCGCGAAGCGCATGCACGGGCTCAGCCAGGCAAGGCGCCCTCGCTTTCATCGCCGCGGCCAGGTTGTCCGACGAGCCCCCTTCGGGGCGAGGAGTTGCCTGGCCGGGGCGCCGCCGCCGGGCGATGAGAGCCCGTGTCAGCGCGAGCGGGCTGTCGGGGGCCCGCCACAGCATCGCTGTTCGGCGCTAGTCTCTCCACCATTGTTACCCCCTCAGGCGTTTCGGTGGAAGCACGATGACGAATTCGCCTTGCGGGGCCTGCCGTTCAAAGTGGTCGCGCAGCGAGCTGACACGATCGCGCCGCGTCTCCTCAAACTTCTTCGTCAGCTCGCGGCTCACGGAGATCGGGATATCGCCGAAGACCGCCTCGATGTCCGCCAGCATCTTCGTCAGCCGATGCGGCGACTCGTAGAGCACGATCGTACGTGGTTCATCCTTCAGCGCCGTGAGCCTCGCCGTGCGCGCGCCGGGCTTCGATGATAGAAACCCCTCGAACACGAACTTATCCGTCGGAAAGCCGGAGAGGACGAGCCCCACCAGCAGCGCCGACGAGCCCGGGATCACCGTCACCGGAATGTGCGCCTCGATCGCCTTGCGGATCAGCGGCACGCCGGGGTCGGAGATGCCCGGCAGCCCGGCGTCTGAGATCAGCCCGACCGATCGGCCCTCACGCAGCGCGTCGATGATGCTCGCTTCCTTCGCCGGCGAGCTGTAGCTGTAGTAACTCGTCGTCGGCGTGCGGATCTCATGCGCCTTGAGCAGCACCGCCGTGCGCCGCGTATCCTCGCACGCGATCAGCTCGACCGATTTCAACGTCTCGATCGCCCGCAGCGTGATGTCCTGCAAGTTCCCGATCGGTGTTGCCACCACGTACAGGGTCCCACTCATTCATCCGGTCGATATGCCCTTGAGCAACAAAACCAAGTTGTGAAGAGCGCGCCTACCGTAGTTCCGTGTTAATCGCTTTAACAAGGACCGATCGACACGGTTTCCAGAAACCTTCAGGACACCCGCGGCATCGTTGACGTCCTGCGGACCGCCTGCGAACAGCTTCATCGCAATAAAATCCTCAACACAGACGAGGCGGATAACCCGACCCATAAAGTGGGTGGCAACCGTCCTCGTGAAGGCGCCTTCCTCCATCCCGCGGACGCGGAGCAGGAGGTCTACACGGTTGCCGAAACGGTCCTCCACGTTCAACACAGCGCCGATGGGATCCTTCAGGTCACCTTTCCTATACGCGATTCTAAAACCCGCCTGCCGAAAGGCTGCCCTCAACGTCTCGATACCCGCGCTTGCAAGATCCATGGAAATGACGGCATCCGCATCCATACTAGCCCGGATGACGCCGTAAAAGGACGCAGCAAATGCGCCAACCACGGCATACGGGATGTTGCGGCTCTCCAGAATGCGGATGACGTCTAACAAGAGAAGCGCAGATTGACCTGGTCCTTTCGCCTGGGTCATCCTGACGCCGTAGGCGTTCGGGAAGAAAGCCGCACAGCCATCCGATGTTTCAGGCCTGCCTGATAGAGGCGGTGAAGGAGTTGGGAGTGCCGTAGGTAAGCCACGAGGCGCTCCTCGGGTTTCATCCGCTGGGAAATCCGCGAGAGCGCTTCCCGATCTTCTTTCGCGATCTTCGAACGCCTCATATCGCGACCCTCACGCTCCTCATGCCCGCTCTACCACGCAATTCCTGGGATAGGCTGTCGACCCCGTGGCCGCCATTGCTGTCATCCTGTCCCCACGAATTCCCGCACGCGATCAGATCCGCGGCCCTGAGCGTCTCAATCGCCCGCAGGCTGATGTCTCGCAAGTTCCCAATCGGCGTCGCGACCACATATAAAGTCCCGCTCATCCATCGCTCAGCCGTAAGTAATGACCGCGAGACGTTTATCCATCTCAAATGGGTGTCCCCAAGGTGACTGTCACCTTACCTGTCCGGTACGGTTTCTTTAAGTTCGCCACCATCCCGTGGGGATGACACTGATGATTTTACAAACCGAATACTAGTTAGGAACTGCTCGATTTCTTGGCGGTCAGCCTTACTAAACACATCCTTTGGGGCTGACAGGAAAACTTCAACCATCGTCTTTTTACCCTTCAAATAGTACTGTTCGCTCCTAAAAAGAACTATTTGACCTTGAGATGGCTTGGAAGCCTCCCATGCCAGCATCACCCACGTCCTATTTCCAACAGCCATCTCTTTCGGTTGCACAACAAGTTGTATCCCATATTGCTCAAGACTTTGCTCAAGACTTTTTGCCTCATCAATAGCCCACTGCAACGCTGTCTGCTCAGGGACTTCAATTCGTTTAATGTAGCCTGTCAGCGTCGTCGTTGGGTCGTCACTTGTCGTAAAAGAATACTCCCCATGACCTTCCCCCATTCATTGGGCCACCTGGAAGCAGAGCTTTTGGGTGGTAGGTGGTGACTGATGCATGCTCCTGACAAACTCGGCGGGCGTCAGATCGCCCAGCGAGCTATGCGGTCGGACCGTGTTGTAGTCCTGCCGCCAGGCCTCGATGAGGCGCCGCGCCTCGTCAAGGGTGGGGAACCAATGCTCATTCAGGCACTCATCTCGAAAGCGGCCATTGAAGCTCTCAGCGTAGCCGTTCTGGGTGGGCTTGCCGGGCTCGATGAAGTGCAGCTGGATGCCCCGCCGATAGGCCCAGGCATCCAGGGCCGAGCCGGCAAACTCCGGCCCGTTGTCGATCCGCAGCGTTTGGGGCAGTCCGCGGGTCTCCGCGAGCCGCTCCAGCACCTCGACGACCCGGGCGCCGGGCAGCGACGTATCGGCCACAATCGCCGGAGATTCCCGTGAGTACTCATCGACCATCGTCAGCACCCGAAACGGCCGCTGGGTCGCTAAGCGATCGTGCAGGAAGTCCATCGCCCAGCGTTCATTGGGCCGCGTCGGTGGCGGCAGCGTCACCCGCACTCCCGCCGCGCGCTTGCGGTGGCGCTTCCGTCGCAGCGCCAGCCCTTCAGCCCGGTAGAGCCGTTCGACACGCTTATGGTTCACGACCCAGCCCTCCCGCCGCAGCAGCACGTAGAGGCGAGGCGCCCCGAAGCGCCGGCGCTGCTCGGCCAGCTCGCGTAATCGACCCCGGAGGGCGCTGTCGTCAGGCCGATGCGCCCGGTACTGCCAGGTGGAGCGCCATAGCCCCGCCAGTCGACACGCCCGCCGCAGGCTCAGCCCAAAGCGTTCGATTACCTGCATCACCGCGTCCCGCTTCGCCTTGGGCCCTACGAGTTTTTTTCGACGAGGAACTTCAGCGCCTGGTTATCCAGCGCCTGCTCGGCGACGAGCTGCTTCAACCGCCGGTTCTCATCTTCCAGCGCCTTGAGCCGTCGCGCTTCGCTGACCGTCAGGCCGCCGTACTTGGCCTTCCAGGCATAGAACGTGCCGTCACTGATCCCATGCTGGCGGGAGTTATACTCGAATGTTGTGGATGGGGAAGTAGATGAAAAAGGCGTATCCTTGG
>CAYJRJ010000004.1:0-49858 GCA_964372775.1 uncultured Planctomycetales bacterium | reverse complement strand
GGCGAACGTCCTGCCACCCGCCGCCATCGCGACGGTGCCCCGCGCAACCCGGCGAAGCGCATGCGAGGGCTCAGCCCGGCGCAGGCGCCCTCGCGTTCATCGCCGTGGCCATGTTGTCTGACGAGCCCCCTTCGGGGCGAGGAGTTCATGGCCGGGGCGCCGCAGCCGGGCGCCCGGCCCGAGGCCCGCAGCCGAGGGATCCCGAGCGCCAGTCCCTCGGCCGCGGGCCTCGGGAGCTGCGCCAAGGGAGAGCCCGAGGTCGCGCGAGCGGGTTGCGCGGGGCACGGCGGAGGACCCGCCGCCAGATCAACGAGGGGTTTCGGCTTTGCCGGCGCGGACCATGAGCGCCTGGAGCGCCTTGCGGGGGGAACGTCGCTCAAACAGGATGGCGCTGACTTGCTCGATGATGGGCAGTTCCACGCCGACACGCCGGCCAAGAGCCAGCGCGGCTTTCGTGGTCTCCACCCCCTCGATCACCATTTCCGTTGAGGATAATACCGTCTTTAGGGGGCGGCCGCGCCCAAGGTGCTCGCCAAGCCAGCGGTTACGTCCGGAAAGGCAGGTGGTGACGAGGTCGCCCAGGCCGCTCAGGCCGAAGAACGTCTCTTCCCTGGCCCCGACCGCCACGCCCAACCGAGCCATTTCCACGATGCCTCGCGTGACAATCGCCGCCTTGGCGTTCGCCCCAAACCCCAACCCGTCGCTGATGCCGGCCGCGATCGCGATCGGATTCTTGAGCGCCCCGCCCAGCTCGACGCCGACGACGTCGTCCGACGTATAGATCCGCAGCCGCTCGCCCATCAAGCACTCTTGCACCCGCACCGCCACATCAGGGTGTGTTGAGGCAACGACCGAGCTGGCCGGTTGGCCCTTGGCGATTTCCGTCGCAATGTTCGGGCCGGACAATACGGCGAGCTGCGGACTGCCCAGTTCCTCGGTGATCACCTCGGACATCCGCTTGAGGCTGTCGTGCTCGAGCCCCTTCGCCACACTGACGAAGATCTTCCCATCTGGGGGAATCTCCTTGAGCCGCCACACAACCGTGCGCATGTACTGTGACGGCACGGCCAGCACGACGAGCTCGGCCGCTTGTACGACGGCGGCCATCTCGGTCTCCATCTTGAGCGTAGCGGGGAGGCGGACCTTGGGCAGGAACTTCACGTTCTCGTGGCGGCGGTTGACACGCGCGGCGTATTGCGGAAACGCGCCCCACCAGCGCACGCGATGCCCGAGCTGATGGAGGTGGATGGCCAGCGTCGTGCCCCAGCCCCCATCCCCCACCACGGCAATCCTCATCGGCGATGTCGTGTTCATCGTCACAGTTTCTTGAGATACATGACGCCGGGGAGGGCAGCGAGATCCGCGTCACTGGTGACCAGCTTCGCCCGGTGCATGAGTGCCGTGGCGTACACGATGGCATCGGCCATGGCGAGCCGATAGGTGAGGCTGACATCTGCGGCGGTCAGGGCGATGGGCTCGTTGAGCGGCACGAACTGGGTCTTGCCCATCTGGGCCGCGGCGGTCAGCGCTTCCTCTTCGCTTCGCTGGCGCTTAATGACTTTGTAGACCTCATACAAGACCACGCTGGGTGTGAGGACATCGTTCAGATGCCGCAAATGCTGCGCGTAGGTGGTGGCCAGCGGTCCATCCGTAAAAAATTCGAGCCATCCTGAAGAGTCAACGAGCAGCATGGGTTGACGGCGGATCAGAACCGATCACGCTTTTCCCGAATCTCCCCGACCCTCATGTCCTTGAGAAATCCTCTGAACGATGCAAGAGGCCGGTCAGGCAGCAGGGTAATGAGGCCCTCCTTCACCACAACGGCGAGCTTTTGTCCCATCCGCAGCGGCACCTGACGCCGCACGTCCTTTGGGATGACCACCTGATACTTCGACGACACGGTCACCTGCGTCATGGAGATCCCCTCCTTCTATTTCGTCTTACGTTTATCTAATCGATACATATTATATCTTACTTATGATCGCCCGTCAAGATCATGAAGCCCCACCTCTGTGTTTCTGTGGAACTTCTGTGTCTCTGTGGTAACGAGGGCGGGGTTACTGTTCTTGGCTTTCAGGGGCTGGACGGTAGATCGCGGTGTCGGACTGGCGTTCTTTCTCTTCGAGCTGGAGGAGCAGCTCGTGGCGCTTCATAGGGTCTTCGATGGCGACGATCGAGTAGACGAGCTCATCGCGGGCACGCAGGTCGTCGGCGCTCGCTTCGGGGCCGAGGTTGAGCATCTGGATGCGGACGAGGATTTCCTCATAGGAGAGCTGCGGTGGGGGGACCAAACCAACCTCCGGAGCGGCTTCCGGAGCAGCCTCCGTCGATCCAGAGATCGCCTGCAGTCGCTCATTGAAGAGCATCTGCAGGCGCATCTGTTCGTCCATGTCTTGCAGCGACAGAATGGAGGTCAGGATCTGATCCACCTGCTCGTTCGCCCCTGGATCGCTGAGCGCGGCAATCGCCTGTTCGATTTCGGCGGATGAGGATAACGTCGGCAGCGCCGGCGCGCTCACCTCGACCCCGCCAAATGCAGGCTCAGTCACCAACTCGGCCTCGGGGAGCGGCTCTTCTTCGGCTCGCATGACATCCGGCGCCGTCAGCACAGCTGCCAATCCGATACCCGACACCAACAACGCGGAAACTCGCATGTGGCCTCCTGGGTTCACCACGAGTATGGTTCGAACGAGTCGATCCTGTCAACAGGAAACCGGGCCGCCTTCAGGCAGCCCGGCTCTCGCGCTGTGACTCACAGTAATTGTACTTACGCCAGCGACTCTTCCGCCTCCACGTCCATCGAGAGGATGTGGCGGTAGCCGACGCAGAAGACGACCTGGCCCCAGACGACGTAGAAGTGGCCGAGCACCTTGTAGACGACGCGCTCGCCGCCGGTGTCTGGATTCAGGTCCTTGGTCACGAACACCTGGCGCGGGGGCAGCGGGTCGAGTCTCTTCGCCCACTTGGCTGCATCAACGGTCGCAGGGAGCGTGGTTTGCGACTCGACATCGTAGGTGCAGCGGCGGATCACTTTGGTGGCGTAGTCACCCTGGCGCATCAGCTCGCTGACGACGCAGTCGCGTTGGAGCCAGTCCTCGGAGGTCAGGTTTTTTACGCGGATTTCTCGCATGAGATGTCCGGAAAGAGGAGCTCGCACTCAAAGGCCGGGTCGAGCCGGTGCAGCTCGAAGGCCAGCATCACGAGCCGCATCTTGAGCGGCTGCTGGTGCGTTTTCTTCCAGGCTGAGTAGAGGTCGAGAAACGCGTCGAGCGTGCGCTGAAAGACCACCTTACGCTCGTACGAGTCCAGGTCTTTCAGGAACCGCTTGAACCGCGCCTCGAACAGCTCGGGCGCGGTCGGGTTGGTTTTCGATGGTGACACGTGTCGGTGGAACATCTTTCCAACACCCTCAACGTCCACGTTGCGTCTCCTTTACACACAGATTGCTCATCTGTGAAATCACACCATTGCTTTTCTCTTGAACAAAAGGCCGAACCACCGTACTTACCGGGCAGCCCGGCCATCCATCCGTTCGGGCTGAGGGACCCGTAGCTTGCCTATGTACTTTGCCAATCTTTTGTATTACACTTTAAATTAACATCATCCAGAAGGAAAATTCAAGGGCTGAGGGGCTTTTTTAGCGCAGCTGGAAGGCGAACGGACAGATGGCCTGGAAGGCGCACCAGCGACAGGAATGTTCTTGGGGCTTGGCGGGAAACTCTCTGGCGCGGATCCCCTGGGCGGCCTGGCGCAGCAGGCTGCCGGCGCGCTCGAAATCGTCGTCGGAGAACGCGGCCTTCCCTGTCACGCCGGTCTCCAAAAATCGCAGCTCGACGTGCGTGGGTGCCTGGCCATGGAGCGTGCGCCAGGCGAGCGCGTAGACCAGCAACTGCAGCGATTCCCTGGCGCGGCGGTTCGCCTCGGCCTGGTCGCTGACGTCGGAGGATTTGTAGTCGATGATGACTGCGTCATCCCCCTGCTGATCCACCCGGTCCCAGCGGCCGACCACCAACACGTCATCTAGGAGGAACTTGAATTTCTCCTCGATGAGCGTGGGGCGCTCCGGGGCAAGCTGCTGCTGGGTATAGAACCGCTTGAGCGTCTCGCGGCCCTGGGCGAGGCGCAGCTCCTCGTGCTCGCGCGTCAAGAATCCCTCCGAGCTCCAGTGACGCTCAAAGACACCGAGAAACTCTTCCTCGCTCATCGGGGCGTCCTGGAGCACGCGCGTGAAAAACGCCTCAACCGCCTTGTGGAGCGCCGAGCCGTACGCGACCAGGTGGTGGCGCATGACCGGGATCTTCAACACGTGGCTGTAGCGGAACTTGAGCGGGCACGTCAGGTAATCATCGACTCCGTGCGGATCAACGCGCAGAGTCTCCCGAGCCTTGGCGCGCGGTGAAAGCGGCAGCGGCGATTTAAGCTCCGTCCGCTCGATGAGTTCTCGAGCACTGACGACCTTGGCAGGTGGGCTGGGGCTGGGCAGCTCCAGCGCCTCGAGCACGAATTGGCTGACCTTGCGCACCGTCTTGCCTCCATAGTTGTAGGCCGCGGTCAGGTAGAGCTGATCTTTCGCCCGGGTCATGCCCACATAGAAGAGCCGGCGCTCCTCCTGCAGGTGGTAATCTCCGGAAGGTAAGAGGTCCTTGATCAGCGCATCCGGCAGCTCGATGGTGTCGCGCCGGCGCGGGGTGGGAAACCGTCCCTGGACCAGCCCGACCAGAAACACCACGGGAAACTCGAGGCCCTTCGCCTTATGGATCGTCAGCACGCTCACCCGGTCCGCCCAGGCGTCATCGTCATCCAGCGGCTCGTTGCCCATGGCCTGGAACAGCTCGAGATGTCGCATCACCTCCGGCAGCGCGGAGCCGACCAGCTCTTCGATGTGGCGCAATTGATCGAAAAAGCGCGCGATGGTTTGCAGTGCTGCGCTGTCTTCCAGCCGCTCCTCCCGGCTGAGCTGCGCCAGGCAGCCGCGGGCCGCCAGCCAGCGATAGAGCAGCTGACCGCACGAAGCGCTGCGGGATTGCTCCAGCAGTGTGTGCACATCTGTGACGAGCTGCTGCAGCGCCTCCTTCCCCGCCTCGGAGAGCTTGCTGCCGAGCTCAGCCTGCTGGTCCAACTGGAGCAGGATCGTCCGGACGCTCTGATTGTGGCGATCGGCGTGCGCCAAGAGGCTCGTCAAATCCTGCATGGGGCAGCGATAGAGCGGTGAGCTGGCCACATGGTACCAGCTCAGGCTATCCTCCGGATCGGCCAGCGTCTTCAGGCAGGAGACGAGCAGCTTGGCTTCGCTTCTGGCAAAGAGCCCGCTGGCCCCGCTGAAGCGCCACGGCACCCCGGCCACATTGAGGGCTCGCAGGAACAGATCTGCCTCGCGGTTTGAGCGAACCAGAATCGCGACGTCCTGGGGCCGCCGCGCGTCCGCGTCCAGCATCTCCCGAATCGTACGGGCCACCCAATCGGCTTCGCTGGAGACAGTATCAAAGACCCGCAGGTGCGGCTCCTCATTCGTAAGGTTGGCCTTGGCCACGAGCTTCTTCTCAATACCCTGCTTCACCTCGAGCCGATCCGGATCGTTGAAGCGGATCAGCCGATAGGCGCAGTCCAAGATCGGCTGGCTGGAGCGGAAGTTCTCGGTGAGCACCACGGTGCGCACCTGGCGGTAATGGTCGAGGAACTTCAAGACGTTGCTGATCGCGGCGCCGCGCCACTTGTAGATGCTCTGGTCGTCGTCTGCGACGACGGTGACGTTCATGGCGGGGTCGGCGAGCAGTTGGAGCAGATAAAACTGTGCGTAGTTGGTGTCTTGAAACTCGTCGATGAGGATGTAGCGAAAGCGGGTCTTGAGCGCGGCCCGCACCTCGGGGTGCTGCTCGAGAAGCTGCACCGCCAGCAGCACTTGATCTCCGAAGTCGACCGCATCGGCTTGTTGAAGCAATCGCTGGTAGGCGGCATAACTGTTGGCGACCTCACCGTGACGTCGGCCGGCTGCGGCAAGGGCTGCATCATCGGGAGCCGCCGCAGCCTCCTCGGCGAGTTGTCGGGCATAGGCCCGATACGTCTCCGGACTCGCCACTTCGTCTTTGGCGCGCGAGAACACGGTGGCGAGCGCTTCCAGAAACCGGGTGGGATCGTGGAGCGGCCGGAGGACCTCGAGCGAGAGATCAAATAAATGCTGTCGCAGGAACACGATCTGCTCGGCGGAGGACAAGACGCGAAAGCTCGGCGAGCGGCCGATCTTCAGGGCGTGCTCGCGCAGCAGCTGGTCGCCGAACGCGTGGAAGGTTCGGATGGCCACGTCCACGTACCCGTACGGCACGAGGAGGTCGACGCGCTCCTCCATCTCGGCGGCGGCCTTCTCGGTGAAGGTGAGCGCTAAGATCTCTTCAGGGCGGGCGCGTTTGGTGGCCAGCAGCCAGGCGATGCGGCGGGTGATGACGGTGGTCTTGCCGGTGCCCGCACCCGCGATGATGAGCAGCGGGCCGCCTTCATGGGTCACGGCGTCCCGCTGGGCGTGCGTCAACTCATCAAGGAGCGGCTCGCTGACACTTAAACGTGCGGTATCAGATACCATTTTCGGTCAGTCCTTACGAAGAAGGTATCTGATACCGCTCGTATCATCGGATACCGCTCGTTGCCTACGGCGCGGCGACGTCAAAATCAAACGTCAAGGTCAGCGACGTCTTCGGCAGATCGTCCGCTGCGAAATCCGTCTTGATGCCGGTGAGGATCAGCCGGACCTTCTTGGCGGCTTCGTGGATGTTCCAGAAGTAGACCAGCCCATCGTACACTGTGTCCGGAAACATCGCGCCCGACTTGAGCGTCGACATCGACAGCAGCGCGAACCGGCCCTGCGGCTTGGAGGCAAACATCTTCCCGACCGGCAGGCTCAGGCCGAAGTAGCCCGGCCGAGCCTCCTCGAGGACGCCGCGGGTCATGCTCGCGACCGACAGGTGGGACTCGGCGAAGGCGGTGATGTAGTCCGTGCCCAGTATCGGGTACTGGTTGCCCCGGTCATCGACCAGGACAAACTCCGTTGGATCAACGGTGATCTTTTTCTCGCTCTGGTTGGCTACCTTGACGTAAAACACGATGTTTTCCAGAAAGAAGGGATTTTTCCCTGCAAAGCCGCCAAACACCGCACGGTTATTGAAGAAGGTTTGCAGGTACTCGCTGGACGCGTAGGCGACGGTGACGCCGACTCCCTGCTGCGCCTGCGTCTGCGTCATCGGCTCAAGCCGGCGCATTATCCGCATCCCCACCGCCGGCTCTTCCGCCAACGTCCCGCGGACGCGGCGCTCCATCAGCAGCGAACTCCTCTTTCCGGAGCACCCGCTCATCAGTCCTAGTACCATCACCAGCACCCAGATCGTTCGCATGTGTTCCTCCTAGACCCGCTCGAACGGGTCAAACAGCTTCTTGTACTCCTCCAGGCAGTAACGATCGGTCATCCCGGCAATGTAATCGCACACCACACGGTACGGGTCTTCCCCCTTGGCGATTCGCGAGCGCGTCGTGTTCGGCAATTGCTCAGGCTTCTTGACGTACAGGTGGAACAGCTCCGCGATGGTGCGCTTCGCCTTGTCGGCCATCCGCACGACCCGGTAGTGGTGGTAGAACTGTTTCCAGAGCAGCTGCTTCAGAGGGATGCGCAGCCGAGCCATCTCCTGGCTGAATCCCACCAGCCGCTCCGATGAGGCGCGCACGGCCTCCACCGACTCGATGTGGTGCTGTGTGAGCCGCTCGCTGGTCGCGGTGATCAGATCCACGATCTGGGCGTTGATCAGCGCGCGGATCGTTTGATGCCGCAGCACCTCGGGATCCGCCACACTCCCGTGCGCCGCGACCGCGTCGCGCGCCCGGCGCCAGAGCTCCAGCTGATCCAGCTCTTCAGGTTTCAACACGCCAGAGGCCAGCCCATCGTCGAGATCATGGTTGTCGTAGGCGATCTCATCCGCGATATCCGCCACCTGGCTCTCCAGCAGCGGCGACACGTTGGGATCCAGCGCAACCTGCATGTCGGGATGATCGTAGGGCGTACGGTGCTTGTTGATGCTCTCGCGCACTTCCCAGGTGAGGTTCAGGCCGGGAAACTCGGGGTAGCGGTGCTCCAGCACGTCCACGAGGCGCAGCCCCTGGATGTTGTGATCGAATCCGCCGTGGCCCTCCATGAGTTCGCGCAGCGCGTCTTCTCCCGCATGTCCGAACGGCGGGTGGCCGATATCGTGGGCGAGCGACACCACTTCGACGAGGTCCTCGTTGAATCGGAGGATGCGGGCGATGGACGCCCCGATCTGCGCCACCTCCAGCGTGTGCGTCAGGCGCGTGCGGTAGTGATCGCCCTCATGGATGACGAACACCTGGGTCTTGTACTCCAGGCGTCGAAACGCGGTCGTGTGGATGATCCGGTCGCGGTCCCGACGATAGACGGTTCGGTACGGATCTTCCAGCTCGGGATGCTGCCGTCCCCGCGTGGCGCGGCTCTTCATCGCGTAGGGTGCGAGCCACCGCTCCTCGCGCGCTTCCAGATCTTCCCGCGACACGATTGCCGGCAGCGATTCGGTGCGCAGGCTCATCTGAGCAGCTGAAAGAGCTCATCAAGCGATTGCGAGACGATCTTGGTGTTTGCGAGGATCGGCATGAAATTCGTATCGCCATTCCAGCGGGGGACAATGTGCAGGTGGATGTGCCCAGGGAACCCGGCCCCGCCCACCTTCCCCAGATTCAAACCCACATTGAAGCCGTGTGGACGCAGCGTCCGCCGCAAGCGCGCAATGAGCCGGCGGCCCAGCCGCAGGATCTCGGCCCACTCCTGCGAGGTGAGGTCGTCCAGCTCCCCGACGTGGCGGTAGGGGGCGACCATCACATGGCCGTTGTTGTACGGATACCGGTTGAGGAGGGCGAAGACGCGCTCCCCGCGGGCAACGACATGATGGGCTCGATCCTGCCGAGACCGCTTGGCCGCGCAGAAGATGCAGCGCCGGCGTGTGCGCTGGGACAGAAACGTGCTGCGCCAGGGCGCCCAGAGCCGATCCATCTTACAACACCTCACCACAGAAGCACAGAAGCGTCACAGAAGCACAGAGGGAACGTCGAATGACTTTCTCTGTGTCTCTGTGGAATGCTGTGGTTCTGTGGTGACGAGCTTGGGTTCTGAAACAGCCGCTAGATTTGTCCATACAAGCCCATGAGCAGGTCGAGCTCTTTCGTTTCCCAGACCCACATGTTGACCGCTTTCGCCAACACGCGAGCATGCTCATCCAACCCAGCCTTGGTGATGACCACCTTGCGCGCCGGCCGGGGAGTCTGCCGCCGGCAGAACTCCTCGAAACTGGCGATGGTCGTCTCATCAATCGGCCCCTCCTGCACCGAGGCGCACCATCGCTTGCCCACGCCATCGGCAATCAAGTACGTCCCGGCCTGCCGGCCGGGGGGAGCCTGCGTGGTGATGGAGGCGAAGGCCGGCAGGCGGCCGGTCTTGGAGTCGAGGGAGACGGTGTCGTCACGGAACTTCGTGAAGAGTCCGGTCACCCGTTCCGGGAACGAGAGTTCGTGGGCCTGCGACCACTGGGTCCAGACCTGCTGCAGATACCGCTCAACCCGCTGCAGCCGCTCCCGGCTGTCCGCGTGCGCATCGGTGCGCTGCGCCGACACGACCGTTGAGAGCCAGCAGCGCAGGATCGGATCATCCACCATCCAGCACATCCCGTTGCGCTGTGCGAGGTCATGCTCGACCAACAGCTGCAGCACCCCTGAGAGGCCGCCGCGTCCGATGCGCTGGCCGATCTGCGTTGCCGTGCGCGAGCCCTCGGCGATCTGCAGGAGCGCATCCATCGCCCGCGCGCCGAGGCGCTCCCGCACCAACCCCTCGGTGCGCGAGACACACCACTGGTGCAGGACCCCCTGCGCATTGCCCAACAAGTCCCAGGCCGTTTGGAGAAACAGCGGCTCCGAGAGCTCCGAGACGTGCTGCAGCGCAGCCACTTCTTTCAGGCGCGTGAGAAATAACGACAGGTACCACGGCGACCCGCCGAGCCAATGCAGCAGGAATCGCCCGACGCTCTTGGCTCCCCGCAAGCCCCGCAGCTCCTGCTGCACCCACAGCGCGGCGCCGGCGGAATCCACCCCTTCCAGATTCAAGAACTCAAACTGGCCGAACAGCAGTTGGAGCCGTTCCCGTAGAATCGTCCGCGCGCGATGGGGCGACGAGCTGGCCAGGATGAAGAGCGTCGTATTCCACGTCATGACCCGCTTGCCCAACTCATGAAACGCATGGACCAGTTTGAGGTCTTCAAGGTGGAGAAATTCATCGAGGATGAGGACGCAGGGTGCTCCGCGCTCGTCGCTGAGGATGGCGATGGTATCGAGCGCTCGGCTGAAGGCCTCCCCGTAGAGCCGACGGACCAGCAGCGGTTCAATCGCCTCGACCGCCGCCTCGGTTCTCGGCACCCCCGGCCCGACACGGCCCTGGGCTGGGGCGGGCGCGCTACCCGCTCGACCCGCCTGCAGCACGGTGGCGAGGAACCGCTGGATGAAACTGCGGCAGGATTCGCGGTAGAGCGGGCAGTACACAAAGAGGAGGTGTGGCGGACGCTGGGCCATGAGCTGCTGGAGCTGGAAGGTCTTGCCGCTGCCCGGCGAACCAATGAGGGCGAGGTTGTGGCGAAGAAACCCCTCACCAAATGCCTCAACACGCTGGCGCAGATGGGAGGCCAGCACCGGACGAAGGTTTGTGCTCATTGACTCTAGGGTAGCAACGCCAGGGTGTCCCGCGGCGCAGCACCATGGCGGATTTCAAAGTAGAGCGCGCCCGATCCGGTGCTGCCTAGCGGGGTGCCCTGCCGCAAGTAGCTTCCCGGCGCCACCAGCACGCGCTCTAGGCCGGCGTAAATCGTGGAATACCCATCCAGGTGATCGACCATGACGATCCTACCCCACCCGGAAAGCCGCTGGGCGGCAACGGCCACTCGCCCGCTGCGCGAGGCCCGTACCAGGCTGCCTGCCGGCGCGCTGATGTCCACCCCGCGCAGCCCGTCGCCGGCACGCCGCGGACCATGGAGCGGCCAGAGGAACCGCTGCGTCTCCTGGGGAAGCGGAATGAAGAGCCGTTGTCCCACGTCCAGTCGTCTGGTATCGGGAAGCCGATTGGTGTGGGCCAGAGACTCCACGCTGACGCCGTAGGAGCGGGCGATACGCCAGAGCGTCTCGCCCCGGCGGACTGTGTGGTACGAGCCTTGCAGGGTGGGAACCGCCTGCGTGGGGGGGGCGAATTGGGTTGGGGCGGTCGTGGCGCACCCTGTCACTACAACACCACAGAAGCACAGAAACCCACAGAGACACAGAGAGGTCGTCAACCGTTTCCTCTGTGTCTCTGTGAATTTCATTCTGTGTCTCTGTGATGCGAGAAAGCGGGTAGCGGGAATCGAACCCGCGTGGCCAGCTTGGGAAGCTGGTGCACTACCACTGTGCTATACCCGCGTTACGCGGACTCCATTCTATCATCAATTGCTTCAATCGCCTGGCGGCCGCTTCCGGATCCGGCGCCGCGCAGACCGCTCGCACCACCGCGACGCAGCGGGCCCCTGCGCGCAGCGCGGAATCCACCGTGCGCTCCTCCATACCCCCGATGCACACCACGGGAATCGGCACGGCGGCCATGACCGATGCGATGAGGCCGGTGCCCACGGATCCGTAGTCGGGTTTTGTCGGCGTCGGGAAAATCGGGCCGAACCCGATGTAGTCCGCGCCCTGTCGGGCCGCGGTCGTCGCCTGCTCCAGATTGTGCGTCGATCGTCCAATCAGGCAATTCGGACCCATGAGCGCGCGCGCCTCGGCGATGGACAGATCATCTTGCCCGACATGGACCCCCTGCGCTCCTGCGGCGCGGGCCACTTCGGGGCGATCGTTGATGATTAGCGGGACGCCGGCCGCCGCGGTCACCGGCAGCAGCGCCTTCGCTGCTTTAAGCAGCGCGTCTACCGAGGCCGCCTTATCGCGCAGCTGGATGACATCTGCGCCTCCCCGGATCGCCTGGGCGGCCGTCTCGGTCAGGCCGCGTGCCCCGAGGGCGGCGCGATCAAGAATGACGTACAGACGCCAATCGGCAGACGACATCACGTTCCACCTGATACGTGCGAAACCGAAGACGTTGAAACAGCGCGGTCGAGCGCGGCGCGACCACACGACTGGATTCCTCCAGCGTCCGCAGCGATTCCTTGGCGCGTTGGAAGTTGATGATCAGCAGTTGCTCGAGCGACGCCACACGCGATGCGCGAGCACTCCGCCCGACATCGCGGCGGCTGGCTCGGGCAGCCACCAGCTCACGGGTCCCAAGCGGCAGCCGGGTCACGGCACCGGCGATGGCATGGCGCAGCAAGCGAAGCTGGGCGAATGCGCGGCGGTCTTCGAGATGAAACCGAACGACCTCCTCGCAAACTCGAATGCCTTCCAACGCCCGATTCGCATTCGCATCAATAATGCGCACGATGCCTGAGCGTCCCATCCCACCCCCTGTGGCGCGTCGCCTCAGGCGACGCAATCGCTGGCTCGATCGTCACCACCCACCCTGCGCCAGCGACGGGCCACCGGCCAAGCCACAGGGGGTGGGACCATCACAGGCGACGGATGCGCGCGACGAGCCGCGTGGTGGAATGCTCTTTCGCGAGCCGGATGCGCACCACCCGACCTCCGTCCCGCTCCACCACCTCAGCTCCCACAATGCGGCCCGGGCCCCAATCCGCCCCTTTCACCAGCACATGAGGACGAAGGGCAGTGATCAGCTGCAGCGGCGTCTGCTGATGGAAGATCGTGACATAATCTACGCTCTCCAGTGCCGCCACCATCAGCGCTCGATCCCGTTGTCCGACCACCGGCCGGCGGGATCCCTTGAGCGCACGCACCGACCGGTCGCCGTTGACACCCACGACCAGCACATCGCCCAGCCGCTTCGCGCGCTCGAAGATGCGCAGGTGCCCGGGATGTAACAGGTCAAAGCAGCCGTTGGTAAAGACAATGGTTCTCCCGTGAGCCTTCACCCGCTGCACAATGCGGGAGAGAGCGGTGAGCGATGCGATTTTCTGGTGCGCAGCTGGCGGTCTGGCCATGGTCGTGCGCCTCAGGAGGGCGAGGCGAGGAGCGCGTCTTCCACCAAGCCGCAGAGGATGTGGCCGATGGTCAGATGGACTTCCTGAATGCGCGCCGTCACCGTGGAGGGCACGCAGATACACACATCGCACAGGGCCGCCATCTGGCCTCCGGATTGCCCCGTCAGGCCGATCGTGGAAATCTGCAGGCCCTTGGCGTTCTGCAACGCCTTCACGATATTGGGAGAGTTGCCTGAGGTCGAGAGTCCGACCGCCACATCACCGGGCTGTGCGAGACCCTCGAGCTGCCGGGAGAAAATCTGGTCGAACGCGTAGTCGTTGCCGATGGCGGTCACACTCGCCATATTCTCCGTCAGTGAGATCGAAGGCAGTGACCGGCGCTCCTTGAGGAAGCGGCCCACGAACTCACCCGCCATGTGCTGGCCCTGCGTGGCCGAGCCGCCATTGCCGAACCAGATGATCTTGCGCCCGGCCTTGAGCGCCTCGGTCATGAGCTGCGCGGCCTTCGCCACGCGGTCCACCTGCTCCTGGGGAAACTCGGCGTGCAGCCGACTGGTTTCTCGCAGCGCAGTTGAAATAACGGCTTCACTTCCCATCATCATCCTCTGTGGTGTCAACCAAAGAAGGCCTTCGCCAGGTTATAGAGATCCATGTCCACGGTCTTGAGCTGCCCGGTCGCCTGCTCGATGGGCACGCCGACAACCTGCGTGCCCTGCAGGCTCGCCATGTAGCCGAACTTGCCCTCGAGGACCAGCTCCACAGCCTTCACGCCGAAGCGGGTGCCGAGGATGCGGTCAAACGCCGAGGGGCTGCCACCGCGCTGCAGGTGGCCCAGCACCGTCACACGGGTTTCGAAGCCGGTCCGCTCCTCGACGAGCTTGCCCAGCGCGTGCCCGACACCGCCGAGACGCATATGGCCGAACTCGTCGACCTTGCCTTCCAGCACGACAGCGGCTTGTCCCTTGAACTGCGCCCCTTCGGCCACCACGATGATGCTGAAATCCTTGCCTCGCGCATGGCGTTTCTTGATGATCTCGCAGACCTCATCGAGATCGATCGGGACCTCGGGGATGAGAATCACGTCCGCGCCGCCGGCGATGCCGGCACTCGTGGCGATCCACCCCGCGTGGCGGCCCATCACCTCGGCGACCATGATGCGATGGTGGCTCTCCGCGGTCGTGTGGAGCCGGTCGATCGCCTCCATGGCGATATTGACCGCGGTGTCGAATCCGAAGGTGAAGTCGGTCTTGGACAGGTCGTTGTCGATCGTCTTGGGCACGCCGACGACCTTCACCCCCTCCTTGGCGAGTTTGGTCGCCACCCCCAGCGTATCTTCGCCCCCGATCGCGATGAGCGCGTCCAGCCGGAGTTTCGCCAGATTGGCCTTGAGCGCAGCCAGATCCTCAGGCCGCTTGAACGGGTTGGTCCTTGATGTCCCCAGGATCGTGCCCCCTTTCGGGAGGATGCCAGAAACCGACCGCAGATCGAGCGGTGTGGTGTCACCGGTGACGAGCCCCTTCCACCCGTTGCGGATGCCCAGCACCGTGATATCAGCCTGCATCGCGCGCCGCGTCACCGCGCGGATCACGGGATTGAGTCCCGGACAATCGCCCCCGCCCGTCAAGACTCCCAACTGTCGAATCGTAGCCATGAGTCTCCCTAGTCTCCTTCCCCCAGTAACCGATCGATATAGTTCGTGGCGATCTGGCCCCGCCAGAAGACGGGATCGCTGAAAATCTGCTTGTGCAGCGGAATCGTCGTGCGGATCGGCTCGATGAAAAACTCCTCCAGCGCGCGCTGCATCACGCGAATCGCCTCCTCCCGCGTGTCGCCGGTGGTGATCAGCTTGGCGAGCAGCGAATCGTAGAACGGCGGGACCTCATACCCGGAAAACACATGGGTGTCCACCCGCACCCCGCGCCCGCCCGGCTCATGATAGACCGCGATGCGGCCCGGGCATGGCGTGAAGCCGTTGCTGGCGTCCTCGGCGTTGATGCGGCACTCCATCGCCCAGCCGCTCAGCGAGACGTCGTCTTGCTTCAGGCGCAACGGTTCGCCGGCCGCCACCCGAATCTGCTCCTTGATGAGGTCGATGCCGGTGACCATCTCCGTCACCGGATGCTCCACCTGGATTCTCGTGTTCATCTCGATGAAGTAGAACGAGCCGTCCTGATCCAGCAGAAATTCCACGGTCCCGACGGAGGAGTAATTGGCCGCCTTGGCCGCGCGCACCGCCAGCTCTCCTATCTTCCGGCGCAATTTCGCATCGACGGCGGGCGAGGGAGCCTCCTCGATCAGCTTTTGATGGCGCCGCTGGATCGTGCAGTCACGCTCCCCGAGATGAATCACATGGCCCGACTGATCGGCGAGGATCTGAAACTCGATGTGCCGAGGCTCCTCGATGTATTTCTCGACGAACACATCACTGTTGCCGAAGCTCGCCGCAGCCTCCGTCTGGCACGTGGTCAACGCACTCATGAGCCGCACGTCGTTGTGGCACACGCGCATCCCGCGGCCGCCGCCGCCGCCGGCCGCCTTGACGATAACCGGGTACTGGATGCGCCGGGCGGTCTTGAGCGCGTCTTCCTTGTTCTTGATGGCGGACATACTGCCCGGGATGATGGGAATCCCGGTTTTGCGCATGAGATCCTTGGCCGCGATCTTATCGCCCATGAGACGGATGGCCTCGGAGGTGGGCCCGATGAACGTGATGTTGCAGGACTCGCAGATCTCGGCGAAGTGGGCGTTCTGGGAGAGGAACCCGTAGCCCGGATGGATACCGTCGACATCGGTGATTTCGGCGGCGCTGACAATCGCGGGGATGTTCAGGTAGCTCTGCTCGGCCTTGGCCCCGCCGACGCAGACCGCTTCATCGGCGAGGCGCACGTGGAGACTGTGGCGGTCCGCTTCGGAGTAGATGGCGACCGTGCGGATGCCCATCTCCTTGCACGCGCGGATCACCCGCACAGCAATTTCTCCACGATTAGCCACCAAAATCTTTGAAAACATCCTAGTGGATTACGCGCGGGGCTCAACAGCGAAGAGCGGCTGGCCGAACTCGATCGGGTCGCCGTTTTGCACCAAGATGTCCACGATGCGTCCGGCAACCTCGGACTTGATTTCGTTCATCAGCTTCATCGCTTCGACAATGCACACGACCTGTCCGACGTCAAGATCCTGCCCGACCTCAACGAACGGCGGCGCATCGGAGGCGGGCGCACGGTAGAACGTGCCGACCATCGGCGACTTGATGATCACGCGGTGCCCTTCCTCGGCCGCCTGTCCCGACGTAGGCGCAGCGGACCGGGAGGCGGCCTGCGGGAGTCCGGTCACGTACTCGACCACCTGGGGTGCCGGGCTGGATACCGCCTTCTTGAGACGAATGCGCAGCCCCTGGTGCTCCATTTCCAGCTCCACGAGGCCACGGCTTTCCATCAGTTGGAGCATCTCTTCGATCAGCCGAAACGCTTCCCGCTCGGATGTCTTCAGCCGCTTGTCCACTGTGACCTCCTGTAAGAGTAATCCCACAGATTTCGCAGATTCCAACTGCGATGACACAGATGAAATCGACAACTCATCTGTGTCATCTGTGTTTACAATCTGTGCAATCTGTGTCACACGCGGGACACATAGGAGCCCGTCCGCGTATCCACTCGAACGACGTCGCCGGTATCCACAAAGAGCGGCACTTGAATCGTCGCCCCGGACTCCAGCGTCGCCGGTTTCATGCCGCCCTTGGACGTGTCGCCGCGCACGCCCGGCTCGGTCGACTCGATGGCGAGCTCCACGAACATCGGCGGCTGGATCCCGATCATCTGCCCGTCATGAAACTGGCCCTCGAGCTCCATGTTCTCTTTGAGAAACCCGGCCCCCTGGCCGACCACGCTCGCGGGCACCTGGACCTCTTCGTAGTTCTTGCTATCCATCAGATGGAACGTCTCGCCGGAGCGGTACAGGTACTGCAGCGTGCGTTTCTCGATGTACGCTTCCTGGAACTTGTCGCCGGCGCGGAAGGTCCGCTCAATCACCGAGTTGTCGCGCATGCGGCGTAGCTTCGTGCGCACGAAGGCGCCCCCCTTGCCCGGTTTGACATGTTGGAACTCCACAATGATCCAGAGCTGGCCATCCATCTCGATGGCCTCGCCGTTGCGAAACTCGTTGGTGGAGATCATCCCACCCCCTGATTGTGGGTCGACCAATCCGTTGTCTTCCACGCCCGCTGGGTCGACCCGGGTTCGCTTCGCGAACCGCCCCGCCTGAGACGGGACCAATCAGGGGGTGGGATCATCTCCTCTTTCTGGACATCGTGGCGCGGCGGGATCGGCGCACAGCGCGCGCCGCGGGTCGAGCCGCAACCGGCGCCGACGCCTGGGGTGCTTGCAGCAGCGCCACCAGCGCCTCCAACCCCAACCGGTAGCTCAACGCCCCAAAGCCGGTCACCTGCCCCCGGCACACAGCCGACACCAGCGAATGCTGCCGAAACGGCTCCCGCGCGTAGATGTTGGACAGATGGACTTCCACCGCCGGGATCCCGGCGGCTTCGATCGCGTCACGGATCGCGATACTCGTGTGCGTGTAGGCGGCCGGATTGATCAAGAGGCCGTCATGCAGGTCCTTCGCCTTGCCGATGAGGCCGACAATTTCTCCCTCATGGTTTGACTGAGCGATCGTCAGCGTCACGCTGTGCTTGAACGCCAGGCGTTTGAGCTCCTGATTGATCGCGCCAAGATCCGTCGTGCCGTAGACGGAAGGTTGGCGGCGTCCCAGCAGATGGAGGTTCGGACCGTGGATGACTAACACTCTCATGATCGGTTCTCCGCCCTGCCCCCCGCCCCCTGCCCCCCGCCCCCTGGTGTCTCAGCCTCTTCCACCAACATGACGGGAATGCCGTCACGGATCGGGTACCGGCGGCCGCACTGGATGCAGACGAGCCGCTCCCCTTCCAACCGGACGTCCGTTTTACACGCCGGGCAGGCCAAGATCTCCAACAGCTTCGGGTCGATCATGACACGCCTCCTTTCAGCCTCTGAAGCGGCCGCCATTCCCTCGGCCTGTGGCCTCGGGATGTCGCGCCGAGGGATCCCGAACGACAGCGAGGGACAGGCGGCCGCCGCCGGAGCCGTAACGGCTCCCGCACTCCGCGCCGACCCCCATGGTCGGCGCTCCGGAATGGCCGAACATCCGTCATGTTCGGCACTTTGCCCCCCGCCTCGATGGCGGGGGCTTCGCCGAGCGCGGTGGGCGCTCGGCCTTCGATGCGCTCCAGCTCAGGCACGCCCTCCGGGATGCGCTGGCCCTTGCGATAGTCTTCGACCTGCTGCATCCGCTGCTCGAGCTTGCGGAAGCTCACGCGCGCGATGTCATCGTACCCTTCCGTCGCCTTGCGCAGCCGCTCGCCGAGCTCGTCAAACCGCGTCTTGAACCGCTCGTACTCCTCCGTGAAGCCTTTGATCGTCTTGACGATGTCGTGGACCGACTCGGCGTAGTGGTAGTGCTGCCACGCCTGCCAGATGATGCGCACCATCGCATAGAGCGTCCACGGGCCGCACAGGATGATGCGCTTGTGCAGGCACTCATCAATGAGCGTCGGCATCTGCTCGTTGATGACGCCGTAGACCTGCTCATTGGGAATGAAGATCAGCATGTAGTCGACGGACTGATCCCCCTGCGACACGTAGTCGCGCCGCTCCATCTCGCGCAGATGCTCCCGCACATCTTTGAGGAACGCGTCGCGCCACCGGCGCTGCTCCTCCTCGGTCGCGCTGGCGGCCAGCTTCAGGTAATTCTCGAGCGGAAACTTCACATCCATGAACAGCTGGTGGTGATCGGGCAGCAGGAAGGTGTAGTCGGGGCGGCCCACGGCGAGCTTTTCCTCCTGGCGGTAGTGAATGCCCTCCTGCAACCCGCACAACCGCAGGATATCATCCGCCATCTTCTGGCCCCACTGCCCACGCACCCGGGAGTTGCCCAGCACCGCCACCAGGCTCGAGGTGGTCTGCTGGAGCTTCTCCGCGCCCGTGACCACGCGCTTGAGTTCGCCCTCGAGCTGGCCGTACTTGCGTTCACGGTCCGCTTCAAAACTTCGAACGAGCTGTTCGTAGCGCTTGAGCTGCTCCTCCAGGCCTTTCACCGTGGAGTCGACGGCTTGCTTCTTCAGCTCGAGCTCGCCAAGCCCCTTCTCCCGCTCCAGTGCTAAGGTATGCTTCGCGAGGCTCACGACCTCCTCACCCATCTGCGTGAGCACGTCCCGGGCCATGCGGGGAAACTGCCTCTTGAGCCAACGGGCCACCGCCCACGCGATGACCGTCGAGACGACGGCCGCCAGCACCACGCTCAACACCAGCGTCATGACACCGGCCCGCCCGCCGTTGAGAGGTAGCGCATCCGAAGCTGGTACAACGCGTCCTTGAGCAGCCGTTCCTCATCCACGCTCAGGTTGCCCTTGGTCTTCTCTTCGAGCACTCCCACGAGATCGATGAGATACTTCGCCTGGCGCAGATTGACCGACTGCTTGCGCGTGGCGGGATGCGGCATGTCGCCCAGTGCGACGAGTGCTTCCATCGTCAACCCGGAGAGAAAGAGATCAAAGCGCGCCTGCGGTAGCTCGTCGCCTTCAGGTTCGGGCGTTCGCTGTTCCTTGGAGGCGGGTGGAGCACCCGGCTGTGGCTGTGCGGGCCCCGTAGTTTTTTCCCGCTCCACCTGCTCTTTCCACGACTCGTCGACGCGCTTCTTGACGGATTCGTCCATCAGCGAATCACCATCCCCGCGTACCCGATGGCGGAGCCCGGATCGCCGCCGGCCTCGGCGCTGGTCCCGTAGGCCGCCAGCTCTCCGGAGACGGCGCCGAGCTGCGTCGCCGCCTCCAGGATACACGCCACCGCCCATTCGCCGCACATCGCGAGACCATCTGCGGCCGCATGCTGCAGGAGCCGCCCCGCATCAAGGGCCTTCATCGCTTCGATCAACGGTTGATCCGCCGCAATCGTCTGGGCGTGCGGCCGGTAGTGCGAGAGGTCTGAGGTGGCGATGAGCAGCACCGGCTCTTCCTGCAGCCGGACCATCTGTGCGATCGCGTCGCCCGTCTGCCGGCAGGTGCGCGCATCCATGCTGCCGATCACCGCAGGAACCACCATGAGATCGGCCGGTCCCAGGCACTGCAAAAACGGCAGCTGTACCTCCAGCGCGTGCTCGCCCTCATGCGCAAAGAGATCCGGCTCCAGCCATGGGCAGCGCTGAAGCAGCGTCTGGGTGCTTCGCTCATCAATCGGCACCTCGCCCAGCGGGGTGCGATAGGCGCCATTGATCATCACGCGTGAGACCGCACCCTGCCCCGTATGCGAGGGCCCGAGGAGGATGCACCGACGAGGAATCATCACGCGTCCCAACGTGGCGCCGACGATCGACCCGGAGCGGTCGTAGGTCCCGTGGGGAAGCACGACCGCGTACGCGGGTGTGCGCGCTGTCTCCCTCGGTACAAGCGACTCGACCCGCCGCCGCAGCGCCTCGGCCTCGGCTGGGTACAAGTAGCCAGCCACAGTGGGACGCCGTACCTGTGGCTGGAGGCTGGAGGCTGGAGGCTGGAAACTGTCACGGCCGCCTTCAGCCTTCAGCCTAGAGCCTTCAGCAAACTGTGCGTCTAGTGGTCTAGTGAGCGTTGCCATTCTCAGGTCCGACGAGCACATGGGCATGTGTCTTGAGCGTCAGATAGCGTGCCGCCACCGTCTGCACGATAGCCAGTGTGACGGCATTCACATTGGACTCATACGCCTTCCAGGCATCGAACCCGAGACCGTAGAGCTCATCGATGACCGAACGTCGGGCCAACCCGGAGAGATGCTGCAGATCCATCCGGTGCTGGCCGATGAGATAGCGTTTGGCCTGATCAATCTCCTCCTGCGTCAACCCGTGTTCGGCCGTGCGTTGGAGTTGCTCTTCCAGCAACTCCCCCACACGGGTCTGCTCATGGGGCCGGGTGGCGGCGTACACCACCACATAGCCGGGATCCCAGCCCGGCACGTGCACCGCCCCGAGCGTATACGAGAGGCCGTGAGCCTCACGGACGGACTGAAACAGCCGCCCCGCCATACCGGAAAGTGCGGCGGTCAGCACATCCAGCGCGTACCGATCCTCTGAGCGATAGGTGCTGCCGCGAAAACCCAGCATGATGAGCGCTTGCTCGCGCTCCATGACCAGTGAGGCCTTGCGCACACCGTCCCAGGTCTCCTCGGGCAGTCGATCTGGCCAGTCAGACGTTTTGGACGGCACGCTGCCGAAGGACTGTGTCAACTGACGGGTCACCGCCGCCGCGTCCACATCTCCGAACACCGCCACGACGGTGTTCGATGGGACCATCCAGCGCGTGGCAAACTCGACACAGTCCTCGCGTGCCAAACGACCAATGGTCGCCCGGTCCCCAAGCGGATTGAAGCGGTACGGATGCCGCTCAAACAGCGTCTTGCGCAGTAACCGGCCTCCCATATCAAATATTTCATCCTCCTGCGCCTGGAGCTGCTTGTCGATGAGGTCACGCTGGATCGCCACCTCGTCCTCGGCGAACACCGATTGGGTCGCCAGCTCATGCAGCAGTGCGATCCCTGTGTCCACGTCAGGCGCGAGCAGCGACAGCACCATGCCAAACCCATCGCGCCCGCTGAACGGCTCCAAGCCACCGCCCAACGATTCCACATACTCCGCGATCTCCAGCGCGCCCTTGTGCTTCGTACCTTTTACCAAGAGCTGGGCGACAAGGTTGGAGAGTCCCTGCTGGGGTTCTTCCTCCACGCGCACGCCCCCGCGGTAGCCCACCACAAGAGAGACGATCGGCAGCGATCGGTCGACCCCGATGAGCGCCGTGGCCTGATTCGGCAGCGTGGTCTTGGTGACCGCCAGCTCCGCTGTGGCAGCCGGCGTCGCCGCTGGAGCGCTCGCCGCCTGCGGACGGATGACCGCCGTCGTCATCTTGGCCGGATCGCCGTAGCGCCGGGCGGCCTCCTGCACCTGCTGGCGCGTCACGCGCTCAATGCCCTGCACATAGCGTCGGGAAAACAGCGGATCTCCTGTCGCGATCATCGAGTTGGCCACATCGCCCGCCTTCGATTCGATCGTCTGCAGATGGAAATAGTAATCGGCGATCTCCGCTTGCTTCGCTTTCCGGAGCTCCTGCTCCGTCACCCCGTGCGCCTTGACGTCTTCGAGCACCTTCAGGATCGCCCCGACCGCCGCTTCCTGCTTGTCTGGATCGGTCTGGAAGGAGACCCCGAAGACGCCGGGATCGTACGGGGTGTAGTTCCACGCGCTGATCGCATGTGCCAGGCGCTGCTTGCGCACAATCGTCTCATAGAGTCGTGAGCTGCGCCCTCGTCCGAGAATGCGCGCGAGGACGTCCAGCGGGTAGAGATCGGGGTCCGAGAGGCGTGTGGACGTTACACCGAGCGTCACGTAGGCCGCTTGTACCGGCAGCTCGGCGACGGTCTGCTTGGCGCTCGCGGTCGGCGGCTCCTGTGGGACGACCTGCATCGAGGGATCGGTCGTGCCGCGCGCCCAGGCGCCGAAGAGAGACGTCGCCAACTGCTGGAAGGCGATGCTCTCGAGATCGCCCGCGCACGCAATGACGATATTCTGCGGTTGGTAGTGCGCCTGATAGAACGCGGTGAGCTCCTCCACCGTTACGCGCTCCAGCAGCGGCTGATAGCCTAGGATGGGATGGCGGTAGGGATGCTCGAGGAAGTGCCGGCTCCAGAACAGTTGGCTGAGTCGACGGTCTGGATCATCCAGATTCATCTGGATCTCGGAGATGATGACGGCGCGCTCTTTCTCAAACTCCGTGGCGTCGAAAACCGCGTGCTGGAGAATGTCGGCAAGCATCTCCAGCGCCTCCTTCAGGTAGCGGGACTCAACGAAGAGCGACACCCCGGTCGCGTCGAACGAGGTGAAGGCGTTGATGGTGCCGCCGTAACGGCGGACTTCCTGCTCGATGGTGCCGGACGGGCGCGTGGGGGTGCCCTTGAAGAGCATGTGCTCAATAAAATGCGTCATGCCGGTGCCAACGGAGGGCCCTTCCCCGCGCAAGCCGCCGTTGATCCGGACTTCAATCGCCACGAGGGGCTGGCGGTGATCCTCTTCCCACACGAGTGCCAGCCCGTTGTCGAGGATGACCTGTTCAACGTTTCTGCGATGCTCGGACATGCTGGCAGACACCTCAGAACCCGTGAAACTGCAGCACCATAGGGCGATCAGGAAGGTGCACACGCTGCGCCCCTCGTTGGAATCCTGCCGTCTGGGACGCACGAGGGGGGATAACACGTGGATGGATTACGCTGAGCGGGCGCGACGGCTTATCGCTTGCCGCAGCTCTCGGCGCTTGCGCTCACTGGGCTTTTCGTAGTGCTTCTTCGCCTTGAGCGCCTTGAGGATCCCCTCGCGCTCCAGCATGCGTTTAAAGCGCCGCAGCGCCTTCTCAAGTGATTCGTCGTCACGGACTTCTACGCGTGGCATGGAGGTATTATAGAGATCGCCGCTCACAGTGTCAATACAGTGCGCGGCCACAACCCGCGATGGGAGGCCTACGAGCCGAGGAGGAATTCGAGGGGAACGACGATGAGCTTGGTGGGCTCGGTGATCGAGGATGGAAACGGCGGGAACGGGGCGGCGGCCTTGACGATCCGCAGGGCGGCGCTGCGCAGCACATCACGCGGGACCGAGCGCTCCGACACCACGACGGCGTCCTGAATGGCGCCCGTCGAGGTCAAGACGAACGAGATATACACCAACCCCTGATCGGTCGTCTCCTCCAGCCAGGTCTGCCGGTTGGCAGCATGCTGGATCTGCTCGCGAATGGCGCTGAAGTAGGTGAGGAGGATCGGATCGCCCTGAGACGCCTCCACCAAGTTCGTCAGGTCAATCATCGAAGAGCGCCCAGGGGCGAGGTCCAGCAAGTGGGCGTCCGCACCCGCCAGCGGGCGGTTGGGAATGCGCACCTCGGTCCGGGGGCCTAGAGGCGCCGAGGAGGCCGAGGCTGTTGTCTGCTTGGCGCGCGCCAGCCGCTCCCGCAGCTGCCGCAGCTCCTGCTGGGCGATTTCGTAGTCATAGATCACTTCCAGCGGCGGCCGCGGGTGGGAGAGTGTAAACCACGTCAGGGTGATGAACTGACCCACCAGCAGCACCAAGTGCAGGCCCAGCGAAATGGCGAAGGCGATGGTGAACACCCGATCACTCATCATTCATCACTGATCATTGTTCTTGGTTCTGCGGCCAGCCGTATTCGCCCACCAGCGGCACGAAGACGCAGCTGGCAACCGGCTTCTCTGAGACAGCCCCGCGCCGCTTTTCGACCTCGACCAACATCTGCGCTTCAGGAGGCCCGATCGGCAGCACCATCCGGCCGTGGTCCGAGAGCTGATCGATCAGCGGCTGCGGCACTGACGGAGCGGCGGCGCTGACAATAATCGCATCATAGGGCGCATGCTCGGACCAGCCCAGTGACCCGTTGCCAGGGGTAAAGTGCACGTTGAGGCACCCCAGAGCGGCCAGCCGCTCCCGCGCGTGCCCGAGCAGCTCCGGGAGGCGTTCGACGGAAAATACCTCAAGCGCCAACTGGGAGAGAATCGCCGTCTGATACCCCGAGCCGCCGCCGATCTCCAGCACGCGCTCGTGTCCCTTCAACCGCAGCCGCTCGATCATCAGTGCGACCATGTACGGCTGGCTGATCGTCTGCGCCGAGCCGATGGGTAGCGGCCGGTCCGCGTACGCGTCCGGGCGGAACTCCTCCGGCACAAACAGGTGGCGCGGCGTATGGCGGAAGGCGGCAAGCAAGCGCTCATCGTTCAATCCCCTGGCCCTCAGTTGTTCTTCCACCATCCGACGGCGCTCGTCCTGAAACTCGATCATGGGCGCAGGATGTGCTGGGCGATCAGCGCGAGAAACCGCAGCGCATCCGGAAAGGGCCGGATGTGGCTGCGGTGGCCATCGTAGATGGCGCGCACCGGAATGGAGATGATCTTCCACCGGCGGGCGGCGGCGCGCAGTAACAGCTCGGACTCGATCTCAAAGCGGCGGGAGCGCAGCGGCACGCTCTCGAGCACCTCCCTGCGGATGAACCGGAACCCGCACTGCGAATCCGGAACCGACTGACGCGCAAGCGCGGAGACGATCGAGGACATCAGCCGGTTGGTCCAGTGGCGCACCGCCGGCATCGCGCGGCCGTTGGCCATGCGATTGCCAACGACGATGCCCGCATGCACATGTTCGCCCTCATCAATCAACCGGACGATCTCGGCGGGGTCATGCTGTTCGTCGCTGTCCATCGTCACGACGCCATCATAGCGCGAGCGCAGCGCATACTCAAAACCCGTCCGCAGTGCCATCCCCTTGCCCTCGTTGCGCAGATGGCTGATGACCAGCGCGCCGTGTTGCGCCGCCACCGCCGCCGTCTGATCGCGCGAGCCGTCATCCACCACCACGATGGGCAGGCCCTGGGTTTTGATGTGGGCGACAAGGCCGCCGATGGTCTTCTCGGCATCAAAGGCGGGAATGAGCACGCAATAGCGGCCGTGCATTCTGCAACTAATCCATCGTCACCACAGAAACACAGAAATCCACAGAGGCACAGAGATGGCTCATCGCACCCTCTGTGGTTCTGTGGTGTCACCTGTGGTTCTCTGGTTCCTCTGTGTCTCTGTGGTCACAGGTTGGAACAGCAGCCACTGACTTGGAGCGTGTGTGAGATGGTGTTCCATCACATTGGTATAGGCCTGCGTCAGCGCCACCACCGACCGCGCAAGCGGCGCTCGGCTGGTCGGCCAGATCGGCGGATCAAAGCATAGCCGGAACTGCCAGCGTCCTTCGCGCGTGAGAAATGTCGGGACCACCGGCGCCCCGCTCCTCAAACTCAGCAGCGCGGGCCCGCGCGGCGCGGTCAGCTGATGCGCGCAGCAGGAGACCCGCAGGCCATTGCCGGTGAAATCACGATCACCAGGCATCCCCAGCACATAGCCCTCGCGAAGCCGCTGCAGGCTGCGCTGCGTCGCGTGGCGGTTGAGCGGGATCACCGTGATGCCACACCGTTCGCGCTGCGCATTGAACAGACGATCCGTGGCGGGATCGGCGTGAGGCAGCGCCACCGCCGCCACCGGAATCCCCATCCGGCGGATCAACACCCCACCAAGCTCCCAGTTACCCACATGAGCGGTGTGCGCAATCACTCCCCGCTGGGCGCGGCGCGCGTCAATCAAATGCTCCTCGCCCTCCACGCGCACCATCGGATGCCCCACGCGGTGCATCGCCAGGAATTCCACCAGATAACGCCCGAAGTTACGAAACACTTCGCGAACCAGCGGCGACTCCTCGGCAACGTCTGTGCCCAGCACCAGGCTGAGGTTGGCCTGTACGGCGGCGCGATCGATTGCCGAGTGTTGCCACTGCCAGTCGGCCAGCCGCTCCGCCAGGGCAAACGCCACAGAGGCCGGCAGCGTCGTGCACAGCCCCTGTGCCAGCCGATACCTCAAGGACCTGCCACTCATCCACCCGTCGGAACCTGCCCCATCGGACCCACCTGTGCAGACGTGGATATCCGGCCCGCCCTCCGATCGGCTAGCTCGAACAAGAGCCGCGTGATGTCACACGCAGCACCTGGGTGCGCGAGTTCTGCGGCGCGACGCCGAAGCGCCTCCAGCCAATCCGGATTTTCCAGCAGATCCCGAATCGTCTGGCGCACCGTCTCGGGTGAACTCGCCTGCAGCGCCGCTCCTTGAGACAGCAAAAAGCGCGCGTTGTAGGCCTCCTGCCCCGGAATCGGGTTCACGATCACCATAGGGAGCCGCTTGGCCAACGCCTCCGAGGTCGTCAATCCGCCGGGTTTGCTGATCAGTAGGGTGGCGATCTCCATCAGTTGCGGGATCTCATCCGTATAGTCGAGCGCCACCACGAGGTGGCGGAAGGAGGTTGCGCGCAGCCAAGTAAGCAGCGGCCGGTTGGTGCCCGCCACGACCACCACCTGACAAGCATACGGGAGGGTGTCGAGATTCAGCACGATGTCTTGAATGCGCCCGAAGCCGCCACTGCCGCCCATGATTAGGATGACGGGTTGGCGCAGATCCAAGCCAAAGCGGGCCGCCGTGGCGGCCCGGTCCGTCGCCTCGAGGAATCGCGGATCGATCGGGATCCCCAGGACGCGGACGCGCTCGGCCTCGACGCCGCGCATGAGGAACCGCTGCTTCACCTGCTCCGAGGGCACGACGTAGACATCGACGGTGTCATGGAACCAGTACAGGTGCGGCGCGTAGTCCGTCAGAATGCCTATCAGGGGGATCTCGAGCTGATGGTGCTTCTTGAAATCCGCGACGACGCCGCAGGGGTAGGCCTGCGTGCAGGCGATGGCATCCGGCCGCGCGGTCTCCAGCAACTGCTCGAGCTTACCCGCGTGATAGCGATGGAGCAGCGCGCGCAGGTGCTGGACCCGGCGATGGACGGCAGGATTATCGTAGAGATACTCCCAGACGTCGGGCTGATGCCGGATCAGCGAGAGGTAGGATCGCGAAATGGTCCAGCGGACGAAGCGGCTGGTGAACTGGAAGGCGTCCACGCTGACGACGTGCGCAGTAGGATCCACGCGGGCGATGGTGCCTTCGATCGCGCAGCTGGCGCGATGGTGACCCGAGCGGGCCGTGATGTGCAGTAAGAGGAGTCGTCGTCCTGTCATGACACCACACCACAGAACCACAGAAGCGACACAGAAACACAGAGAAAGTCGATTGAGTCATTCTCTGTGTCTCTGTGGAATTCTGTGTCTCTGTGGTATCCCATGGTTGGGAGACCGATCTTAGTCATGCATCTGCAGGACCCTCGCGATGCGCTTGACCGCTTCGGTGAGCCGGGCCTCGGGTTCCACGAGCGCAAACCGCACGTAGCCCTCCCCATACTCTCCGAAGCCGCTGCCCGGAGCCACCACCACGCCCGCTTCCTGCACGAGCAGGGTGGCGAACTCGAGCGAGGTCAGCGCGCTGAACTTGAGCGGGATCTTCACCCAGATATAAAACGTGCCTTTCGGCATGGGGACATCCCACCCGATTCGCCGGAGTCCTTTCACAAACACGTCTCGCCGCTTCTGGTACGTTTCGACCGCCCAGCGCACGTAGTCCTGCGGGCCGGACAGCGCCTTGATCGCCGCCCACTGGACCGCGCGAAAGATTCCAAAATCGATGTAGCTCTTCGTCTTCGCCAGCGCGGCGAGGATGTCACGGTTGCCCACGCCGAAGCCCAGCCGAAGGCCCGGCAGGCTGTAGGACTTCGAGAGGGTGTGAAACTCGACCGCGATATCGCGCGCTCCCGGGACTTCGAGGATACTCGGAGCCCGGCTGCCGTCGAACACAAAGTCTGAGTAGGCGAAGTCATGGATGATCATGATCCGGTGCTCCCTCGCCCACACCACCGCGTTCCTGAAGAACTTCAGATCCGCCACTGCGGTCGTCGGATTGTGGGGATAACTGAGAAACAGCATCTTCGACTGCCGCAGCACGCTGCGCGGAATCGCGTGCAGATCCGGCAGGTAGTGCGTCTCCTGATGGATCGGCAAGTTGTAGAGCACCCCGCCCGCCAGCACCACACCGTTGAAGTGCACCGGATACGTGGGGTTGGGCACTAGCGCAATATCGTCATGATTCAGGAACGCAAAGGAGAGGTGGGAAATCCCCTCCTTGGAGCCGATGAGCGGCAGCACCTCCTCCTTCGGATCCAGCTCCACGCGGAACTTGCGGCGGTACCAGGCGGCGATGGCTTCATTGAGCTTCGTCTCGACGTCCCCGCCCTTTCGCGAATAGCGGTGGTTCTCCGGCTTCTTGACCTGCCGCGCGAGCTCATCGACCACATGCTGGGGTGGGGGCAAATCCGGATTGCCCATCCCGAGGTCGATGACATCGATGCCCCGCGCGCTGGCTTGCGACTTGAGCTCATCGAGGATGGTGAACAGGTACAGCGGCAGCCGCTTGAGCCGGTTGGCCTCGTGGAACCACCGGCGGCTATGGTGGCGCTGCTCCCGCTTCGTCCGCTCTTTGAGGTGCCGCTGCACGCGGCGGATCATTGTCGTCGTGCGCTGATCTGTTCTCATCCTAACACCCAGTTGTCACCACAGAGACACAGAATCACCACGGAAACACAGAGGAGTTTTCCGACCGGACTCTCTGTGTCTCTGTGGAATGCTGTGGTTCTGTGGTGTCATCTATATTGTTCTTGGATGCCTTCGAGGGCATCGATCGCATGGTACGAGCTGCGCACAAACGGACCCGCCTTGACCCAGGCGAACCCGAGGCCATAGGCTCGCTGCTCATAGGCCGCAAACCGCTCCGGGCTCACGTAGTCTATCACGGGCAGGTGGTGCGCGTCAGGACGAAGATACTGCCCGAGCGTCAACAGCGTCACGCCCGCTGCGCGCAAGTCGTCCATCGCCCGAACCAGCTCGTCTGCAGATTCGCCCAGACCCACCATGAGGCTGGATTTGATCCGGCTGTTGGACCGGCAGGAGGCGGCGCATCGCAAGACCGCGAGCGAGCGTTGGTAGTCCGCCTGCGGCCTGACCAGCGGGGAGAGCCGCTCAATCGTTTCGAGGTTGTGCGCGAACACCTCAGGCTGCCCTTCCTCAACGACGAGTCGAATCAACGCCTCCCGGGCGTGGAAGTCGGGCACGAGCACTTCCACAGTGACCCCGGGGTTAGCGGCGCGCACCGCTCGGATGACGTCCATGAAGTGGCGCGCCCCTTCATCCTGCAGATCGTCCCGCGCGACCGAGGTGATCACCACATGCCGCAACCCGAGGCGCTGCACGGCAGCGGCCACGCGCTGCGGCTCATCAGCGGCAACCGGGACCGGCCGGCCGTGGTCCACCGCGCAAAAACGGCAGCTTCGCGTGCAGCGATCGCCGAGGATCATGAAGGTGAGCTGGCGCAGCGACCAGCACTCATGGATGTTGGGACACACCGCGCTTTCGCACACGGTGGACAGCGATAGGTCGCTGATCAGCCCGCGCACCTCACGCGCGGTCGCGTGCGGCGCCAGAGACTTCTTGAGCCAAACTGGATAGCGATCCATCAATCGTGAACTCACACCTGTGTCATGTGACTTGTGTCAGGTGTCATGTAAAAAACGCCTTTTGGGACTGGTTCTTACATGACACATAACACATCGCACATGACACAAGGACTCATATTCCATTACGAGACTCGTACTTTCGTGGTTTTCATCCGTTCAATGATCGCCTCGGCCATCTCTTTTGTACCAACAGCTGAGGGGTCATCGCGCGTCGGCTTCAGATCATACGTCACCCGCTTGCCTTCCTTGAGCACGGCGGCCACGGCGGCATCGAGACGCTTGGCCGCTTCGACCTCGCCCAGATGCTCAAGCAGCATCACGCCGGAGAGGATCATCGCGGTCGGATTGACTTTGTTCTGTCCCTGGTATTTCGGCGCGCTGCCGTGGACTGCCTCAAACACCGCCACGCCGTCGCTGAGATTGGCGCCGGGTGCGATCCCGAGGCCGCCGATCAAGCCGGCGCACAAGTCCGAGAGGATATCACCGTATAGATTCGGCAACACCAGCACATCGAAATCCCGTGGCTTGAGCACGAGCTGCATGCACGTCGCGTCGACCAGTCGATCTTCCATGACCAGCCGCCCCTCGTAAGATTTCCCCACCCGGCGCGAGACTTCCATGAACAGGCCGTCGGTAAACTTCATGATGTTGGCCTTGTGGATGGCCGTCACCTTCTTGCGCCCGTGTGAGAGCGCGTACTCGCAGGCGAATCGCACGATCCGCTCGCTCGCCGTTGTCGAGATCGGCTTGATGCTGATCGCGGCGTCCGGTTGGATCGGCTGCTTGGACCACTCGGTAAGCTGCTCAATGAGCTGGCCGGTGCGCGGCTCACCGGCCGCGAACTCGATGCCGGCGTAGAGATCTTCCGTATTCTCGCGAACAATGATCAAGTCCACGTGATCCACGGGTGCCCTCACCCCGGCGAAGCTGCGGCAGGGCCGCACGCAGGCGAACAGGTTGAGCTGCTTGCGCAGCGCCACGTTCACCGAGCGAAAGCCGGTCCCGATCGGTGTCGTGATCGGACCCTTGATCGCCACGCGGTTGTCGCGAATGGACTGGAGCGTCTCATCGGGCAGCGGAGTCTGAAACTGCTTGATCGCCGCTTCACCGGCGATCCGCTCATCCCACTGAAAGGCCACTCCGGTGGCGTCGAGGCATTTGCGCGCCGCCCAGGCCACCTCCGGCCCGATGCCATCACCCGGAATGAACGTCACACGATAACCCATCTGATCACCTCAAGAGCGCTGAATGGCTCAATGGTTCCGAGTCGAGGATCTCGCAGCTATTGAGCCATTGAGCGATTGAACCATTCAGCAATCCAGCGCCTTTATCCTTTACGTTGCGAGATCCACGCTGACAGCCGACGGACTCCTTCGACGAGAACTTCTGCTGATGCGGCAAAACTCAATCGGATGTGGTCCGGCGCGCCGAACCCCTCGCCGGGCACGCCCACGACCAGCGCCTCCTCGAGCCACTGCGCGGCGATCGCCTCGGCCGGTTGCCCTAATTCCTTCACGTTGCACCAGGCGTAGAAGGCGCCGTCCGGCTTCGCGCAGCGCACGCCTGGCAACCGGTTGAGCCCGTTGACGAAGCGGTCGCGCCGCCGCTGGAACTCCTCGCGCATGCGCACGACCGCCCCCTGATCGCCGGTCAAGGCCGCCAGCGCTGCATCCTGGCTGATGGAGGTGGGGTTGGATGTCGAGTGGCTCTGGATGTTGATCATCGCTTCGATGACCGCCTGCGGCCCCACCGCATAGCCGATGCGCCAGCCGGTCATGCTGTAGGTCTTGGAGACGCCGCCCATGATCAGGGTGCGGTCGATCAGATCCGGTGCTGCCTGCACAATCGACACATGCTGCGCGGGCGGGTAGACCAGCTGGTCATAAATCTCATCGCTGACGATGACCAGGTCCCGCCGGCTGGCAAGTTCCGCCAGCGCTTCAAGCCGACCGCGATCGATCACCGCACCGGTGGGATTGCCGGGGCTGTTGATGATGATCGCTTTGGTCGCATCGGTCAGCGCGGCGCGTACCGCGTCCGGATTGGGAAGAAAGCCGTCCTCCTCCTTCGTCTCCACGATGACGGGCGTCGCACCCGACAGGCGCACCAGCGGTGGAAAACTCACCCAGTACGGACTCAGGATGACCACCTCATCGCCTGGCTGGCACAGCGCCTGAAACACGTTGAACAAGGCGTGCTTGGTGCCGCACGTGACGAGGGTCTGTGTCGGCTGGTAGGCCGTGCCATGCGTGCGATTGACGGTCTGGGCGATTGCCGCGCGCAACTCGGGGATGCCGGCGACCGGCGTGTAGCGGGTGTGGTTGTCGGTGATGGCGCGCACGCCCGCCTGTTTGATGGGCTCAGGGGTGGGAAAGTCCGGTTCGCCGGCGGTCAGATCCACCACCGACTTGCCCGCCTTGACAAGGGCCTTAGCTTTCGCGGCGAGTGCGAGGGTCGGCGAGCCTTCAATGAAGCGTAGACGCTCTGCAAGTGTCAATGACACCATGTGCGCGAGGGAGGCGCTGCGGCCGCTCAGGCGAACGCAGGCTTACGCGCTTGCGCCGCCCTTCTCCTTGCGGGTCCAGAGGTGTCGCAAGCCCTCGAGGAACTTCTTCGGCTTCTTGGGTTCTGCCGCCGGTTTCGGTCGCTCCGGTGGCGGCGGGGCCTTCGGAGCCGACGCGGCCTTGTCAGTCTTCGCAACCGCAGGCTGTTCCACCGGCAACCGGCTGAACGCCAGCAGCGCTTCCTGCGCGCCGTCGCCCAGGCGCAGCCCAAGGCGCAGGACTCGCGTGTAGCCGCCCGGGGCATCCACAAACCGTGGAGCGATCTCGGCGAACAAGCGCTTGACGAGCGTGCGGTCTTGCAGCACTCGGAACGCCTGCCGACGGGAATGCACGCTACCGTCCTTGCCCAACGTCACGAGGCGATCGGCAAGACGCTGGGCTTCCTTGGCCCGCGCATAGGTCGTCGTGATCTGCCCGTGCACCACGAGGCTCTTCACCATGGTGTGCACCATCGCTTGCCGCTGATCCGTGGGGCGACCGAGGCGCTGGTCGCGGTTGCCGTGTCGCATCGAGTACCCTTACGTTGTCTCCGCTGGGGAGACCTGCTGGCTCCCCGGTACCTGTCCGAGGGCCAACCCCATGCTCTGGAGCAACTCTTCGATTTCCGCCAGCGACTTCTTCCCGAAATTCCGGTACTTCAGCAGCTCCTGCGGGCTCTTCTGGACCAATTCGCCGATCGTGTGAATTTTGGCCTCACGCAGGCAGTTGGCCGAGCGCACCGATAGTTCCAGCTCACCGATGGGTGTCTTCAGCTTTTCCTGAAGCTCTTCATCCACCGTCGCGGGCACCTCATCCTCCGGCTCCTCCGGCAGGCTCCCATAGCTCACGAAGAGATCCAGGTGGCGCTGCAGGATGTTCGAGGCGTAGAGCAGCGCATCTTTCGGGCTGACCGCGCCGTTCGTCCACACCTCCACGTTTAACCGGTCATAATCGGTGATCTGGCCCACGCGGGTGTCCTCGACCGAAAAATTCACCCGTTTGACCGGAGAAAACAACGCGTCCACCGGAATCATCCCGATGGGCTGCCCTTCTTTTTTGTGTTTGTCGGCCGCCACGTAGCCGCGACCCCGGCTGACCTCCAGCTCCATCCGGAACTTCCCCGGCTTGGTCAACGTGCACAGCTGCAACTCGGGGTTGACGATCTCGACGGTCTCATCGACGTCCAAATCCCCCGCCATCACCGGACCCTTTTTGTCCTTCTCGATCACGATCGTCTTGGACTGGCGCGAGTGCAGCCGCACGACGAGCTGCTTGACGTTGAGCACAACCTGGGTCACGTCCTCGAGCACGCCGGGAATTGCGCTGAATTCGTGCAGCACTCCGTCGATCTTCAGTGAGGTGACCGCTGCCCCCTCAATGGAAGAGATGAGCACGCGCCGCAGGCTGTTACCGATCGTCATGCCGTAACCCCGCTCAAACGGCTCAGCGAGGAACTTGCCGTACGTCTCGGTCAACGTGTCCTCGTCGCACACCAACTTCTTGGGAATGGCAAAATCACGAAAGAGCGTTCCCATTGATTTCCTCCAAATACTATCGGCGATTACACAGATTTCCAACCGCGATGACACCGATTCATTTGAACCACATCTGCAACATCATCTTTGAAAATCTGCGAAATCACCCAGTTTATTTCGAGTACAGTTCGACGATGAGCTGTTCCTGAATCGGCAGCCCGATGTCTTCCTTTTGCGGCGGCCGCACCACGACCCCCTTCAGGCGCTCTTGGTCCACCTGGATCCAGGAGGGGATGGGACGATCCTTTGTCCGGTCCAGATTCTCCTTGACGCGTTTGACGGCATGCGCCCGATTCGGAGCGATCTGGATCGAATCGCCCACCTTCACGGGGTGCGAGGGAATATCCGCGACATGACCGTTGACCGTCACCGCCCGGTGACGCACCATCATCCGACCCTCATGGCGGGAGGTGGCAAACCCCGTGCGATAGAGCACGTTGTCCAGCCGCCGCTCGAGCGTCTCCAACAGCATCTGCCCGGTCACGCCCTTCGCCTTCTGCGCGATGCTGAAGTAGCGCTTGAACTGCCGCTCCAGGACGCCGTACATCCGCTTCACCTTCTGCTTCTCGCGCAGCTGAATCCCGTAATTGGACAGCTTGATGCGCAGCTGCCCGTGCTGGCCAGGGGGCGAGGAGCGCTTTTCCACTGGGCACTTGGGGGTGTAGCACTTTGTGCCCTTAAGGAACAGCTTCATCCCCTCACGACGGCACAGACGGCATGACGGACCGATATACCGCGCCATCAGAATGCTTCCTTCGTGAAGTGCGAAGCGTGAAGCGTGAAGCGCATGCCGCGTCCCGCCATACGCCACGAGATACGCTTCACGAGATACGAGCAACGAATCATACTCTTCTCCGTTTAGGAGGACGGCAGCCGTTATGCGGAATCGGTGTCACGTCCTTGATGGCCGTGATCGAGAGGCCGGCCTGCGATAGCGCGCGAATCGCCGACTCGCGCCCCTGCCCAGGCCCCTTCACAAAAACTTCGACTTCTTTGAGTCCGAGCTCCAACGCCTTTTTGGCGGCGTTCATCGCCGCCACCTGGGCCGCGTAGGGGGTGGACTTGCGGGAGCCGTGATAGCCGCTCGCCCCCGCCGTGCTCCAGCAAATCGCGTTGCCTGAACGGTCAGTGATCGTCACAATCGTGTTGTTGAATGTCGCGAAGATATGGGCGATACCCTGGGTGGATTGGAGTTTCTTTTTCGACCGAGGCTTGGTAGCCGGTTTCGCCGCCTCTTTGCTGTCCGCTGTGTTCTCTGGTGCAGCGCTCGGCCGCCCACCCGCGGCAGGCGCTTTGGGATCATCTGGCATCTGTACGCGTCTCCTGATTAACTCGTCGGCCGGCCGGCCGTGGCCATGCCTGGCTTTAGCTTCTTGCGCACGCCGACGCGAGGCCTCGGCCCCTTGCGCGTGCGCGCATTCGTCCTGGTCTGCTGGCCGCGCACGGGCAAGCCCTTCTTGTGGCGATAGCCGCGGTACGAACCAATATCGATGAGGCGTTTGATATTCGCGCTCACGTCTCGGCGCAAGTCGCCCTCCACCTTGGCGGAGGCCTGGATCGCCTGCGTCAGCCGCGAGATCTCCTCATCGGTCAGGTCCTTGGCCCGCTTGCTGGGGTCCACCTGTGTTGCGGCCAGCATCTTGCGGGCCGACGACCGCCCCACCCCGTAAATGTACATCAACGCGATCTCGATGCGTTTTTCCTTCGGCACTTCGACCCACGCGATACGCGGCATACGCCTATCCTTGACGTTGTTTGTGCTTGGGATTCGTGCAGAGCACCCGCACCACCCGTTGCCGGCGGACGATCTTGCACTTCTGGCAGATCCGTTTGACGGATGCTCTAACCTTCATACTACTTGTTCTCCCTGTGAAATCCGTTTTTCAAAAATCTGCGAAAACTGTGCTCACCTCTCGTCAGGCGAGTGACGTCAGCACCTCTGTGCCATGGTCCGTGATGGCGACCGTGTGCTCAAAATGCGCGGCGAGCGAGCGGTCCTTTGTCACCGCCGTCCACCCGTCGCCGAGCACCTCGACGTCATGGCCACCCATCGTCACCATCGGTTCGATGGCCAGCACCATCCCCTCTTCCAGCCGCGGGCCCATCTGCGGCGGCCCGAAATTCGGGATGGGCGGATCCTCATGGAGCGCGCGCCCGATGCCGTGTCCGACAAACTCCCGCACCACGCCGAAGCCTTCGCGCTCGACGAGCTCTTGCACCGCGTGTGAAATATCCGAGAGCCGGCGGCCGGCCGCCGCCTGGGCGATGCCCGCGTCCAACGCCTCGCGGGTCGTCTCCACCAATCGCTTCGCGTGAGGTGATCCGCGGCCCACAATCATTGTAATGGCGGCGTCCGCATACCAGCCGTCCACGACCGCTCCCGCGTCAATGCTGACCACGTCGCCCTCGCCGATCGTGCGTGCACCTGGGATGCCGTGCACCACTTCCTCGTTCACGGACACGCAGACCGACGCCGGAAACCCGCGATACCCCAGAAACGCCGGCTCGGCGGCGCTGCGCTCAAGATACGTGCGCGCCTCATCATCGAGCGCCTTGGTCTTCAGGCCGGGCCGGACCATCGCCGCGAGCTGCTTCAGCAGCCCGGCAACGACACGACCCGCCTGGCGCATCTGCTCGATTTCCCGCGGGCTTTTGAGCTCGATCACCCCACCCCCTGTGCCCCACGGCGGCTGATCGGGTCAACACGTGCAGCCGCCGTGGTGAATGCGGCTGTCCTCAGCATTTGCACCTGGTTCATTTGCACCTGTTGCATTCGGCCCCGCATTCGGCGGGGCGGCGCAGGGGGTGCGGTCACCCCGCGACCCATCCCAACCGATGGAACAGCCTCATCGCCCGCCGAAACACCGTCTCGATGCGGCCGGCGCCGTTGAGCTCGTAGAGTACACCCTGCTGCCGGTAGTATCTCAATAGCGGCGTGGACGCCCTGCGGTCCACATCGAGCCGCATGCGAATCGTCGCAGGCCGGTCATCCTTGCGCACGACCAGCATGCCCTGGCACCGATCGCACCGACCGCCACGTTTGGGCCGCATCGTGCGGATATGGTAGTTTGCCCCGCAGCGCGCGCACACCCGGCGTCCCGACAGCCGGCGGATCAGCGTGGACTCCGCCGAGGTCAAATGCACCGCGCCCTCCAGCGGCTGGCGCAGGCGCTTGAGCAGCCGGCTCAATCCCGCCGCCTGTCCCTTCGTCCGCGGAAACCCATCCAGCACGAACCCTCGACGGCGGCACGACGGTGTGCGCAAATACACGCCCATGACCTGCACGACGAGCGCATCCGGTACCAGGCGGCCGTTCGTCACGTAGCGTTTCACGCGCTGCCCGAGCCGGCTGTTGCGCGCCATCTCCTCGCGGAAGAACTGTCCCGGGGAGAGGTGCACCAGCCCCAACCGCTCCTCGCACAACGATGCCAAAGAACCTTTCCCGCTGCCTGGAGGGCCCAAGAGCACGATGCGCACCGCTACCGCCGTCCCCTGAGTTGGCCGGTCTTGAAGAACCCCTCATAGTGACGCATGAGCAGATGCGATTCGATCTGTTTCATCGTATCGAGCGTC
Organism: uncultured Planctomycetales bacterium; assembly: GCA_964372775.1. Taxonomy (GTDB): domain Bacteria; phylum Omnitrophota; class Gorgyraeia; order Aquiviventales; family Aquiviventaceae; genus CAYJRJ01. Next base: position 12,028 of record CAYJRJ010000004.1, on the reverse strand, counting down.
ACCCCGATGACGATCAGCAGGCTTGTGCCCCCAAAGAACCCGGCGACGCGCGGCGGGATTTTCATCCACGCCATGATGACGTCGGGCAAAATCGCGATCCCCACCAAATAGATGGCGGCGACGAACGTGACGCGAGTCAGGATGCGGTCGAGGTGCTCGACCGTCGACTGCCCAGGCCGGATCCCCGGGATAAACGCCCCGACCTTCTTCATCTGCTCCGCCGCCTCCAGAAACTGGTGCGCGGTGAGCGCGGTGCTGAAGTAGGTGAAAAACAGGATCAAGACGGCGTAGACCAGATTGAACGCGAACGACGTCCGCGAGAACCAATCCATCAGCCCTTGCAGCTTGGGCACGAAACTCGCGATCTGCATTGGAAAGTAGAGCAGCGACACCGCGAAGATGATCGGCAGCACGCCCCCGCTGTTGACCTTCAGCGGCAGATACGTGCTCTGCCCGCCGTAGACCTGCCGGCCGACGACGCGCCGGGCGTACTGCACCGGAATCCGCCGCTGGCCCTGCTCGACGAAGATCACGATCACCACCACCGCCACGAGCAGTGCGAGCATGAACGCCAGTTTGAGCGGCGCCGTCGGCGACTGGCCGGCACCCCCCGGTCCCAACTGCACGAACACATCCCGAATCGCCAACGGAATGCGTCCCACGATCGAGGCGGTCATGATCAAGCTCATGCCGTTGCCGATCCCGCGCTCCGTGATCTGCTCGGCCAGCCACATGATCAGCGCCATGCCGCCGGTCATCGTCAGCACGGTCAGCAGGCGAAAGCCCAGGCCCGGAAACAGCACGATCTGCGCCTGAAACTGCGCCGGAATCGCCTTCTCGAGCAGCATCGCGTACATGAACGAGTTGATGACCGCCAGCAGCACCGTCGCGTAGCGCGAGTACTGGTGGAGCTTGCGGTAGCCGGCCATCCCCTCCTTGCGCAGCTTCTCGAGCGAGGGGATGGCCGTCGCCAGCAGCGTCTCGACGATGATCGTCGCGCTGATATAGGGCATGATCCCCAGCGCGAAGATCGTCGCATGGGAGAGCGCGCCTCCGGTGAACATGTCCAGTAGATTGAGCAGCCCGCCGCCGGTCGTCGCAGAGACTTCCTTGAAGATCCGGCCCAGCTCTTCGCCATTGATCCCGGGCACCGGAATGAAGATGCCCACTTCGTAGATTGCCAGCATCCCCAGCGTAAAGATCAGCTTGCGGCGCAACTCCGGAATGTGCCATGCGTTGACGAGTCCTTTCAGTAACCGAAACATGACCGCTCAAGACTGAAGGCCCGAGGCTGGAGGCTCCCGTCGCTTGCCTTCAGCCTTGAGCCTTGAGCCTTCAGCAGACGCCGTCGTTCCAATGAGTTCCACGGCGCCTCCCGCTTGCTGAACTTTCTCCTTCGCAGATGCGCTCGCGGCATGCACCTGCACGCGCAGCTTTTTGGTCAGCGTGCCGTCGCCCAGCAGCTTGACGATTCCGCCCTCGTACCGGATCAAGCCGCGCGCTCTCAGTTGCTCCGGCGTCACCTGCGCATCCGGCTCAAACCGGTTGAGCGACTCGACGTTGACCACCTCGCGCGGACGCACATGCCCGCTCGTTTTATCGCGGCCGCCGCGCTTCGGCAGCCGCCGAATGAGTGGATTGCGCCCGCCTTCGAAGCCGGGGCGCTTGCCTTCGCCGGTACGTGAGCGTTGGCCCTTTTGTCCCCGGGTGGACGTCTTGCCGTGCCCTGAGCCAATTCCGCGCCCGACGCGTTTCTTGCGATGCCGGGCTCTGGGTGCGGCAGGAATCGTCGTCACATCCATCAGGTGTCCGTAACTTCCACGGTTGATTTGCGCCGCGCGGCCACATCCTCAGGCTGCTCGAGCCGCGCCAAGCCCTCGAGCGTCGCCTTCACGAGATTGACCGCGTTGGTGGAGCCGAGGCTCTTCGTGAGAATATCGCGGATGCCGCACGCCTCGCACACCGCGCGCACCGGCCCTCCGGCGATGATGCCGGTCCCGGGGCTGGCGGGTTTGAGCAATACCTTCGAGGCATCGGCGCTGCCGAACACCGTATGCGGAATCGTTGAACCCTTCAGCGTAATCGACACCATGTTGCGCTGGGCCAGTAGAAATCCTTTGCGGATCGCATCAGCGGCCTCGTTGGATTTGCCCAGCGCCATTCCGACGCGCCCCTTGCCGTCGCCGACGATCGCCAGCGCGTTAAACGCGAGCCGTTTACCGCCCTTGTGGACCTTGGCGACGCGGTTGATGCTGATGAGCTTCTCCATCAGCTGCGACCCGTCTCCCGGCTGAGAGCGGTCTCGCCGATCTCCGCGTGGTCCGTCACCGCGAGCCATCAGACCTCCAGTCCTCCTGCACGCGCCGCGTCGGCGAGCGCCTTGACCCGACCATGAAACAGGTAGCCGCCTCGGTCAAACACGACGCGGGCGATCTTCTGCTCTTTGGCATCGGCCGCCACGAGCGCGCCCAGCGCCTTGGCCGCGTCCACGTTGCCTCCGGACTTCAGCGATTTGAGCCGCTCGTCCTTTGTCGACCAGCCGAGCAGCGTCTTGCCGGCGACATCATCCACCAGCTGCGCATAGAGATGCTTGCCGCTGCGAAAGACGCACAGGCGCGGCCGGTCGGGCCATCCGACGACCTTCTTGCGGATGCGTCGGTGCCGCTTCTGTCGTCCGAGTTCTCGTGCACTTGTGTGACTCATTTGATGATCGTGACCTCAACAATTCACTACCACCTGTGTCATGTTGATTGTGTCATGTGTAATGCAACAGCTGCTCGCGCACCGGCAGTTACATGACACATGACACATCGCACATTACACAGGTGAGGTGTCATCCGCCACCTGACTTCGCTCCGGCCCCGGTCGCGGCCTTGCCCGCCTTGCGCCTGATCACCTCGCCGGCATACTTGATGCCCTTGCCCTTGTACGGCTCGGGTGGCGCGATGCCTCGGATGTCCGCGCTGAACTGCCCGACCAAATGCTTGTCGGCCCCGGTGATCACGACGCTTGTCGGCTTGGGCACCTGCACTGAGACCCCTTCCGGGATCGGCACGCGGACCTGGTGCGAGAAGCCGACCGACAGCACGAGTTGTTTACCGTCGAGCTGCGCGCGGTAGCCCACGCCCACAATCTCCAGCTCTTTGGTGAACCCCGTCACCACACCGGTCAGCATATTGGCGACCAAGGCGCGATAGAGGCCGTGCAGCGCCTTTAGCGACGGATCCTCGCTGTGGAGCCCCACCGCCCGTGGGGCGGAATCCTGAGCGAGTCCACCCCGCCTTGGCGGGGTGGCGCGAGTCGAAGGATCGACCCGTTCGACGTGCAGCTGCTGCCCGTCGACCCGTACCCGGATCGCTTCCGGCAGCGCCATCGACAGCTTTCCCTTGGGGCCTTCAACGGCCAGCTGCTGACCCTCGAGCGTGACCTTCGCCGTCGTTGGAACGGCAATGGGAATACGTCCAATCCGTGACATGACTCACACGGAGTGCGGAATGGGGAATGGGGAATGCGGAATCAACGCCGTGTTATTCCGCACTCCGCACTCCGACCTCCGCATTCTCTTAGGTGTTACCATACGTAGCACACCACTTCGCCGCCAATCCGCTGTCGGTACGCCTGACGATCCGTCATGACCCCTTTGGACGTCGTCACCACCGCCAGCCCCAGCCCGTCGAGCACGCGGGGCAGCTTCTTGGCCTTGCGGTACAGGCGCAGCCCCGGTTTGGACATCCGAACGAGGTTGGTGATCACCGGCGTCTTGTTCACGTATTTGAGGTAGACACGAAGCGTGCGCTTGCTGTTCTGCTCGCCCATCTCCCTGTAGCTGCGAATGAACCCCTCCTCCTTGAGCACCTCTAGCATCTGGAGGAACAGGCCGGAGTACGGCACCTCGGTGGACGGCTGCCGCGCCCGCGAGGCGTTGCGCAGTTTGGTCAATCCATCGGCAATCGGATCGCTCGCTGCCATCGTCGCTACCAGCTCGCTTTCAGCAGGCCGGGAATCTCGCAACGCCACGCCATCTCACGGAAGCACATCCGACACAATCCAAACCGGCGGTAGTATCCGCGCCGCCGCCCGCACCGGTTGCACCGGTTGACCCTCCGGGTGGAAAATTTCGGGGGCCGCTTCACTCGCTCAATCCAGGACTTGCGCGCCATGCCGCCTCACTCGTTAGGACGTCTTGGTCGTAAACGGAAACCCGAACGCGCCAAGCAGCGCCATTGACTCCGCTTGCGTTGTGGCGCTGGTCACTACCGCGATGTCCATGCCGAACGCCGCGTGGACCTTGTCGATGTCGATCTCAGGAAAAATCGTGTGTTCCTTGAGCCCGAAGCTGTAGTTGCCATTGGCGTCGAATCCCTTCGGGCTCAGGCCGCGGAAATCGCGGATGCGCGGCAGCGCCGTGGACACTAACCGGTCGAGAAATTCGTACATCCGCGCCCGTCGAAGCGTCACCTTGCAGCCTACTGGATCCTTCTCTTTGATCTTGAAGTTGGAGATCGCCTTCTTGGCGCGCGTCACCAGCGGCCGCTGCCCCGTAATGAGGGCGATGTCCCTCTGGACCGCTTCAAGCATCTTGGCATCATGGGCCGCCTCGCCGCACCCCACGTTGACGACGATTTTTTCCAAGCGCGCCGTCGCCAGCAGATTCTTGTGGCCAAACTGCTTGGCCAGGCTCGGGGCAATCTCCTTGCGGTAGCGCTCCATCAAACGGGGCGCGTGGTGATTGTGAGCGGTGGTCATCGCTTCGCGGCGCATCCCACCCCCTGCGCCGCACGGCGGCTGATCGCGTGAACACGTGCAGCCGCCGTGACGACTGCAGCTGTCCTCATGATTCGTAAGTCGTTCGTGTACATCGATTGCATTCGGGCCTGCCGGAGGCAGGCGGGTGCAGGGGGTGGGATCATAACGTCAACCCTGCTCCATCAACGGTTCATGGCAGCGCCGGCACACGCGCTGTTTAGTATCTCTAGTGATCGATCCCTCGACTCGTCCCGCCGTTTGCGGGACTCGCTCGGGACTTCGCCAGCCCACGCGCGTCGGCTTCTTGCACTTGGGGCACATCAACGCCAACTTGGAAAGTGCGAGCGCATGCTCGCGCTCCACGATCCCCCCTGAGGGGTTCTGTTGGCTGCGACGCTCAAAATGTTTCCTGAAATTCAGGCGCTCCACGAGCGCGGTGCCCGCCTGGGGCCAGACGCGCAGCACTTTGCCGGTCTTCCCGCGGTCTTTGCCAGTGAGCACCGCCACCGTATCGCCTTTTCTAATCTTCGCCATGACCCCACTCAGCCACGTTGCCACTGGTCTCACACGACCTCGGGCGCGAGAGAGATGATCTTCATGAACCGCTTCTCGCGTAACTCGCGCGCCACTGGACCAAAGACACGCGTCCCTTTCGGATTGTTGAACGTATCGATGAGCACGACCGCGTTGGAATCAAATTTCAGCGTCGTGCCGTCTACGCGGCGAATCGGCGCGCGCGTGCGCACCACAACACAGCGGACGACCTCGCCCTTCTTGGCCATCGCATCCGGGTTGGCTTCGCGCACGTGCACGGTGATGACATCGCCCACGTCTGCCGTCTGCTTATTGCCCCGGCCGATCACGCCGATGGCCCACACCCGTTTCACGCCGGTATTGTCGGCCACGTTGAGCTGCGTACGCATCGCGATCATCCCACCCCCTGCGGCGCGTCGCCAGAGGCGACGCCGTCGCTGGCTCGATGAGCACCACTTACCCTGAGCCAGCGACTGGCCGCCGGCCACGCCACAGGGGGTGGGATCATGCCACGCCCTCCGCCGGCGGCATCGCCTTCGAATGCTTGGGTACTACCTCCTCGCCACCCGGCACGGGCGGGGCCGTCGAGGCTTGCTTCACCACTGCTACCAGGCACCACCGCTTGTCCTTGGAGAGCGGGCGCGTCTCCATAATCTTCACCCAATCGCCGACGTTGGCCCGATTCGACTCGTCATGCACCTTGAACGAGTTCCGACGTTTCATCACCCGGTCATAGACGGGATGGCGGATCAAGCGCTGGACCTGCACGACGATGGTCTTCTGCATCTTGTTGCTGGTGACCATCCCGACGCGCAGCTTCCGATGTCCCCGCGCGGGTCCGGTGGTTGACGCAGTCGCGGGTGCGCTCATCCCACCCCCTGCGCCGCACGGCGGCTGATCGGGTGAACGCGCGCAGCCGCCGTGACGACTGCGGCTGTCCTCATGATTTCTAGATCGTTTGTATGCATCGGTTGCATTCGGGCCTGCCGGAGGCAGGCCGGCGCAGGGGGTGGGATCATCGTGGCTGCCCCAACACGGTCTGCGCACGGGCAATCTGCCGCCTGAGGCTCCTCAACAGATGGGTCTGCTGCAGGGCCCCCTGCCGCGCCTTCGCGCGCGATTGCCAGAGCTCCTGTCGCAGCGTCTCCAGTTGCGTCTTCAAGTCAGCCTCGGGCATCCCGCGGAGCTCCTTGGCGTTCGGCGCTTTCTTGGACATCACGACATCACTCCCGCTTCTTCCTTTCGGCTCACTAGACGGGTCCTCAGCGGCAGCTTGCTCGCGGCCACCCGGAAGGTCTCCTTGGCCAGCAGCTCCGGAATCCCATCTACTTCATACAGGATGCGACCTCGCTTCACCACGGCGACCCAGTGGTCGACGAGCCCCTTGCCGGCACCCATCGGTTTTTCCTGGCCATGCGTCGTCACCGGCTTATCCGGAAACACACGCAGCCACATCTTGCCGCCGCGAGCCAACGCCCGCGACACCGCCACACGGCACGCTTCAATCTGCGCCGCGGTGATCCAACCGTTCTCGAGCGCCTTCAACCCGAACTCGCCGAAGGCCAGCCGGGTGCCTCCCTTAGCCGCGCCCCGGCGCTTGCCCCGGAACGCCTTGCGATATTTGATCCGCTTCGGTAACAGCAATGCCATCGATGCACCCTGGACGCTACACGACCGGCAACGGTTCGGGTGCCGCCGCCTGCTCGCTCACGGTTCGCCCGAGTCCCTTATGCTTCTCGCGCTCTAGAGGAATCAGATCGCCTCGGCACACCCACACTTTGGTACCGATGCACCCGGCGGTGGTGTGCGCGGTCGCCATGCCGAAATCGATCCGGCTGCGCAGTGTCCCCAGTGGAACCTTGCCCGCGCGGTACACCTCTCGCCGGGTCATTTCGGCGCCGGCCAGACGGCCGTCGCACACGATCTTAATGCCTTGGCAGTGCTTCGACTCCATCGCCTGCTGGATCGAGCGCTTCATGGCGCGCCGAAACGCGATCCGCTTCTGGAGTTGAAACGCAATGGACTCCGCGACGAGCTGCGCTTCCACGGACGGCTGGGTAATCTCGACATAGTCCACTTTGAGCTGCTGCTGCGTGCCGATGATACGCTGCACCGACTCCTGGATGCGCTGGATGTTTTCCCCGCGCCGGCCGATGAGAATGCCGGGACGCGCCGTGTGGATGATGATGCGCACCCGTTCAGCGGAGCGCTCGAGGAAGACCCGAGCCACGGCGGCTGACGCCAGCTCTTTCTGCAGCAGCTCGCGGATCCGCCGATCCTGGTCGAGCTGTTCGCGGAACATTTTTTTCGTCGCCGCGAACCATCGCGACGTCCAGCCGCGGCTCGCTCCCGCCACCGGATTCTTCAGGGCCGCTAGCGGGTCCTGCCTCAGCGAGATCTCCAACCGCAGGCACTGAGGATTGACCTTATGTCCCATCCGTCACCTGCACTGAACTGCAGTACGCCATGCGGAGCGTGGAGTGCGGAATGCGGAATAGGAGACTCGCCCAACATTCCGCATTCCCCATTCCGCACTCCGTATTCTGTAGGCCCCGCGTCATCTTTTCTCCAGTTCTACGGTGATATGGGTTGTCCGTTTGAGAATACGAGCGGCGCGCCCAAACGCAGCCGCTCGAAACCGCTTCCAGCGCGGGCCTTCGTTCGCGGTAATCCGGCTGATGACCACCTGATCTTCCCGCAGCTCCGGGTGGCGCTGCCGCGCGTTGGCAAACGCGGAGGCGACCACTTTTGCCACCGGCTTGGCCGCCCGGCGGTTCGCCACGGTGAGCATCCGCAGGGCATCGGCCACCGTTTGGCGGCGCAGCGGTGTGGCGACGTATCCGACTTTGCGCGGGGTCATCCGGACGTATCTTGCGATGGCTTTGGAAAGCATCAATTTCCCTCGACACCACAGAACCACAGAATTCCACAGCAACACAGAGGAAACCCTCGGGAAACCCTCTGTGTTTCTGTGGCGTTCAGTCTGTGTCTCTGTGGTGACAACATCGGGCTATTTTTTCTCTTCCTTCTTGGCTTCGGCCGGCGCTGCGGCGGCGGCCGGCGGGGCCCCTCCCGGACCGCTGACTTCCTTCTTGACACCGCCGTGCTTGCGGAAAATGCGCGTCGGCGAGAACTCGCCCAGCTTATGGCCCACCATGTTCTCGGTGACGAACACCGGCAGAAACGCCTTGCCGTTGTGCACGACGAAATTGAGGCCGATGAAATCCGGCGTCACGGTGGACCGCCGGGACCAGGTCTTGATCGGCTTGCGGTCCTTCGTCTGCTGCGCGATCTGGACCTTGCGCATCAGGTGGTCGTCAATGAATGGACCCTTCTTCGTTGAACGTCCCATGGCTACCTCGAAATTCGCTGAAGGCTGAAGGGTGAAGGCTGAAGGCAATTGCCTTCTCCAGCCTTGAGCCTTGAGCCTTCAGCCAAGAGCAGCAGTCTCACCGCGTTCATGGTCGTCGCTTCACGATCAGGCGGTTTGAGTACTTATTCCGATTCCGGGTCTTCTTGCCTTTGGTATGCCAGCCCCACGGCGACACCGGATGCGGATTGCCCTGCCCGGACTTGCCTTCGCCGCCGCCGTGCGGGTGGTCGACCGGGTTCATCGCGACGCCGCGCACATGCGGCCGTCGGCCCAGCCAGCGCGACCGGCCGGCCTTGCCGAGCACGAATGACTTGTGGTCCACATTGCCGACTTGGCCGATGGTCGCCCAGCACTCCTGCGGAATCAGCCGCACCTCGCCGGAGGGCAGCTTCACGTGTGCGAGCGGTCCTTCCTTCGCCTGGATCATCGCGGAGGAGCCGGCGGAGCGCACGATCTGCGCGCCGCGGTTGACCTGCAGCTCCAAGTTATGAATCAGCTGCCCCGGCGGGATCCGGCGCAGCGGCATGGCGTTGCCGAGCTTCACCTCGGCCTCCTCGCCAGCGCTGATCGTCTGACCAACGGTGAGTCCTTCGGGCCAGAGGATATAGCGCTTCTCGCCGTCCTCATACTGCACCAGGGCGATGCGTCCGCTCCGATTAGGATCGTACTCGACCGTCAAGACGGTTGCGCTCTTGCCCGCCTTGTCCCGGCGGTAGAAATCGATGTGTCGGTACAGCTGCTTGTGACCTCCGCCCATGAAGCGGCTCGTGATGCGGCCGTGGTGATTGCGGCCGCCGGTTTTCTTCATCGGCGAGGTCAGCGGCTTGTACGGCTTGCTTGCGGTGAGCTCCTTGAAGTCGGAGGTCACCTGATACCGCATCGTCGGCGTCGTCGGCTTGTGTGTTTTGATCCCCATGAAAATACCTATTGTGTGATTACACCGATTGGATACAGCGATTCCGCCGATTCATCGGCGAAATCATCTTTTCGAAAATCTGCGAAATCGGCGTCATGTTTTGACTTCAATCTTCTGGCCCTTGGCGACCGTCACCATCGCGTTCTTCCAGTCAGAGCGCCGGCCGATCCGTTGCCCCAGCCGCCGCCACTTGCCGCGGCGCACCTGGGTGTTCACCTTGAGCACCTTCACCTGGAACAGCTGCTCGGCCGCCTGCCGAATCTCGATCTTGGTGGCATCCAGCGCGACATCCAGGACGAACTGATCGTGGGCAGCGACCCGGGCACCCTTTTCCGTCTGCCGTACCCCGCGCACAATCTCAGTTGCGGGACGCATGGGAAGACGATTTCGCCGATTGTAAAGATCGATTTCGCGGATGCATCGGCGAAATCATCTTTTCGAAAATCTGCGAAATCACCCCTTCTTTCATTTCACTCGGTTCTCCAGCTGCGAAAACGCCGCCTTGGTCACCAGCACTTTGTGCGCGTTGAGCACATCATACGCATTGAGGCTAGCCGCGCGCCGCAGCTCGAACGCCTCGAGGTTGCGAAGGGCTCGCTCAAGTGTCGGCCCCTCATCATGCAGCACGATGATGGCCTTTCGCACGACGCCAAACGCCTTCGCCAACCCCGAAAATGTTTTCGTCTTTGCTGTGTCCGCGGGCATCGCGTCCACGACCACCAGCTCGTTGTCCCGGAGCTTGCCCTTCAGACTCTCCAGCAGCGCCCGCCGGCGGATCGCCTGCGGCAGCCGGTAGGAAAAATCCCGCGGATGCGGCCCGAAGGCGGTGCCGCCATGGCGCCACAGCGGCGAGCGGATCGAGCCGGCGCGCGCGCGGCCGGTGTGCTTTTGCTTCCACGGCTTCTTGCCGCCGCCCGAGACATCGCCCCGGGTCTTGGTGGACGCGGTCCCGGCGCGCTGATTGGACCGGTACATGGCCACCGCCTGAGACAGGAGGCGCAAGTTCACACGCCCATCCCAGAGGTCGGGATCGACCGTCAACCGGCCCACTTCACTACCGCTGATGTTGTAGATCTTCACGTCGCTCATTTCGCTGCCGCAGCGGGTTGCTTCAATTTCTTCGAGGCGGCCTTGGCGGTCTTACTCAGCGTCTCATCATCCTCGATGACCTCCCTGAACGTCTCAGGCTTCTTGATTACGCCGGGACGCTTCTTCGAGCGTCTGATGATCACGAGCTCGCCTTCCGGGCCCGGCACCGCACCCTCGATGAGCAAGAGATGGTGCTCTGCAAGGATTTTGATGATCCGCACGTTTTGCACGGTCACCTGATCCGCACCCATGTGGCCCGGGAGGTGATGGCCGCGCCACACGCGGCCCGGCGTCGTCGTCGAACCGATCGATCCTGGGCGCCGGTGCGACGTCGATCCGTGCGTTGCGGAACCTCCGCGCCAGTGCCAGCGCTTCATGCCGCCCTGGAACCCCTTGCCGATCGAGATACCGGTGACGTCGATCAGCTCAAACTCCTTGAAGAGCTCCACGGTCAGCTGCTGGCCGACTTTCCACTGCTCGCCGTCGGCCGGCTGCCCGGCGTTGCGGAATTCCCGTACATACCGGAAGGGGCTCACACCCGCCTGCTTGAACTGTCCCTGCTGCGCCTTGGTGATCTTGGACTCCTTGACCGGCTCAAAACCGACCTGGATGGCCTCGTACTTGTTGCGCTGAGCATCCCGCAGCCCAACCACCGTGCATGGGCCGGCTTGCACCGCGGTCACCGCAAGGCGGCGCCCGTAGTCATCGTAGACATGCGTCGTCCCCAACTTTTTCCCAAGCAAACCAATGGCCATCGTGTAACCGACAATTCAAAAAGCAAAAGGAAAAAGTCAAAACCACAAGTCAAAATTCAAAAGTGTCTCCCGGAAACCAATCAATTTTGACTTTTGAATTGTAGTTTTGCCTTTTGCCTTTTGAATTTTACCTTCTCCTGTCATTTCACTTCTACGTACACGCCGGACGGCAGATTCAGCTTGCGCATCGCTTCGATGGTCTTCGAGGTCGGCTCCAGGATGTCGATGAGCCGCTTGTGGGTCACCATCTGGAACTGCTCCCGCGATTTCTTATCGATGAACGGCGAGCGCAGCACCGTATAGAGCTCCCGTTTAGACGGCAGCGGGATCGGACCGGCCACTTTGGCCCCCGTGCGCTGGGCTGTTTCCACAATTTCCCTCGTGGAGAGGTCCAGCACCCGGTGATCGTAGGCCTTCAACTTGATGCGAATGTTTGTCTGCTGCGCCTGCGCCATCGTTCAAGTGCGGAGTGCGGAATTCGGAATGCGCAATGGTCCATTCCGCATTCCCCACTCCGCATTCCGCATGCTCATTTAACCACTTCGGTAATCACGCCCGCGCCGACCGTCTTGCCCCCCTCGCGGATGGCAAAGCGCTGCTCCGTCTCCATCGCGA
>CAYJRJ010000003.1:0-55585 GCA_964372775.1 uncultured Planctomycetales bacterium | reverse complement strand
AGTGGCTCACGCGCGACGGTTCCACCGACTGGCGTGCGATCTGGGGGGATGTGCGAAGGCTAGGCGCCTCGGCGCAGACGGGCCTTCCGGCGGTCGATGATCAACAGGTTGCCACGCAGATCGGCGGCCGACCAACGGACCAAGGCGCGGGCAAGATGGCGGTGGACCGGGTCGATCTCACCAGCACCTCGGATCTTGAGCACAATGATGCCGATGTGAGTACCCAGCGGGTAGGTGGGGAGACTGAGAAATCCTCGATCCTCGGCGATGAGGATCGCCTGGTTCGCACGGGCCAACGCGAGAACCTCGCCGTTGGTGGCGCCCACGCGCCCGAGCGCGTGGAGCGTCAGGACGTCGTGCCCGAGCGCGCGCAGGAACGTCGGAGTTTGACCGGTGAGCGACTCGTCCGCCAGAAAGCGCATTCAGCGCCTGGCGGCCGAGGGTCCCTCCGTCCTGAGGACGACTTCGCGGTGGACGCGCTGGGCCGCGTAGGCAAGACAGGCCAGCACGTCCTTGCGCGTGATGGTGGGGAAATAGCGGGGACCACAGAGCTCCTCGGGAGCCACGCCCGAGGCCAGGAAGTCGAGCACGACTTCTACGGGGATGCGGTGCCCGCGGATGCAGGGCCGTCCCCCGCAGATCTTGGGGTTGGTCGAGATGCGCCCACGCAGAGTGCCATTCTTGACGCGGCCGTTCGCTCGTCTCATCACGGCTCAAGCGTAACACGGGTCCTCGACGCTGTCAAGACACCCCCCGCTCCGACTGGCCACGCCTACGGCGGCGGGTCGTCGACCGAACAGCTGTGGGATGGGCTGCGGCGCGCGTGGGCCTATTCCGAAACTTGGATCGAGCCAAGTTTTTGGAGGACAATCAGCCCGTGGAATTTCTCCGAGGGCAACACATCTAAGAGTCGCATGAAGGCTTCGATGAGGTCCCTGGCGTACGGGGGGTGGATTCGTATATGGATAATGGTGAACTCACTGGGTGGGTACAGCGCCCTGTTGGTGAAATCCTTATCCAGGGTGACGATAATCCTTCGTTCTGCTTTGGCGCGGTGGGCGATTGCTTGGTCGGAGCCGGCTTGGTCAACTCTCACCGCATCGTGGCCGGCAGCTCGCAGCGCGACGAGGAGCTTACAAGGAACATCTTCGTCGGCAAGAAACCTCATCGGCGCCTTCAAGCAGGTCGCTCGAAGGATATATACTCCTGATTCTTCGCGTATTGGGCGGCAAAATGAAGCGCTGCCCGCACATGATCGAGGCTTAATTCAGGATAGTAATCTTTTCCGACGATTGCTTCCGGGGGAACGCCGCCCTCAAGCAGCTCAAGGACGAGATACACCGGAATCCGGGTCTCTCGAAAGCACGGCTTCCCATGGTGGATTTGCGGATCAACGCTTACGTACTTCTCGAGGAGATCGTCCATTGAGTTCCTCCCTCGTTCCCACAGCGGGAAGTGTAGCATCCGTCGAGGGGAGTGTCAAGCCACCCCAGGAGGACGCGATACCCGACCAGCCAACGTCGGGATCGGCTGCTCCGACTGGCGACGTCTACGGCGGCGTGCCATCAGTGCCGCAGTTGCTCGCCTGGGCGCGGCAGGCGTGGACCTGGCTGCGCGGGACATTGGAAAAAATATGGGCGGATGACGACACGAAGTTCGCCCACAGCGGCCTCCACCTCATTGCGGGGATCGGCCGGCTCTTCGGGCGGCAGTGGCTCACGCCGGATGGCTCGACCGACTGGCGCGCGATCTGGCGGGAGGTGCGGCAGGCGTTAGGGGTGCGGGCCTCAGAACTCAAGCCAGGATCGATGACGGGGTCCGTCGAGGGTCAGCTTGGCTCGGTCCAGACAGCCAGCCCAGCCAAGGATCAACGGCACGCTGTCCGTGTGGACCAGCATGGCCCAGAGCGGCAGGCGAGGAGAGGTGTGCGCGGCATCCAGCAGTTGAGCGGAGAGCCTGGCCAGCGTCGCGTCGAGTTGCACGCTCGCGCCAGGCACCAGCCCACGCAGAGGCAGCGTGTCAAATTCCTGACGATCCAGACTCGGCCACAACGAGAGGGGGACCACCGAGTAGGGGGCACCCGTATCGAGGATCGCCAGGTGGTAATCACTCCATCCATGAGGCTGGCGAAATCGGATGCGCGCCCAGAGCCGGTAGAGGAAGGTTCGTCGACGAGCACGCAATCGTTGGGGATCCGGGACGCGATCGATTTCAAGCGCGATGCGCATTCACCGGATACACGTGGATTCCCGACTCGACAAACAGGTGGGGGATATGCGGCCAATCAACTTCCTCGTGAGCTTTGGCCAGCACGCGAGAGAGACGGGGTCCCGCAGCCAGGACTCGGCGATTCGCGAACGCGACCCACTGGTTCGGGTAGCGTCTCGCGAGCTGTGGATAGCGGGAAAACGCCCAGTCGTAGTCGCGTTGGAGAAGTTTCGGAAACAATCTCGTTCGCGCAATCATCACGTCCAAAAGTATACGCCACGTCGACGACTCGTGTCAACAGCGCCGCGCCGACGGCGGACCAGCCAACGCCGGGGTCGGCTGCTCCGACTGGCGACGTCTACGGCGGCGTGCCATCAGTGCCGCAGTTGCTCGCCTGGGCGCGGCAGGCGTGGACCTGGCTGCGCGGGACATTGGAAAAAATATGGGCGGATGACGACACGAAGTTCGCCCACAGCGGCCTCCACCTCATTGCGGGGATCGGCCGGCTCTTCGGGCGGCAGTGGCTCACGCCGGATGGCTCGACCGACTGGCGCGCGATCTGGCGGGAGGTGCGGCAGTTCGGATTACAGTTTCCGGTGGGATTCGGCAGGCGGTCGTTCAGCGGTCACAAGCTTCCTCAAGAGGCTTTGGAGGGCGCGCAACTCAACGACGGTCAACTGAATCGACCGCGCACGCTTGGACGTTCCAAACTTCAGAGTCACCGGGGTCAGTTCAGACCAGAATTCCGTGACGTCGTGCGTCTGCCAAAATCGGCGCTCCTCGTCCAAGGATTTGAACGTTGGAATATGACTTTTCATGGGTTAACGCTCCAGATACCGTCGGCGTTCAGGCGGCGTCATCGCTCGCGCCGTAATGATTTTCATCCGGCCGCCTCCCACTGGCTCCAAGATGACAGTCAGATATCGCCCCGCTCCAGTGTATCCAAGGACCAGGTAACGGCCCCGCCGCGTACGCAAGATGTAGGGGCGCACCCGGCAGATCTCTTCCGCTTCTTCTGGCGCCACCCCGTGCCTGGCAAGGTGCTCCGCCGTCTCGTCATCCCACCAGATCTGAACACGTCGCACGGTGGCACACAACCTCCTGTGGTCAAGGATACCGTAGAGGACTCTGCGCGTCAAGCGCTCGCCCGGAGGCTTGAAGGCGAAGCCAAGACACCGCTGACGGCTTCCACCACTCCCGCGCCGGCGGCGGATGACGACACGAAGTTCGCCCACAACGGCCTCCATCTCATCGCGGGGCTCGGGCGGCTCTTCGGGCGCCAGTGGCTGACGCAGGACGGCTCCACCGACTGGCAGGCGATCTGGAACGACACGCTAGGTTACGTGATCCGCAAGTTCCAAGCTCTCTTCCAGGTTCTTCGCCCGAGATCGGCCACCCAACCTACCCAAGGCGACATTGTTAGCCCGGAGAAAGTAGCGCTCGCTTTGGATGCGGCGGCGGAGTACGGGGATGTGTATCGGCCGGAAGAGGCGGCGCGCATCCTCCAGGGGTTGCTGGATCAGGAAGGCTCGGATGTGACGCTGACTCGACTTGTATTGGGACGCGGTGGGCGCGACGTCGAGACGATGACGAGCGACCGGATGCTCGCGGTGCGGGAGGGCACGCTGGCCTGGCTGGTGCGGGATCCTGCAACCGGCGATCAACTGCTGGTCGAGCAGCCGGAGGCCTTCATCTATTCGGCCTGGTATCGGGCCGGGCACAATACCACCGGCTATCACAAGATCAAGCACCCAATCGCTGCCTCGCGCTTCATCAACCGGCTGGCGAAGGCGCTAGGCTACTCCGAGGAAGAGGCGCGCTTCCTCGCGCAGGTGATGCTTCTGCACGACTTCGACCCGACCCGCCCGCCGAACACCCGACCGCGCGTTCCTGAAACGATCGACGCGCTGATCGAAGACTTTGAGCGCCGGCACTCGCTTGATGGGGTGGATGGCCGCTCAGTGCTGCGGGATGTGTTGGGCTGGGATGAGCGCACGTTCCTCATCGCGCTGGCGCTGATCGCGCGCACGGAGTATCCGTTCAGCGGCCCCGAGGATGCGCCGCACTGGAATCTACGCTACGCCGGCAGCTCGCCTCAAGAAGAGTATCGCAATCGCCTGATCCGGCTTCGCTGGTCAGGCCTCTTCACGCATGATGATCTGCACTTAGTCATGCGGGCTGCCGAGCTATTTGCGGAAGTCGACAAGAGTGCCGTGGCCGCGATGAGCGAGCCGCGCGAGTACGTCGAGACGATACGCGGGCTAGCCCAGGAGCGCAATACCGAAGCGCAACTAACCGGTGCACCCCTGATCGCGCTGGAACAGCTATATCAGCAGCCGTTTCTCGAGACGCTGTGGTCGCGCGAGAGCTTCGCGTGGGCCGAGCGGCTGGCAAGCGCGCTTGGGGTGCCGCCGTTGGATCTGCCCGGCCAAGATGAGGTCTTCGCTAGACTCGCGCCGGAGGGCAGGCGGTTTGACGCAAACCTTACCGTCGTGCGCGCCATTCGCGGTTGGCTTTCGCGCAACCCGACAGATATTGCGGCCGCCGAGCAAGCGGGCATCAGCGCAGCCGCGACCTCGCCCATCACCCTCTGGGATCGTCTGCGGCGAGTCTCCCGCTGGATCCAGGGGCGGCCTGTGGTCCTCGTGGCGATCCTGATGCTCGGCGTCAGCATCATCGCCGGACTCGACACAGCGCATCACGGTGTGCGGTTCGCCGCCGTGGATCCGCTGGGCATGCTGGTGGCCTCGCTGCTGGCAATTCATCAGTTGGGCAGGCACGTGGGGTTCCCGGTGGAGCTCTCGATTGCCCAGCCGGGCGATCCGGTCGTCACGCTCGAGGCCCGCAAGACCGCCGAGCCGCTGGAATTGCAACTCCGGACGCAGACCGGTGTGCCTGACGGGATTCGCTATCGCTACGCCATCGTCAGCGGCGGGCAGGAGGTGGGTTGGGTGGATGTCGGCGAGGTGGAGCGGCAGCCGGTGTTGTGGTGGGTGCAGGTGAGCCCGTCGCATCAGGGCCGCGGCGTTGCCGAGGCGGCTGTGGAATGGGTGGCGACATGGGCGTTCACCCGCGCCAAGCCGCTGGAGTACCGCGGCATTGCGGAAGAGGCGACCGTCCACATCCTGCGCAAGTTCCTGCAGGTCGTCGAGCTTCGACACGCTGACGGTGAGCCAGCAGGCGGGGAGTCGTGGGTGGCCGCGCAGACGCCGCAGCGCATCAGGCAATGGCTGCGCGACTGGAGACGCAACCCCGAGGCGCGTGACATCTTGCGCGGCAATTCCAACCCCGCGATGTTGGGCGAGGTGATCCGCACCAGCCTGGAGCGCACCGCCGCCTCAGCGCCTGGGCAGGTGCCGTATGACAGCGCCTTCTACGATGCGCTGCGTCCGGTGGTTGAGCACTTCATGTTCTTGATCTGGCAGGGCAGTCCTGGGCAGCCGATCCACGCGAAGTCCACCGCGCAGGCCAAACTGATGGGGCACTTGCTGCGGATCGTGGCGACCCGCGTGCTGGCAAGACACCCCGACGCGCAGGGGCATGTGGCGTTCGCGCTGACCGGGTCGCACGGCGTGGATGCGCCCTTCACATTGTCAGATCTTGATCTGGTGGTGGTGACGGACACGCCGCCCGCCGGCCAGCCGGTTGCCGTGACTCGCGACTTCACGATGGTCGGCCGGATCGTCAACGCGGTCGTTCATGAAGGGCTCCGGGATCAGACACCGGATGAGCAGGGCGCTGCGATTGAGATACTGATCACGGCGGTCGTCCAGGGGTGGGATCGAGAGCTCATGGTCAAGACCTTGACGGAACAGCGATTGGCGAGCGAGGTGCTGACCGCGAATCTCGTCGACCGACTGTTGGATGGTCTTGGCGACGGAGGGGACCCCATTGCGCGCGCCGTCGAGCGCGTGGTCAAGGAAGTGGAGGGCGAGCTGCAGGCTGTGCTGGCTCGTCCGGTGGCCATGGATCTCAAGCGGGTGGATGAGCCGATTGCGCCGATGGCGGATCCAAAGTCGCCAGGCGCCTACGCCTCGGGAGTCGGCCGGGAACGGCTGCACGTGTGGAGCCAAGAGATCAACCACCTGCAGGACATGCGCTACGTGGCCGGTGATCGGGAGCTCATCAACGCTCGACGGCAACAGTGGCAGGAGTTCCTAAGCCAGCCTCAGGTGAGCGGATTGGCTGGGGCCACCATGCGCGGGCGCGTCATCGAGCTGCTGTCCAAGGAATGGAGCGAGCGATACCAAGGGCCGGATGCGAGCGGACAGCGTGGCATGTGGAAGCTCTTCGCGCACGAGCCGGATGTGAAGTCAGGCCCCGGCGGATTGCGGGAATACGACTATATCCGCTGGTTCGCCAAGCTGCAGGGCATTCACGAGCCGGTGCTCATGGGGCTGGTGGAGCGCGGTCTGCTGCGGCAGGAGGAGATTGATCAGGCGGAGCGCGCCCTCAACTTCCTGCAAGAGGTGCGCGGCGCCATGGAAGCGGTGGGCGGCTTCGGCACGACGCTGACAAGGGAACTGCAGGTGCGCGTGGCGCAGGCGCTGCCGGCGTATCAGCGGGTCCGGGATCAGGATGCGGCGGCGGCGCTGATGGAGGACTACTACCGGCATGCCGAGGCCCTCTTCCTGGTGACCTACAAGGTGATCCGCCGATCGGTCGAGCAGGCCTCGCCGTCCGCGGTGGAGGAGGTCACGCGTGAGGGTATGCCAGAGGGATTCGTGTTGATCAAGCGCACCGGCTGGCTGTTTACGCTCGAAGACGGGTTTAGCTACCAGGAGCGCTACGAAGTGGCGCTGGACCGTGGTGCCGATCCGGCGGCGCTGGCCCAGCATCCTGAGCTCTATCTGCAGCTGTTGCTCTTGACCGCCGACCCCACCCACGACAACCTGCGGCTCGCACCCGATCTGCTTGATGCGCTGCAGGAGCATGCGGGCTCCTTCAAGGAGACCATGCGACATGATGCGAACTTCGCGGCGGCCCGCTACCGGCAATTTGTGCAATTGGTCTCGGCTCGCGAGTCGCTGTATTACACGCTGCGGCGGATGCAAGTCATCGGCATCCTGGATGAGTTTATTCCAGGGTTTGATGCCGTCCAGTACATGCCGACATTTGACCGGCAGCGGCGAGCGACCGTTGGGGCCCAGATCTTCTCGGACGTCCGCCTGCTGGAGCGGATGCTGTGGTTCCACACCCGAGAGCTGCGGGCAGATGAGCGGGCCATGAAACTCGGCACTGCGCCGGTCTTCCGTCGCATCCGCGCGGCGGGAGCACGGCTCTGGGTGCCGCTGCGGCTGGCGGTGTTGTTCTTCACCGTGACGGCGGCGCGTCATCCGAAGGTCCGCCGCGCGTTTCTGCGAGACCTGCTGGCCCGCTACGGGCTGGCGTCCGACCGGGGCCGGGGGGCGGATGTGCGCTGGGCGGTGGAGCACTTCCTGCTGCTGGAGTCCTGGAGCCGCGAAGTCAACACCGCCACCCCGGCGGCGGTCGTGCGTTTCCTGAACGCCGTCATGCGGCGCAACCTCGACCGGACGATGCTGCTCTTGGCCATCGCCGCGGTGGACGGCCAGCGTGGACGGGTGGCTGCGGTGCCGATCTACGAGGAGCTGCAAGCACTCTACCGCATCGATGCGTCCGCCGTCGCGGATCCGGATTCCTGGGTGCCGCGCAGGAGCGAACGGATGCGGGAGATGGTTGCCGTGCTCCACGACGTCGCGCCTGATGTCTCACCGGAGGCCGCGCGCCGCTACGCGAATCTCGTGGCCAACGATCCCGGCTCGCTGCGCCGGCGCGGCCAGGATGTGGAGGAGGTTCGCCTCGTCCATCGGCTGCTTACCGGCGGTCTCTCTGCGGTGCTCGCGGTTCGTCCGTCGGCGGATCCGAGAGGCATCTCGGAGCTCGTGGTGGTGCTGCGGGGTGACAGGCCCGGCCTAGGTGACGCCGTCATCGCCCTGCTGTACAGGTGGGGATTGACCGTGCATGACATGCATCCGCACATCGAGCAGCGGCCGCCGCGGGGAGCCGAACCGCTGGTCTTGATCCGCTTCGCCGTGGAAACCGCGCGGGTGGGCGCGGAGGGTGTGGGCCGCGTCGAGGACCTGGAAGCCCAGTTGCAGGAATTGCTCAACGGCGCGCGCTCCATCGAGGACGTGCTGCCGCGGGTGATGACGCGTCCCGAGGGCCTGGCATCCACGCGCATCCGGATGCGCCGGAACGACGGCTGGACGCGCCTGGACATGGAGACCGGTGATTACCCGGGCCTGCTCGTGCGCATCTTCCATGTGTTGCGTTCGTTTGGGCTCAATGTGGAAGACATCATCCCTATCACGCGGCATGACTGGTGGCGCGGCGGGCTGGCGGACAACTCCTTGTACCTGACACGTGGCGGCCGCCCGTTGACCCGTCGTGAATCCGTCATCGTCAAACGGGAACTCAAACGCGTCATGGAAGAGCCGGCGTTTCGCCCGCGCGACTACCAGGCGCCCTCGCTCGGTCCGTCAACCGACATGCACAGCCCCACCACCATGGCGCTCCTCCTGCCTTTCAGTTGGATCGAGGAGGCCCTGCATGAGATGGTCGCAGTCGCCCTCGGCGTGCCGGTGGAGCGCAGTCTTGTGTCGTCAACCGGCTCCTATGTCCAGAGCCGCTGGATCGCGGAGCATCCGACTTCGTGGTTGACCTTCCTCGTGGCCGCCAGCGCACCGCTGGCGTGGATTGGGCTGACGGGTCTGCTACTGCTCGGCCACGCCTGGCGCGCACCAATCGACCTTGTCCAGCAGGGCCAGTACCTCAGCGCAATGATCGTGGCCTACTCTGTGGCTGGGCCGATGGCGATGGCGGTCCTGCACCTGTTCAGGCTGCTGCAGTACGTCGTCCAACCCCGCGCGCCTAACGCGGTGGGTCTTCCCGATCTGGTCCGCGCGCTCTACATCATCCAGGAGCGCTTCCATCTCCCGCTGGGGATTTCCCGCTCCGACAGCCCGCGACTCCAGTCGCCGGCGCCTGAGGCTTCGAACGGCAATGGCGGGTACGAACTGCCGTTTGGCGTGCAGGAACGTCTCCACGGGCGGGAGGTCGCCAGGGATGTGGTGGATGACATCACCACAGCGGCCGACGAGGCGATTCGCGCGCGCGGCGTGTTCCGCCTCCAAATCGCCAGCGGCCGAACGTTTGCGCCGATCTATGCGTTGCTCGCGACCCGTGACGCCGACTGGTCGAAGTGGGAGATCTACTTTACCGATGAGCGCATGGTGCCGGATTCGCACGCGGGAAGCCACTACCGCGTGTTTCATGAGACCTTCCTGTCCAAGCTCCCTGTGGCGCCGCAGGTCCATCGCATCTTAAGGGGGTCGTTCAAGACCCAGCGTGCGGCAATGCGCCACGCCAAGGAGGAAGCGCAGCGCTACAGCGAAGAGGTCGGGTGGCGCCGTATGGATCTCACACTCCTCGCCCTGGGCGAGGGAGGGGAGACCGCCAGCCTGCACCCGCGGGATCCGTTGCTGCGCAGGGGGCGCGACGTGCCGCCGTACGGCGTGATGGTCGATGAGTCGGGCACCGTGCGCGTGACCGCCTCGCGACGGCGGCTCCTGAGGACCCGCAAGGCGATCATGGTGGTGACAGGCGGGCTGATCAAGCACAAGCGCATGGCAGCAGGACGCGTGCTCGCTCCCGAGGGCTCGGTGGAAGAGACGCCCGGGCGCATCATCCACGAGCTGGGCGAGAAACTCGGCCGCGACAAGGTACGGCTCTACCTCGATGAGGAGTCGCGGACCTGGGAAACCGAGCCCGTGGACGTCCTGGACGACCATGGCGCGATTGTCGGCCAAGTCATCGTGGACTTTCGAAAGGGCAAACCAGGGAAGCCGGTCATCGGACTTGATCACGGGGCGGCCGGCCAGCTCTCGTGGGATCTGGTGATGGAGCTCCTGAAGGATGACTACACCGTCATCGCCCCTCGACGCAGCTCCCCCTATGACACGATCGAGGAATCCCGGCTGCACCTGATGGAGCGCTACGCCCAGGAGCGCCGGGCCATCATCAAGCGGTTCGGTCAGGAGGACGGCATCCTCTGGGTGACGCACTCGATCGCCGACACGATCTGGCAGGAAGTCGTGCTCCAGGATGACGCGGCTGCCCCCAAGGATCGAGTGCTCCACCTGGTGCGCGGGGTGATGCGGATCACGCCATTTGATCCGTCGATGTCGATCAGCGATTTTCACAGCGTCGTCAAACTTGGTGTTGACGCGCTGCCGGTGCCTGGGCCGGCACTCCTCGAGCGGCTCTTGAAAGCGCCGCTTCAGTCACTTGTCCTGCTGGCAAAACCCTATCCCCTCGCGTGGCTGGCGATCCAGAGCCGCGTGCCTGGGCTGGTGGTGCGAGGGTGGCTCGCGCTGGCGGATACGGTCCGCGAGCAAACCAAAGCACGCTTCCCGGACACCTGGTGGCTGGGCATGTTGGCGCCTCTGGCCTCCGCTGGCCTGATTTCAAAGCCGTTGCTCAAGATCGCGCAGAGGCGGGTGGTAGCATCAGGCGGCACGTTCCGTCCGTGGCATATTGGCCAGGAGATCGATGCGGCGGTCTACATCTGGTTGAAGGCCAAGCTGTGGGAACGGTTCCTCGGGGCCCGTCCGCTGATGCGTAAGTTCAACAACGACTCCGCGGGCCGCCGCGTCGTCACGGTGCTTGTCGAAGGTGATGCGCTGATCCCGGACGATCAGGCGCAGGCCATCGCCGATGAGATCAACTCTCCCTGGGAGTATTTCACGAATCCGGGCCGGATGCTCAACGGGCACGTGCTCGTGTTAGAGCGGCCGCAGCGCGTCGCCCGCATGATTGAAGACTACGCCGAGGAGCGCTGGGCGGCCCCCATGCCAGGCGGTCCGACCGGCCGAAGTGGCTCCTCACCAGGCGCGTCCGATCGCCGGGGCCGTGGTCGTGGCACGCGGGCCGGCGTCTTCGCGCTCTTCGCCCCGGCGGCGCTGGCCGGCTCGCTCGCTCTGGCCTCGGCGGCAGCCGCCCTCCCCTCGATATCAGATATCGTTCCCTCACAGACGATATCTGCTATCGCTCAGGAATCAGCGACGGACGTCTCATGGCTGAGTCTGGTTCCGGCTCTAGCGCTTGGTCTCGGCGGCCTGCCGCCGAGCGGCCGCAATCCGCCGAAAGAGTTCCGTCAAGCGGCCTGGTTGCTGGTGCTGCGCGAGCCGCTGCGCCGCGCGGGCTATGACCTTGAATGGGTGGCGGACGTGCGGGTGGATAGCGTGGTCGTGCGGATGCGCGATGCGGCCGGCACCGTGTGGGCCGGGAAGGTTCCGATTGGTGTGCGCGAGGATCTCTCGGCGGTGCGTGTAGAAGAGGTGCGGCGACGGTTGACGCCCGTCCCCGCACACATCGTGCCGGCGGAGACGGTGGAGCCGCTTGATGTGCGCGCCGACGATCGACGAGCGGGTCACGCGCATCTTCTTGCGCACAACTATTCTGGGGAATCGCTCAGGCGCCAGGAGCGGATGGACGACGAAAGCAGGCCATGGACCGTGCAGCGCTGGTCGTGGGTGGACGGCCAGCGGCTCGATGCATGGCTCACGGCGAGCGAGCCCTCGTGGATGCAGCGCCTGGAGCTTGCCGAACAGCTCGTCGCATCCACCGCTGCCCTAGCTGGCCGCGGGATTCGCCGCAATGACCCCGTCATGGAAAACGTGCTCGTCAGCGAACAGCACGGGCGCATGTCGCTTCTGCAGATTGACTATATCGGCCACGACGACACGCGCCCTCATTGGACCTCAGGCCTGGCGCGCATGCTCTACCAGCTCTTCACCGACAGCGCGCCCCATGTCTGGCGCGTGGGTGAGGAGGATGTCGCCGCCACCTTGCGCGAGCGGTGGGGCGCTGATCCGACCGTTACGGATGCCGAACGCGCAGCGCTCGCGCAGCTGCTGTGGGAGCTGATGGCGCTGCCGCCTGACGCGGTGATCGAGCAGCGCGCGGCGATGGGGCAAGCGCTCATCGAGTTGCGCGCCTGGCGCGCCTTGCGCGAGGCGTCCGGGACGCCGGTCAGCGCGATGGCTCTGCCGCCGATGCCGCTGCAGCGTGCGGCGTGGCAGGCCGTGCTGCGCGCGCCGCTTGAGCGGGCGGGCTACCATCTGCTCGACGTCCTCGGGGCGCGGATGAACAGCGTGCAAGTGGTCCTGCTGGATGCGCAGGGCCGTCAGTGGTTCGGCAAAATTCCCAAGGTGCCGCACGAAGACCTCAGCGCCGAGCGCGTCGCGGATGTGCGCCGGCGTTTGACGCCGCCACCGGCTCGCCTTGTGGTATTGGAGGCGACCGAACCGCTCGATGTGCGCGCCGACGATCGGAAAGCGGGCCACACGATGCTGGTGGCGCAGAACTACACCGGTGACGCGCTCAGGCGCCATGAGGATATGGAAGAAGAACGCCGCCCCTGGACGCTGCTGCGCTGGTCGTGGGTGGACGGCGAGCCCATGGACCAATGGATCGCGCACACACAGCCCTCCTGGGCGGATCGGATGCGCCTGGCGCGAGAGCTGGCCCTTGGCATGAGCGAAGTGGCATCAGCTGGCATTCATCATTTCAGCCCGAAGATCGAAAATGTGCTCGTCGCCGGGGAAGCCGCTTCGCCAACCATGAGATTCATTGACTACGTAGCTAACACCGATCGGTCGCCCAGCTGGGCCTACGGATTAGCTCACATGCTGTATGAGCTGATGACCGACAAGCCGCCGCATGTCTGGCGTGTGGGGGTGGAGGATCTCGCCGCCACCTTGCGCGAGCGGTGGGGTGAGGATGCCTCGGTCAGTGACGCGATGCGCGATCGCTTCCTCGAGGTGCTCCAGCAGCTCCTCAGCGCGCCGCGCGATGACGCCGACGCCCAGCGGCGCGCCGTCACCGATGCGATCACACGGCTCGATGAGGCGCTCGCCGCATTTTTGTTGGCCTCTGAGGGTAGCGCTTCCTCACGCGCCGCGAATCAGCGCCAGATCGAGGCGCGTGCGCTGATGGATACGCTGCTGCCCCCGGTGGCTACATCTGAGGAGGTCGCCGCTGCTAGGGCGCGCCTCGAACAGGAGTTCGGCTATCGCGTCTATCCCGCTGACGGCTCAGATCAGCGGGCGATGGAAATTTTGGCGGCTGTGGATCTTTTTGCGCAGAGCCTGGGGCTCAGCGGGGATGCGCCAGGCTTCGTAGCGGGCGAGCTCGCGAAGAACTTCACGCATGCGCGCGGGCCAGGTCTCATCCTCATCCGTGAGCAGCAAGAGGGCGGGCGACGCGGTTTCGAGCTTCTCGCGCGGGATTTAGGGCCAGGGATCGCTGACATTGCGCGAAGCATGCCGGTTGGGACCACGACCTCAACCCGCGGGCCCTCAGTGTTGCATGGGCTTGGGCTGCCGCTGGCGCGCCAGGCCGCCAACGCGAATGGGTTGGACTTCTCGGTAGAGTCCCTGGGGCAACGGGTGGTGTACCGCGCCAGCGACCGGAGAGCTGGCGAGCTCGAGCCGCAACCGAGCGAACATACGTCGAGTGGAGTCACCACAGGCACGCTGATCACCGTCAGCGGCTTCCCCAAAGCTCGTCAGAGCGAACCGCCGACGCGCTCCAGCTCTGGATCAGAGCCGCCGCCAGCCCCGTTTGACGCGACTCCCGAGACGGGGCCAGCCCCGGCCCACGAGCCGGCGCCAGCGCCCGCCGCGAAGTCAGGACAGGAGCGTGAGGAACTCGCGCGGACGCAGGATACGGATGCCGCGAAAGGGATCGAGGACCAACAAGTCGTTGTCTCCGGTGACGAGGAAGTCGGCACGACCGGCGAGGGCGCACTCAAGCAGGACGTTGTCCTCGGGGTCGCGGCAGACCGTGAGATGTTCGGTGGGGATGACGAGCGCAGTCGCGCTATGGAGGATCGTCAGCAAGTCGCCAAGATCAGCGTGAGTGAGCAGACGACGCCACGCGGGCCGACTCACGACATCGAGCAACTCTTCGAGGAGCAGGGGGGAGACCACCGGGTGGAACCGACGGGCGATCAACGCACCGAGGAGAGGACGCGTGCGGCCACCCAACAAGCCGCTCAAGAGAACGTTAGTGTCGATGACGGCGCGCAGCATGGAATGCCCGACGAGCCGGGCCCACACTCTTCCGCGCCGTTCGGGCAAGTCCAGGAGACGTTGCGAGGCGTCGATCGATCCGCGCCAAGAGCTGGCGTAACCGCACAGGCCACGTCTGCTGTTCCCAGCGCCGCACCAGATGAATCTTCACGACCGGTGGGAGCTGCTCCAGCAACCGTTGGGCCTGCCTCGTCGATAACTTCACCGCGCTCTTTGGCATCGGATCACGTCCTCCGTATCGTCGACGATACCACAGGCGCGCAGGGCCGTCAAGCGTCGCCAGCGCATGCGGCGTTCCAGCGCAGCGGGCTGCCGGACCACTCGCTGAGCGCGGTGGTCATGATGAGCGTCCTCTCCGCCCCGTCCATTACGGGCGACGAAAAGAAGGCCATCGTGCACGAGGTCGTCAGGACGCTGGTGCCCGGAGGCTACTTGATTGTGGGTTGGTACGATGACGGAGATTCAGGAGAGCGATTGCGCACGGAGACGGCATTGCGTGAGGTGGAAGCACTCGGCTATCAACTGGTGAGGATGACGGGGGATGCCGAACCCGATGACATACTGGATGCTCACGAATGGGTCATCTACCGGCTCGAGGCCCTCGGTGCGTCCGTCGCAGGGAAGAAGGACCAGCCGCAGGGCACCTACGTACCGACCATCTCACAGCGCGAGCTCAGTCAGATCCTCGATGCGCCGTATCAGAGCCAGGTCGAGGCGCGTGCGCTGGATGAGATACGCGCAATGCTGCGACAGGCCCGACGCGTGACGGAACTGATCGGGGCGTATGCGTTCGCGACGCTGATCGCGCTGGCGACTTCGCCACGTCGAGCGCTGGATCGCTCCTGGTGGCGCGAGATGCGGCGGACGTTCACCGACCAGATTCGCGAGGAGCGGCTGCAGGCTGGTGTCGCAGCCGTGATCACGTTGGCGATCGGACTCCTCTGGGTGCTCCACTGGGCGCTCGGGGCGTCGGCTACCGCGGCCTGGCTCTCGCTTGCGATGGTACCGCCGGTGGTCCAGGGTGGCAACTCCGTCGCTGGCACTGCGATCACTCGAGCCACATTGGAAGGCGCAAGGGACCAGCTTGGCCATTATCTGGCAACGCCGAGCCCGATCGTTCGCTCGGAGAAGCTCAGCGCGCTTCTGGGTCGGGAGGTGTGGCTCAAGCGGGAGGACCAGTTGCCGACCGGCTCCATTGCGATGCGGGGAGCGCTCGCGCGCCTCATCGAATTGGGACGCGGCGTCGAGGCGGTGACCTGGAATCGGACGACGGTTGTCGCAGTGGCCCGTGATGGCGACGAGGCGGTGGCGCTGGCCCAGGCGGCGCGCCAGCTCCACGCTCGGCTTCGGATCTATGCCGCCGCAGTCCTCGATGATCGAGTGGCCCAGCGCGTGCAGAAACTTGAAGCCACGCTCATCACCCATGTGCAGGACGCACCGCTCCTTTCCTATGGGCAGGCCCGCGAGCGCGCCGTTGAGGCGGCCTTCACGACCGCAAACAGTGTGTTCCTCGATCCCGACGATCAGCAGCGGATCATGGGGGGAGGCACACTCGCCCTGGAGATTGAACAAGAGGTCCCGACGTTCGACACGCTCGTCATACCGGTCGAGACCGGCGCTAACCTTGCAGGGATCGCCGTGGCGCTGGAAGGGCAGCGTCGGCAGCTCATTGGAGTGGAGCTGGCAGGCAACCCTCAGCGCGACCCGTGGACCACGGCACTTGCCCAGGCGCACGGCGCGCCGATCATCACCGTCTCCAAAGAGTCCGTGCGCCAGGCCGTGGAGCTGTTGTGGCGAGAGGCCGGCGTGCGCATTCCCCCGCGCGGCGCGCTTGCGCTAGCCGCGCTGCTGGATCCGGTGCACGAGAAGCAGCTGGCGAAGAGCGAGCGGCTCGTCATTGTGGTCAGCGGGGGCGACATCACCCAAGAGGAGCACGCCGCATTTCTGGCCCAGGAGGCCGCGCTGGCGGTCGCACCCCCGGTCGAGCAGGTGCACGCGTTCCTCGCGGGCCATCGCGATGAGGTGTTCAGCGCTGAGGCCATCGCGCATGCCTTGCACGAGCCCCTCGAAGCGGTGCGCGTGGCCCTCCAGCAGTTGGTGCGATTCGGCTCGGCGGCTGAGCTTGGCCACGAGCTGTTTGTCGCCAGCCGCAGGGAAGTGCTGCTGGCCCCGGACGGGGCTGCCATCCACTATACCGTCTTCGGCCCGGAGGATCGCGACCAGCCCACGCTTCTCTTGCTCCACGGCTATCTCATGGATCAGACGGTGTGGTACCACCAGGTCCAGCACTTCGTCATGAAGGGCTGGCGGGTCATCACCGTGGATCTGCGGGGCCATGGTCATTCGAGCTTGGGTCAGGCGACGCGCGCCGACTATTTCCAGCGGGTGGCCGGCGATGCGCAGTCGGTCATGGTGAAGGAAGTGGCGGCCGGTGCGACGGTGCGCGTAATGGCCAGCAGCATGGGTGCGATGGCGGCGCTGGCCTTGTGGGAGTTGGTGCCGGATCGGATCTCATCGGCGGTGCTCTCCACGCCTGCGCTGGCAGGCGATATGATCCTGGGTCAACGAACGGTACGGCGGCTCACGAAAGCGATCAGGCCCCTGGTGCTGGCGTTGCATCGGTTCGGGCTCTTTGAGGTGGTGTGGCGGCGGGTGATCATCGCGCAGGCATGGATCGCGCGATGGGTGTACGGGCGGTTCTTGCACGCCGGCGACCCCACGGTCTACGAGCGACACCTGCGGCCGATCTTTGAGCGGGTCCAGCCACACATCGTGGTCGAGGCGTATGAGGCGATGCTGGCCGCCGGCGCCGAGTGGGCGCCCGAGCAGCTCGCGGCGACGATCGGCGAGACCAGCAATCTCCTCATCCTCCTCGGTGACGAGGATACGCTGGTCGGCAATCCCGCCATCATCGCGTGGCATGGCGCGCTCATCGAGGCGCTGAAACAGCGCGCGCCGAAGGCGAATCCTGGGGATCGCATTCGTCTTGTTCAAGTACCGAGGGCGGGGCATGGCGTGTTCTGGACCGCGCCGCGGACGGTCAATCACCTGGTGGACGCGTTCTTTGAGAACGCCGGACAGGTGCCATCGCTGCATCGCCCGCCGATTTCCTTCACGCAGCGACTCGGACAGTGGTGGATGGGGCGACGACTCGCGTTGAAGGAACGGTCGGTCTTCCTGGATCTCTTAACCGCAACCAAAGCGCAGTGGGTGCGGTGGTGGACGCCACCGACACGCCACCTCCTCGACGGCCTCATTCGGCAACTGCGCGAAGGGCAGGTCACGATGGATCCCTCCGCCGAGGCGCTGTGGCACGCGCTCTACACCTGGTCACCGCCGCATCCTGGGGCGGACTCGGCGTTCATGAGGTTGAGTCTCATGCTCGCGCGCCACACCCAAGGACGCGCGGCTCCCCTCGCAATCGCCAGCAGTGTTGCGCCGGAGCGCGTGGACCAATTTGCCGCCGCCCTGCTCCATCCCGATACGCTCACCCTGGCAGAAGGAGTGGTGGAGGTGCCGTCGGCCGGCGGTCATCCCGCGATGCTGCGGATTGTGGGCCGGCGTGCGCAGACCATTCAGACGCTGCTGTCGCATCCCGCCGTGCGCAGGCTCTTGGGCGAGGCGCGCGACACCCAGACGTTGCTCGTCGATGTGTTGAGCACCGACCGCGTGGAGCTCGAAGCGATTCTCGCGGAGGTCGAGGGGCTCAGCCGCGCCCAGCTCCAGCAGCGCGCGCCGCCAATCGTGCACGACTGGTTGCATGGCGCCGCGGACGCCCCACAGGTCCTCCAGGCGCTGGAGGATCTCCTGCGTCCCGTGGCGGAGATGTTGCGATCCCCCCGCCCACTCACTGAGGACTCCCCGCCCACCCCAGAAGACCGCCTGCGCAAGGTCTACCTCCTCTTGCGATCGCTCCAGTTCCTCAGTCCAGACACTGATGTCGTGCCCGAAGAAGAGCTGCCGAGTGGACAGTTACGTGACGAGATTCTCTCCCTCCTGACCACTCGGCCGCTGGTCGCCTACACCCCTCATGTCGTGGCGCAACAGTTGAGCGAGCGGCTCCATCGTCGGATGGATCCTGTGGACGTGGAGCTCGCCTTGCGCCAGCTGGCCACCGAGCGGCGCTTGGTCGAGCTGCGGGCGCGCCCGGGCGTGTTCGTCGAACCCTCGGAGGACTTGGAGCTTGAACCCATCGAGGAACGTCGTGTGACGTACGCGGATCTCGCCATATGGCGTCGGCTGGTCGGGGTAGGGCGCATGGTCCGATTGGCGCTGCGCGCGCGCAGCGTGACTCCACTGCTCGGCCGGGGCAAGCCGCACGTCGAGGTCTGGCACCTCAACTCCTCAGGGGCCGGCGGCAGCGTCGCGGATCAACTCGAACCGCTGATTGCGCTCAACAACGCGCTCAGCCAGATGCGTCCGCAGCGTCGGCTGCGGATGCGGTGGTTCGTGATGGGAGCCGATCGCCACCAGCGCTTCCATGACGTCACGGGCCGGATGACTCGTGCCCTGCAGGGCCTGCCCGACGGCTTTTCGGACGGTGACTTCCATCTCTGGCGCCGGATGCAAGTGGCCAACGTCTTAGCGCTCCTCGACGTGAAGGAACGGCGGCAGCTGCCGGCTCCCGATGTCATCGTCATCCATGATCACCAGCCGGCCGGGATGATCGAGCTGCTCCGCGTCGTGTTTCCTGAGACGCAGTTCATCTGGCAGGGCAATGTGGCCACGGCAATCAGCGATGAGCCGCTGCATCCTAGCCGTTCCGCCTGGAGTATCCTGCGACCCTTCATCAACCAGTATGATGCCGTGACCGTCTACCGCCCCGAGTTCCTCCCGCCGGACGCCATGGCTTCGCACTGGGACGTCTCGCCCGGGATCGACTTGAACGGGACGCGCAACATGCCGCTGGACCACGCCTTCATTGAAGCGACGCTCGACAAGTACGAGGTGCCGCTTGATCGGCCGCTGATCCTCCAGCACGCGCGCCCAGATGTGCTGCGGGATCCCTTCGGCGTGGTCGATGCCTACCTGCAGGTGATGGCCAGTCGCCTCGCCCGTTTTGATCCAGGGAAGCAGCCGCACGCCTTCCCGCGGCTGGTCTTCACGTTGCCGCTCGCACCCGATGACGCGCACGCCTTTAGGACCCTGCGCCAGCTGCGCGCGTATATCGAGGACGGGCTCCAAGCGGCCCATGTGCCGGCTTCGCTCACGAAGAACATCCTCGTCGTGCCGCTGTTGCCAGCCTCGCCCCGGCGGGCGCTGCTGTGGGCGTGGGTGCGTCTGCACGCGGAGCTCTTGCGCTTGCAGATCAATCCCGGCCGGCTGACGAATCCCTCAGCGGCCCAGGCGGACGCTGCGCAAGCGATGGGCTACGACGAACTCACCGTCGGAGAGTTGCACGACTTGGAGGTGAACGCGTTCCAGAGTGCGGCGTCGGCGATCGTCCTGAAATCGCTCAATGAAGGCTCGGGGCTTGCAGCACTTGGGGCGATGTGGCATGGCAAGCCGGTCATCGTCAGTGGGGTGGGCGCTCTGGCTTCGCAGGTGATTGACGTTCGGCAAGACCCGCAGCATGGCACCGGCTACGTCGTCGGCATCGATGCCCAGACCGGGCAGTTTGATCGGCCGCGATCGATTGAGGACACGGCCCGCGCGATCAACGAGATTCTGGACAAGCCCCAGGAAGCCGCGGCGATGGCGGCGCGCGCGAACGCATCGGTCGAAGAGCACTGGGGGACGAACAGCCTGCTGTGGCGGCAGTACCGGCTGTTGGATGTGCTCGCCCGACGACCATCGATCGAGGTGCATCTGTCCGCCGCGCTGGCTGGGTGGGTAAATGGCGCGCGGGTCCTGCACCTTACGGCGGGCACGCTTCGCCAGCTCTTGGAGCGCTTGGATCGGTACGCGCCAGGTCTGCGCGACCAATTGGTGACAGGGCTGCCCGGCCATGAACGGCTTCGAGCAGGCGTCCGAGTGCTCGTTGGTGGCGTCGATGTGGGAGAGCTGGAGGGAGTGGACACGGACCTGAAGGTCGATCAGGTTGTCGACATCCTCTTGAGTCCCGTCGTCGGCTCAGGGACGCCGGGAATTCGAGGGAGGTTGGGCGGCCGCGGCCCGAGTGGCGGCGCGCAGTACTACGATTCAGCGAAGCGCGTCCTCGGCCGCCGGGGTCATCCGTATGCGCAGGCGGTGAACCCGAGTTCGGGAGTTGGGTTTGGCGGGGTCCGGCGGGGCGGGCCCTCGAAGAGCCGCGGGGCAGCGAAGGACACGCGGGCCCAGCGACGCCGACGAGAGCGCGCCGCCGCAACGGGCGCGCCGGGTCTGACGCGCCGGCAAGCCCTGAAGTGGGTCGGTCTTGGCGCAGGCGCCCTCGTGGTGGCGGCGAGTGGGTGGTGGATCATTCGACGGCTGGGCGCATCGCCTCCCACGGCGGCTGAGGACCGGGAGCAGACGGCCCGCGCGAACCTGCTCGACGCAGCGACGCGCGCGATCGCCAACATCGAGCAGGGCTGGCTGCCGCGCTCACCACAGACGGACGAGCTGCTCGAGCTGCTGCGCGTATTTGTCCGGCGTCCCCGGCTGTCGTTCGACGCCAGGCTCATCTCGAAATCCTTCCTGGCGATGGAACTCGAGAGCCGATCCCTCTACGTGAACCTGGCGAACTTCGAGGGCCTGCCGCAGGCGGAGGTGGAGGCGCACCTGGTGCATGAGCTAAGCCACCTCAGTCGCGCTCAGGTCAGACGCGATGACGCGTCGATGTCGATCCTGCGCGCGCTGCCGAGTGTCCCTGAGGGCATCCCGCCGCAGGAGCTGGAGTCGCATCGCCGCCACGAGTTCAAGAAGAGTGTCGCCATGCGCATCCACAATGAGATGGAGGCCTATGCGCTCCAATGGCGCTACACGCAGCACCTGGCGAAGGCGCAGGGCGCGGCGGACCTCAGGTCCTATCTGCTGGACATCGCCTCGCACCACCCGGCGCTGCGCGAGGCCTATGCGGTGTTCGCGCACTTCACCCAGCCGGACGGCACGCTGGATGAGCGGTGGCGTGTGACGCTCGCATCCCGCGGTCCGCTGCTGACTCAGCGGGAGCAAGCCATGCTCGCTCGGATCGGCGTCGCTGAACTGAAGGGCGACGTCTCACCGGAGCGACTCGACGCGTGGATGCTCTCGTGGCTCGCCGACCCTGCGTATTACGAGCCCCCGCCCACGTGGACGCCGCAACCAGAAGGACGGACTGGATGGCTCGAGCGGCGTCGATTGGTTGATGCCGCCGTTGGGATGCTGGCGCCGGCGCTCATCAGGAGGCTCGAGGAGATCGTTGGCGATGACCCATCAGCCGTTCATCAGCGGCTCGATGCCATTGTGGAAGCCTTGGGTCCGGAAGTGCCCCTTCCGGAGGGGTTGATCAAACAGGAAGGCGGCGGATGGGTTACGGATTATTCCTTCCGGCTGCCGGCGCTGCGCGCACTGGTGGATCTCGTGAGTGAGCACCTTGGGAATGAGCACCTTGGGCCGAGCCTTGAGGTCACCCACATCCTCCACGGCCGATCGCTGGCGGTGTTGCTGCGCGAGGAGCCGGAGTATCATCGTCGGGTGCGTCTGCTGCGCGAGGCGATTGGGCTCACGCAGAAGCAGTTCGGACGCCTCTTCGAGATCGGCATAGGTGGGGTGCAGGGCTGGGAACGAAGCCGGCAAGCGCCGGCGCAGGGCCACCAGAAGCAGCTGGCTGAGCTCGCCGCGCAGCAGCCCGGTATCAGCTCGCAGCTCGCCATCTCATCCTTCACGGTGGAGTCCCCGACGGCGATGCCAACTCGGCGCAGCTCGGAGAGGCCGAAGCGTGGACCGAGGTGGTCTGGCCTCCCGCGGGGAGTGGTGCTCCATCGGCGCTTAGGCGCCAACCATCCACTTGAGCAGGAGGGATGGCTCCGCTGGACGGAGGACCACTACGAACTGATCGAGAAAGTCAAGGGTGAGCTGCCGGAACGCTCCTCCATCCGCACCCCGTTCCACGAATTAGTGATAACCGGGGAGGAGCGAAAGACGTCCTACCGGATCTGGTTCAGCGGTAAGTCCCCGGACGTGGTGCGCGTGACTCGGATTCAGCAGGAGCCGGACAACGGCACCATCTGGATGAGCCCCTCCGTGCTGCGCGAGCTCGCCGCCGACCTCACGCAACGCGTCGCCGATGGGCCCAAGCATGTCAGCGCCCTCGTGGACGAGTACATGACGGAGACGCGCACGCACCGTTCCGAGGAGGAGATCGTGGCGGCCGTCGAGCTACCAGACTTCACGTTGGCCATTGACCAGCAGGGGTATGTCGCCAAGAAGAGTGGTCCAACATCAGCCGGCCCAACGTCTGGGGCGGCGCCTGCCAAGAAGTTGTTGGAGTGGATGGACGAGGCGGTGGCGCGCAAGGCAGGGGCGACGGCGCTCGATCGCATGGCCGGCGCCACTCTCCACGGGGAACAGGAGCTGGCGTGGCGGGCGTCACGAGAGCGGCTGGAGGATACCGGATTCAGCGTGCAGCAGATCACCGAGGGCGATCACCACGGCTATGGGACTGTGGGTCTGCTGCGCGCCACCCGCGAGCCGCCCCGCAGCCTCGGCGCGGCGGCGCGGGATCCGCGAGCGCAGCGGCTGCTGAGCGAGATCCAGGGGCCGCTCTTCGAGCGGGAGCTGGGCGTGCGGACGATCGTCCCGCCCGTTCAACGTCAACAGCTTGACGTGTATCGCTACGGGGACAAAGTGATCCACGTGTTGCATGGGGACTACTTCTCCATCGAGGGGACAGAGCGGATCCGGCAGGTGATGGCACCCGAGATGGTTGACGCGCCGGATGATTGGGTGGTGGCCATCGAGAGCTACTCGCCCATCAAGGACAACCTGACGCTGGCTCCGCCCGAGGTGCGCTACGCGGTCGCCATTGCGCAGCGGCTGGCGATTCCGGTGGGCACGGCGAGTGTGTACGAGGGTGATGACCCATCGATCTATGAGGAAGCGGCTGGGCGGCTGAGCGAGCAAGGCTTCGCAGGCATGACGCCGATTGAGACGGTTGGCACCTGGAGCTATTGCTTGGCTGAAGACATGGGGCGGCTGCGGGGGCAAGGGGATCTTGACTGGCGGTTGGCTGACGACGACGCGGCCCGCGAAGCGATCACGCAGGTCGCCCCACATCTGCCGTGGCGCGCGGTCCGGGGCGCGATGCGGCGCGTCCATCGTCTGAGTCAGGAGGACCCGGCGGCCTACGGGAGACTGCGGCTCGCAACGATGGAGACGGTCGCCAGGGTCGTCAATCGCAAGAGTCTTGAGTCGCTGCGCGCCACGCTTGGGAAGTTTCCAAGCAGGTCCCAGGTGCTGGTGGTGATCGGCGGAAGCCATCTGCCGCTGATCGAGTCGTTACCTGGTATCCGCAAACTGATCGAGCTGGATGAGGCCACGGTCCGCAAGTTGCTGCCGCGCGATACGCCTGAGCACATTACGCAACAGATCGTGGAGCAGCTCGCCGGCGGTGTGTTTGATTCGGAAGCCGATGCGGAGCGGGCGGTGGGAGACCGCTACGATGCGCTACTGCGCCGGGCGTCTCAGATGCCGTCCGCACCAGCGGAGCCGGTTGCTGCGGAGCCGGACGAGTCTGTCGCGGAAGAACCGGGTATCCCGCCGCAGAATTGGCAGGTGACGTATGGTCGCAGCGTCGGCAGCGCGTTCCTCGGGCTTGCGACGACCATCCAGAGCCAACTGGAGCTTGTGCACCTGGATCTGCCGGATGCGCTGCCCTACGAGAAGCTCGTGCAGCACCTGGGTCGGATGCTCCAGGCGCTCAAGCAAGGGCAATGGGAAGAGGCTTCGAGGGCGGCGGGTCAATTCGATCAGGCCTATGACGCGGCTCGCGATGCCTTTGAAGCGCCTGTGCTGCAGTTCGCCCTGCCCGATACCGCCGCGGTGCTGTTGAGGTTCCTGAGTGAGCGCTGGCAGGTGCTCCAGCAGCTGTCGGATCAGCCGACCCGCCTCTTGTGGGTCGAGGACGCCCAGGTGTGGTCCGATGATGACCGGGTGAACGTGTCTGTCGAATACGAAGATGAAACCGGCGTGACGGACGGCACGTTGGCGTCCAGCGGAGCGTGGCCGGCGATTCAACGGCTGTTCGTCTGGTCCTACCTAAGCCCAATCGAGCAGGCGCAGGTCATGCGTTGGGTGGCTGCCGGAGAGGTTATCCGGCACATCGAGATGTTGTTCTCCACGGACTCCGCGGAACGCGCGGCGCTGTTGGAACAGTTCGATGGTGACGCGCGCTACGCTGAGCAGGTTCTTGAAGCGCTGGCGGTGGGGATCGGACTCTTGCCGCCGCGAGGGGGTACGCCGTCTAAGCGGACGGGCGGGTGGGGCTCCAAGCTCGTCCATGGTTTCGTGCTGTGGTTCGCCTCATCGCTGGCCTACGCGGCGTTTGCAACGCTTGGCATCGCCGCAGCGGCTCCGCTGCTCATCGCCTCCACGCATTGGGCCCACGAGGAACTTCCGCGTCGGTATTACCGGAACCGGACACAGGCCAAAGCGGCGATAGATCGGGCCGTCACTCGAGATCGGCGTCTGGATGATGAAGATTGGGGCCTGGCCATAGGCATCATCGCTGATTCGCAGCATGACGACCACGCCTGGTTCGACGCCGGCGGCATCACCCATGACAAGCTGTTCGGCCGCCGCCAGGCGGCACATGAGCACCAGGTTCGTGGCGTGTACGCCCCGGATGGGCGATGGCTGTTCTTCGAGCCTCCGCTGAGCGAGGTGCAGGGGCGGGC
Source organism: uncultured Planctomycetales bacterium (assembly GCA_964372775.1). Classification (GTDB taxonomy): domain Bacteria; phylum Omnitrophota; class Gorgyraeia; order Aquiviventales; family Aquiviventaceae; genus CAYJRJ01. The sequence continues at coordinate 30,468 of CAYJRJ010000003.1, read as the reverse complement.
TGGTCAGCGATCCGACGCCAGGATCAGCCGCGCACTCTACCGGGCGTTCATCAGAGCCGCACGGTTTCTCACGGGCTATGACCGCCGCGCGGACCGCTTTGGACAGGTGCGGGTCCTGGATCCTGACGTCGGCCTCGATGTGGTGTTCACCATCGATGTTGGAAGCGCCAAGTTCCCGCAGGCGTGGGAAGCGCTGGACATTCCAGACACCTTGGGCGAGCTGGCCCGGCGTCCGCTGCACGGTTCGGGACGCGAACCGAGAGGTCTCGCCCGTCACCACGATCCCTCACTGAATCAAATTCGACGCTTCGATGGCCGCGGCCACCTGTACGCAGGACGTCTCGGCGTGGGAGGATCTGATGGTTTGCTCGGCCGGGCTGGTGTTCGCGGGTTTGGGGTGTCGAAGAGCCGTTCAGGACGTCACGCGCGGCGTGTACAGCATCCGCCAGCGCCATCGGTGTGGCGCCATCGAGACTTCGGTCCGGTTCGGCTCCTCCGCCGTCTCCCGGCTCCGGCAGGCGCCACGCAACTGCAGCTTGAGTTTCTGGGCTTTGGCGGCGGGCCGCTGGTACCCGGGGCGTCTTACGGTCGGCTCGAGCATCATGTGACGGCGCAGTTGACGAAACGACTGGTGCAATCCACATTCCGCATGGCGGAGACTGACGCTCGTGCGGCTGATGATGTGCTGCGCCGTGTGTTGATTGAGATCGCGTATGCGCTCGAACGCGGAAGTCTCTCAGACGATCGTCAAGCCGCGGTGCGACAGAAAGCTGAGCGCATGGCGGCCGTATACCTCCGCAGTCTCCCACGCACTCGTCGCTACTGGACCGCACCTCAACTCGTGAATATCGCCCGGTGGCTCAGCCGACCGCTCCTTGAGCCCGCCGCACCCCAGCACGCCGGCGAGCCCGCACAGCCAAGCGTGCGATCGAGCGCCAACATGCTGTGGGGGCTTGCTCGCGAGATGGGAACGGCGAGTGACGAGCTCGTCGCAGCTAACCGGATCGTGTGGTATTACAGGGGAGCGTACGAGTCGACAGAAGATGAAGCGGGTGAGCGAGAGCTTACGGCGCATCAACGCATTCAGACTCTTGAAGAAGTTCAGGAGCTGATTGAGCTGGCGGAAGAAACCCTGCAGCGGTCTCAACGGCGGTATGCCGATCTGTTCCACCAACCGAAGCAGCCCGCACACGTGCGTTCATCAACAGAATCCTCGTACGCGCTTGCCGCATTACAGGGCAATGTTGAAGAGCTGGCTCATGGCGCAGGGGAGGTGGCCCGACGTCTTGCGCGGCGATTGCCACGTCTCAGAAAGAACGCGTCGCCTTCCGATGAAAGCGCGACCCACACCATTCACCATCTGCTTGATCGGGCGAACGGTCTCGCGCGCGCGGCGGAGGCATGGCTCACCGCGTTGCGAGCGAAGGCTGATCCAACACGCGGAGGTCCGTCTCACTCCGCGAACTACCACAGGCTATCACTCGGCCGTCTGGTTGATCGGACCGCGCGGGGCCACCGCTACGCCGGGCTCGAGCCGCGTTCAGGGATCGGCTTTGGTGGCGTGCCGCAGCGAGCCGCGAGGATGCGCCGGGGCTTTGGGTCAGGAAGCATGGTGGGAGGCCGTCTCACGGGACCCGCACTGGTGCGGGCGGTTGATAATCTCTTGAGGGAGTTCGCTCGACCTTCCGGGACGGATTGGCCGCGGCGCCTAGAGTTAGCCTTCTATCAGTTGGAGGCCGACGGACGTGAGCTGCGCGACTTCTTGCGTACCCAACTCGAGCAAGGCAGGATTCCATACCATCTCGAAGGAGTGGTGCGGGACGTGGTGGGTGGGCCGCGTAGCCGAATCGTCACGTACCCCGATGCTGCCGCGGTCACGGCCGAGCTCGCCCGCCGCGAGACCGCCGGCCTCGCGAACAACGCCGCCACCCTGCGGAAACCCGCCGCCGAGGACGGGGATCGCGCCCTCTATAAGGCCGCTCGGGCGTTCGGCCTCGCGCTGCCCAAGGCACCTACGAACGCAAGGCGTGGCCGCGGCGCACGGCACCATGACTTGTTGTTCGGATACTCCACCGCGCGGGGCCACCGCTACGCCGGGCTCGAGCCGCGTTCAGGGATCGGCATCAGCGGTATGGTGCAGCGCATCGCGCGCATGGTGCGTCCTCCGTCAGGTCCGCGTCCCACATCTGGGCGCGTCACCCCGACCGATCAGCAGTTGCTCACCGAGGAGGCGGCGCGGAGTCTGCTGCGGCTGCATCGCGAGCTGCACGTGGCCTACACGACGCAGCGCGCGGTCCCCGTGGATGCCGCGAAAACGTTCGCCGACCTGCGGCGCATCCTCACGCTGCCTGAGGTGCCTGCTGAAGAGCTCAGCGGTGAGCGCAGCCAAGCGTTAGCGAAAAAGTACCTCGCGCTGCTGCCCGAGTTTGTCCGCCTCGAGCAGGCCGGCGATCGCGAGGCGTTGGGCGCGCTCAACCATCGCGCACAGGAGCTGTTGCTGCGTCGCATCGCGATGCAGGCGGGGTTGATCGAGCGGCATCTCGCGCGCGGCAACATCCCGGCGGCGCTGGCCACGCTGCTGAGCGCTCACGATGGCTTGCGCCAGCGGCAGATGGAGCTGGCGATGGAGCAGCTGCGCGCCTACGCGACCGGCTCGCGCGGCGACACGTTCACCGCCGCGTCCTGGTTCGGAGCGATCTTCGAGGTCCTCGGGCTCTCCGGGTACGGGATCCAGGAAACGCCCGATGGCCGCCTGCGCATTCCAGAAACGCGCTTTACGGTGAACATCCTCAGCGGCCGCCGAGTGAAGGCGCGCCGGTCAGTCACCGTCACGTACCGTTCGCTGGCTGCGGCGCTGCGCGGCATGCACCACAAACTCGAAACCGAATACGCCGAATTCCTGCGCATCCTCGAGCAGCTGCGCAACCTGCGCGTCATCCAGCTGCAGCTGCGCCAGAGCCCCAGCGACCGGCGCGTGCAGCGCGCGCGAGAGCAGCTGGCGGACGTCATCGTCTGGCTCGAGCGCGGGCACGTCGAGGGCAAGCGCGATGCGCTCATTGAGCTTGAACAGGCGAGTACCGCGCTCGCGCAGGGGGGTACCGACCTGGCGGCGGCCCAGATCGAGCACGCCAAGAACGCGCTGCGAAAGGGGCGCATCGAGGACATTCAGCGCATCCGCGAGGCGGTCGTCAGGCAGGCGGTGAGCCTGCTGCGGCAGCAGCGCAAGGAGCAGGCGTGGATCGAGCGCGTGCGCCAACTGACCCGGCGCATCCCGTCACACCTCGAATCGCAGGATCAGTGGTTGGCCGCGTTGGAGCCGGCGCTGCGCAAGACGCCGTTTACGACCGCACCCGAGGCACTGGTGACGGCGCGCCGACGGCTTGAGGCCACGCGCGCATGGCTTGCGCGCGAGCCGGAGGCAGCACTGGTTCGGACCGAGCTCATCGCGCACGGGTTTGAGCGAGCGCGCCGTATGGTGCTAAGCCTGCGTGCCTTCTTGGCCAGGCGCGGCACGCTGCAGAAGGCGTTCAGCGAGGAGCTGGCGGCCATGGAGGCGGCGCTGGCGATCAACGGGCATGCCGCGCGCCGCCGAGAAGAGGCTGTGGCTGCCATGCGCCTGATGATCGCGCATGTGGAGCGCGAAACGCGCATCCGCGGGCGGCTGGCCAAGATCATCATCGGGCGGTTGACCGATGCGATCCGTGTGCTAGAGGCATTGGATGTCGAGGGCCGCGACGCGTTGCTGCACGCGGTCTATGACGAAGCCGGCGGGCGCCCGCCAGCCACCCTGGCGTTGACGATTGCAGACCTGCAGCGGCGCGTGGCGGAGCGTGGCGGATCGATCGCGCCGGCCGTTCGCCGCAATCTTGAAGATATCCGCCGCGACCTGGCAGCGCTCTGGGCCCCATCACCAGATGGGCGCACCCGCGGCGGCCGCTGGGTTCGCGGGTCGAGTGCTTGGGCGCTTCTCGCCGGGCTCTCCCTGGCAGCCGTGGGGCTCGCGACACTGTGGGTCGTGTGGGGATACCCGGCTGCGCTTGCGAGCGGGATCACCCTCGCGATCGTTCCGCCGATGGGGGCGCCTCCCGGGACGCACAGGATGATTCGCACGTTGGAGCGTCCCATGCCGCTTGAAGAGCTTCTGACCGGTCTGCGGGAAGCCATCGCGCATGCGCGACGTGAAGGGACGCTTTCCGAACTACTGGTCACCTTGCGAACGTGGCTGCCGCAGCGCATCACGGTGGAACTGATGGGAAGCCGCAGTGCCGCGGACACACACGCGTACCTGACTCATCTGGAAGCGCAGGTAAAGGCGCTGGCGGCGCAGGAGGGCGTGCGGCTGAGAAGCCTGCGCGAACGACGCGAGGGTGCAAGGGAAAGCATGCCGCGGCCGTATCCGCTTCAACTGGTCTCGCAGCAACTCAACTGGAATGCGCGGTTCGGCGCCGTGGAGGGACTGCGTCTACTTCAGCACACGTGGCGGGTCATCAGGAGCGTGCTCACGGTCGCCGTGCGCAACCGGGCACAGGTCAATCGCCTCATGGTGTACTGGAGTCACCACAACAGGTACCCGAAAGGTCGGCATCGCACAGTTGACAACTCCACGGTGGCTTCAACTTGGATTTCGTATTACCAGGAGCATGGTCGCGCGCCGAGCAAGATGTTCGTGGCCCGGCAGGTGGGCCTCGATGACACCGAGCTCGGCCGCCGCGTGAGGCACGACGCCTCCTTACGCCGCCTCATTGTCCTGACCGGACGAGCCGCCGGTCTGCGCGTGACGGATGCTGATCTCGAGCGACGCCCGCTCGATCCTCGCAAGGTGCAGGTCTATATAGACGAGCACCCGGGGCAAACCCAACGAGACATCGCGGACCATTTCAAAGTGAATCACACGTACCTCTCGGAGTTCATTTCGTCACACGGCCTTGAGTATGAGAGAAAAGGAGTCGTAACCCATGTCACAGATCCTCAGCTGCTTCACAGTTATCTCCGAGGGGCTCGCGCATTTGCCCGCGGCCGCAACCCCGCGCCGCCTCAGCTGACCGCGCTGGCCCACACGTGGGGCGTCTCACTCGACTGGGTGGCGGAACAGCTCAACCGGCTTGAGCCGGTCATCAATGAGCAGCTGCGCGCGGACGGTGTGCCCTGGACGCTTGAGGAGTTGCGCAACGTGGCGAAGACATACCGGCCGCCGACCATTGAGGATGACGCGATCGCCGAGCTCTGGCTGCAGCATCCCGACCAAAGCGTGCCGCAGCTCGCCAAGCGCACCCCGATTACGCATCAGGCCATTTACCGCCGGCTTGATCGGATCGGCCGGGCCGTTGGGCGTCTGGCGCGCGAGCGCGGGATGGTCCTGACCGATGCGCAGCGTGCGACCATGCATGTGCCCGACGTCATCGAGGACGCGGCGCCTGCCGCGGCCGAATCAGCTCCTGCCAACGGCCGCAACGGGCAACGCGGCCTGGTGAGAGGGCCAGGCCACAGCATCAGCGCGCCGACGGATGATGGGATCCTGGAAGGCGAGGAAAGCCACGACGCGAGATTTGCGCTCCACCAGAAGGCGTGGGGTGATTTGGTGGGCAACCGGCTCACCATTCTCCAGGAGATGATTCGCAGCGCCCGGGAGGATGGGGATCAAGACGAAGAGCTCTTCTGGGAGACGCTGGAGACGGCCAACCGAGAGCTCCGGCGCTTGACGGAGCGGTTTCAAGCGTTGGTCGAGTCTGTGCCGAACCACACGCAGAACAGCCTGACCGGTAAGACCGCCACGGTGCTCCGATCGGTTCAGAAATCTACCAAGCGCCTCACCGTGGCGCTTGAGCACAACGGACGTCTGAACTGGGCTCACCTCTTTCACGGCGACACCGATGGGAGTCGCACGCGTGCCCTGGAGCTGGTCAAGGCGATGCGAACCCAGCTCACCGTAGCGCTCGAGTGGTATGAGGGCGTGCGCATGAACGGCCCCGGCAAGCCGCAGCCCATCACCAGCCGCGTGGTAGCGAGCCTGGCCGGGGCGATTCAGGGGGCGCGCGCCATCGTGTTCGTCTGGGCGCTCGGTCTGCTGTGGCTCTGGGGCCGGCCGCCGATGGATAGCGCGCTGGTGTTGGGCGGGCTGGTGATCGGCGGATACGCGCTCGAGGTATGGCTGCTGAGTGTGGCGGCGCAGATGGCAAAGGATGAGCGGAAACTTGCCATGGTCGTAGGCCGCGCCGCGAGTACGGAGGGCGCGCGAGTGAATCAGTGGCTGCTCACTCGCTGGTCGCATACGCGGCTGGGCCGATGGATCGACGCACGCGGGATGGTGCTGCAGCGTGATGGCCGCAAGCGCGAGGTGCCGGTGGGGATCGTGTCGGATGAGCTCGTGACATGGCTGTCGATGTATGATCCATCCACGCGCACGATCCGCGGGCCTCCACGGCTTGGCGCGTATCATCCGCTCGTCCACTGGCTCGTGGTCCTTCCGCACGAAAGCCTCCACGCGGCCGGCGTTTCCTCTGAAGGCTGGAATGTTGCGCTGCACATCCTGCCGTACCTGGCCGCGATGGCCGCCGCCGAGCTCGGTCACTGGCAGCTCGGCCTCGGACTCCTTGGCGGCGGCACCCTTGCGCTGGCCGGGCTCGTCTTCTGGGTCCGCGCCCATCCAGGACTCACCCTGATCGAAGCGATCCAAAAGCATCCCCTGCTGCGTCGGGTGCTGTATCACCTGACCACTCCCTTGGTCGTCCTCATGGATGCGGGAGCCTTCGCGGCGCGACTCTTGGGAGGCATCCCGGGTGCGATTCGTTACCTCGTCCACGAATGGACCCGCTGGTTCCGCTCGTTCCTCGCGGCCCTGTTGCTCACCGGCGCGCTGAGCTTGGGAGTTGCTCCCGAGGCTCCGGCGCGGGAAACCGGTCCCGCGGAGCAGGGCTGGGAGCAGCATCAGGCATATGACGCCAAGGCCTCCCCGATTTGGGTGCTGCGCAAAATCGCGGACGACATCGATGAAATTTTCCGCGACGCCTCCATGACGGAGGTGGAAAAGCGCGATGCGCTGCTCTTCTGGCTGCGCGAGGTGCGGCCGCAGCTGCCGGAACGCATTCATGAGCAGTTGGATGAGGGAATCCGGTTCCTGACCACCTGGAAGCCGGGCGTAGCCGCCCTGGAGATGGTCTTCGATATGGTGCGGCGCAGGTTGCAGGCTGCGGCGTGGGCGTTGGAGCGTCTGCCTGCGCCCCCGCAGCGTCCGGGGGAGCCCCAGTCGCGCGCGCCCGTTGCGCCATCAGTAAGCGCGATCGTGCTCGGGCCCCTGCTCGCCGCGCTGCGCCGCGCGCGCATCCGGAAGATCCGCCATGCCATCAAGCAGCGGTGGTCCCGAGCGCGCGCGGAGGTCCTGGAGTTCCCGCGGTTGCCGGATGCCCTTCTCGCGGTGGGGCAAAAAGGCCCGGGCACCGGCGAAGGCCCCGGCGCGGCCAAACGGGACGGGCAGGATTTTCGCGGCCGCAGCCGCATTGACCCTGAGGCGCTTCGGCGCCTGATCGCGGCGCATCCCGAATGGACCCAAAAGCAGCTGGGCGAAGCGTTGGGGTGCACCGAAGGCACGGTTGCGCTGACGATTAAAGCGCACCAGCTGCCGTATCAGAAAAAGACCCCCGGCTTGCCCAAGGGGCATGCGGTTACGCAGGTCTCGCGTCTGGTGGACGACCCGGCGCCATCCGCCGCGCGGCGCGCGCTCGATCAGCCGCTCGATGATCGCCACGTCCTGGTGGCTGGCGAGTGGATCGAATGGGACGGGCGGGCTTACCGGCCCGGGGCGCAGGCCGCGGCGCGCGTTCGTGCGGAGGCTGGCACGCTATGGCTCACTCGCAGAGAGGATTTTTCCGTGCTTCTGCCGGTACGGGTGAAGCGCTTGCTGCGGGACGAGGAGGTGGAAGCGGATGACGCCCATCGGCTCTGGCTCTCGCCCGAGGGCGTTCTGCTGCGCATCCACGATGCGGAGGATCGAATCATTTGGATGCATCCCGCGCGGATGCGCCAGGTAGCGGGGCGCCTGCGCGAAATTGCGGTGCGCCAGCGGCCGGTGATTGCGGATGCGCTGGCCTATGCGCAGGCCGGGATGGGGGCCTCCGTCATCCTGCAGGAGGTGCGGGCCGTCATCAAGGACGCGCGGTTCGGACTGCGCACCGACTCGGAGCGGGGCGCCGGCAACCCTCTCCTCCTGATGACCGGACTCCTCCATGCGGGATTCCTGCGGGCCATGGCGTGGTATCGCTTCGGCGGGCCTCCCACGCTGCCGCTGCTCATCGTCCTCGCAGCCGCCCGGTGGCTCTCTGGACGGCCGCGCGTGCGGCCGTCCGGCGAGGAGCTCAGGGCTCGTGTTGACGCTGATCCCGATGCGACACAGAAACGGCTCGCGGACAGCTATCAGGTGAGCCAGTCCACTATGCGGCGGTGGATGCTCCGCCATGGCATTCCGTATTCCTCGAAGGGCCCAGCGCAAAAAGTTGATCGTGACGTCCTGCTGGATCAGATGCGGAACCATCCGACATGGACATCGGCGCGGCACGCCAAGATGTTTGGCGTCAGCCCGCAGCGGATCCGGCAGTTGCGCAAGGCGCTCCGAGTGGCCGGGCTTCTTCCCGTTGTCCTGCTGTTGATCCTCGTCTTGGCCGCCCCCGCGCTGGCCGGCGATGGCTCCGGAAAAATGGTATCTGATACCATTTTTGGCCCCGGGTTAGCCTTCAGCCTTGAGCCTTCAGCCTTCAGCCAGCTGGCCCTCGCCGCGCCGGTGGGGATGCTCATCACCTTTCTCCCGAATCTGCTCCGCTCGCTGCGGGCAGCGCTGGCCCGCTGGCCGAGTTTCATGATCATCACGGGAGCGATCGTCGCCATCTCCGGCATCGGCTTGAGCCTTGCTGGCGCGACTGGATGGCCGCTGCTGGTGCTGGGTATTTCAGCGATGGCGCTCGCCTGGCTGGTCAGCGACCCTGGAAGCAGCTGGCGCCAATTCTGGAGCGTGGTGGCAGGAGAGGATCTCTCCATCGAGTCGCCGTCCAGCCGTCTCCTCGAGGACGTCACGCCGGCCGGCCAGCAGATCTTCATCGGTGGGCCCGATGCTCCCGAGGTGCCGGATGTCACCGTCGTCATGCTGCCCGGCATGGTCATGATGGAGCTGCAGCAGTTTCTGCTGAGCAAGCTCCAGGCATCGTTCGGGCGGCGCCAGGTGGATGTCTACTGGATGCAGGGTGTCGCGCGCCAGCTCTCCAGCCGACTGCGCGTGGCCAGCGTGGAGCTTGTGGATCTGCACCACATTCGGCGCGGCCTGCATCGGCCGGTTGAGACGCTGGTGCAGCGCGGCGTCGCGGATGTGATCGCGCATCTGCGCGCGCAGCGCCCGGGCCGCGTGATCATGGTGGCCAGCAGCGTCGGAGGAATGCTGGCACTGCGCCACTGGGCCAACGGCGGGCCGAGCCAGCCGGACGGGCTGCTGCTCATCAATGCCGCACTGCAACTGACCAAAGGAGCCGCGCGATGGGTGCGGCTGCAGCGGGCCCTGCGTTGGCTCTTCCTGGGCCGTCTCTTTCTGCTGGAGCAGTTGTTGCCGACATGGCGCGGCCGGGCGTTTGTGAGCCGGCTCCAAGCTCAGCTTCGGCACGCGCCGGCCGGCGCGGCGCGGCCCCTGGTCTTCATCTCAACGACCAGCGCCTCGGGTAATGTCCGGGAGGGATTGCGCATGGAGCGCATGGGAGGCTGGTTCGCTGAGATCGATTCGGACGGCATCGTGAACCCGGCGCTCGCGCGCGGCCTTGGCACCGATGGCCGGCCGCTGGCCGACGGGGCCATCAGCATTGTAGTGCAGGGGCTCACGCATGCGCAGGCCATCCACGACTCGCTGATTCTCTCGCTGGGCGATCAGCTCGCGCACGCCATGGCTCAGGGCCGGGATCTGGGGGCACTCGAGGTCTGGGTGGACGGCCACCGGCTGCACGATCGGCTCGGCGCGTTTGATCCGACGCGTCCCTTGACCGTCGAGCGATCCAGCACGGTTGAGCTGAAAATGACGGACGACCGAGTGGCAGCGCCGTTGGCGCGTCCCGCGCGGGCGACCTATTGGCAGGGTGTGGCGGCGGCGCTGGCGCGCGTGGCCATCGGCGCCGTGGAAGCGGTGATCTGGAAGCCGCTGGTCGAGGTCTTCGGGTGGGCGCCGGCGCACGTGCTCTATCTGGCGCTGAATGTCGTGGTCATGCCGCTGTTCTGGACGGCCTCGAGCGCCTACTCGCCGCGCCGGTTCACGCAGACCGCCCTGGCCATGCTCACCCGCGTGCGCCTGAGAGACCAGTGGATACTGGCCATGAATATGGCCCTCGCCGGCCCGCTCGTGGCGTGGTCGCTGAGCTTCGTTGACCCGGCCCTGACCTTTACGATTCTGGGAGCGCAGGTGCCGCTGGCGGCGTTGTACTTTGCGGCGCGTCATGCCCTCTCCGGCAAGCTCAGCCGGCGGCACGCGGCGGAGATCGCAGCCGCGCTCGCGGGTCTGGTCGGGACGATCTGGCTGCACAGCATGGAATGGCCCCTGTGGAATCTGGAGACTTGGCTGGGCGCCGGATTGGCAACGCTGGCGGTGTTGCTAACGACTTGGAATGTGGTGGCGCTCAACCGCGTGCAGCATCAGGACGGCCGCTATCCTGCCAGGGTAGGCAGCTGGTTGGTCCACTTCTGGGCGCTGATTGCGGCGCTGCTGGGCGTGGGCGTATGGATGGCGATCGGCGCGGCGGCAGGTTACGGGGTGAGCCTGCCATCGCTCGCGTGGCACGCGCCTGTCGCGCTCGGCGGCTGGAGCGTGCCGGCGGCAGCGCTGCTGGGCGCCGCGAGTGTATTGGGCGGTGTGGGGATTGCGCTGCGCAACTACGCGCTCTCGGGGATGCGCACAACACCGGTGGTGTCCGTCATGCAGCTGCGGGTGCCGGCTGTGGTGTGGCTCAATGACGCGCTGCTGGGTGCGGCGCAGAGCGTCTGGAGTTGGGGTGCTGCGCTCGTCATGACGGCGGCAAGCCTGGTGCTGCAGTGGATGGAGTGGCGCCGCCAGGAAGCGAGTATGCCTAACTCCACTCGACTGAATGGGATCGTGCAATCCGTTCGTGCTGTCCAGCGAGGCATTTGAGATCAAAGGAGTAAATATGGTAACAACTGTAATAGTAAATTGCTTGACAAAGTCTTTCAAATCATCTATATTATGGTCACTGTTCCAACGCGAAGGAACGGTTGACACGTTGAGCTGTAGGAGGTTCCAGCGTATGGGGAAAGGGGCTCGTCTACGTATGTTGGCCTGGTCGGCCATTTTTATTTGCGCCGGCAAGGTAGCGCTTTCTTACGCGCAATCCCCCGCATCTTCCCTGAGATCCTCAGAAGTCTCCCGCGCCGCCGATATTCGAATCCCGTCAGAAGCCGGCTACATCCTTGAGACCCACGAACCGAACGCCGCTGCCGCCTCGCACCCCCAGATCGTCGTCCACATCCAGGAAGCCCACACCAATTACGAAGGCCAGCAGCACATCATCACGATCCTCGAAGAGCTCATTGCGCACCACGGCCTCAAGCTGATCCTGGTTGAAGGCAGTGAAGGCGACGCGAGTTTGACCTATCTGCGCAAATACGGCCCGCCGGAGAATCGCCGGCAGGTGGCCGAGAAATATCTGAAGGCCGGCATCATCAGCGCGGAAGAGTATCTGGACATCGTCTCGGATGACCCGCTCATCCTCTGGGGCGTGGAGCAGCGCGCCTTGTACGATGCGAACGTCAAGGTGTTTCTCGAGACCGAGTCGATCAGAGCCTCGGCCCGCCCTCTACTGGAGAGCATCCTGGCATCGTGCCAGGAGCTCGAGTCTCGGCTGATGAACCCGGCGGCGGTGGAGCTCGCTGCGAAGGCCAAGGCGTTTGAGGCGCACGAACTGGACTTGGCCGACTATGCGCAGGCGCTCGCCGCCTTCGCCGAGCGCGCAGGCAGCGCGTTGGAGCGCTATCCCCATCTGCAGCGGTTTCTTGAGGTCCACCGTCTCGAATCGGAGATCAATGTGGAAGAAGCGCGCGCACAGCAACAGCGCCTCATTGGTCAGCTCAGTGAGCAGGCCGGCGAGGCGGACCTAGAGCGGCTGGTGGCCACGAGTGCTGCGATGAAGCAGGGCACCGCAAAGCCGGTGGAGTTCTACACGCTGCTCGAAGAACTGGCCGCAACCTCCCGCATCGATCTCGCCGCCTACCCCGCGCTGAGCCGGTACACGCGCTACCTCGCTGCCAGCGACGCGATCGTCGCGACTGACCTGGCCGATGAGCTCGACGCCGCCTCAGCGCAGTTGCGGGACGCGCTGAGCGTGACATCGGAGAGCCAGGCGCTGACGCGGATTCAGCAGGACGTTGATCTGGTCGAGAAGCTGCTGGATTTCCAGCTCTCGCCTGCGGAGTACGAGCGGCAGGCCACACTCGACTGGTCCTCGACCATCAGCGGCTGGGAGACGTTCTTCCAGGCTCAGCTCGCCCACCACGGCCTATCCCCCAAGCCATTTACAGGATTGTCAGAACTCGCCTCAGCCTTGCGCGCGGTCCAGCGCTTCTATGACGTGGCGCAGCAGCGCGATGCGGCGCTCGTGAACAACACCCTGAAGAAACTGCAGGAGACCGGCGAGCCCCTCGCGGTCCTCATCACCGGCGGCTTTCATGGGCCCCGGATTACCCAGCTGCTCAAGGATCGCGGAGTCGGGGCGGTCGTCGTGACGCCGAAGATCAGCACCCCGACTGACGAACGACTCTATCACGCCGTGGTCAAATACAAGAGCGGCCTCGGCAGCTTTGATGAGGTCATGGCGATCGCCAATCAACAATGAAACCAACAGGAGGTTTTCGATGAGCCAGTGGACACGACCGGTGGCCGTAGTACTCGCCTGGGCGCTGTCACTCTCGCAGCTGACCCCCGCGGCGTATGCCATGCGCCCGGAGGGTGCAGGCCAAAGCGGGGTCACCGGCGAGAAGATTCGGGAGGACGGAGCGTGGGTCTGGGGCGCTCCGGGCGCCAACCTCACCGAACTTGGCAGAGCGAACCTTGTGCGCATGGGCAAGGAGATCGTCTCCGCCGCCTTCGCCGAAGGCCGGGCGTTCCCGCTGATTGGGCCCGGGTCCCGCTCAACCGATGATCTGGTAGCCGACTACGCTCGCCGGCATGAAGCCCGCACCGGTCGCGCGCTCTCCGATGCGCAGAAGGGCGCGCTGAAGGAGCGACTGGCGCGCGCGCAGGGACAACTCTCGCATGTCGTCAATGCCATCATGGTTTCCCCCAATCTCCCCGGCGTCGAGAGTATCCAGGCCAGCGAAATTGGACGATTCGTTCTCGTACTCGATGAGCCCGGCACACCGGCGCTGGTGACCGAAGGCATCCGCGGCACCCCCACCCACCAGGCGCTGGTGGCCTACTCAGGCCAGCACGCATTCCAGGGATGGCAGGAGGCGGTGACAGGATTGGGACAACAGGTGCGCAACGTGCTCGGACCCAAGAGCGTGTACCTGAGCCTTGAACAAATTGAAGGGTTGATCGCAGAGGGTCCGACGGGCCACGATGCCCTCGTGTTCCTCCTGCGGCATGAAGTCAACGATGCCATTCGCGGCTTCCATCTCGATGAGCCCTCCTCCGTAGCGGAAGCGGTCAACGGCGCGATCGCGCGCGTGTTCGAAAAGTCCCAAGCGGCCCAGCAAGCGCAGGCGGCCTCGAACGAGGCGCATCGGGCCGAGCAGATCGCCGCGCGCAAGACCGCGGCCCGCAAGAACGCGGAGAAGCTCGCCAAGCGCGTGCAGCTTGTGCCATACCTCATAAGCCTTGGGCGGTTCTTTGAGGGCGGCCGTGTGCCGGAGTATGTGGTCAAGAACATTGAGACGCGTCTTGCCCAGGCGGCCCAAGCAGGCACGATTAAGGATGCGCTGGTCAGGCGCTTTGGCTCTCACGTCTTGCTCGAGGTGCACTCCAACGGCCCCCAGCGTAACCCTGAGGTAGATCGACTCGTTGTGGATTTGGTAAGCGATGTGGTGGTGGATCTCACCCCGTCCGGAGAGCGGCCGCGGCTCACCAAAGCGTTTGAAGAGCTCTGGACTCGCGAAGCGGAGTTCATCGATGGGTTTCGAACTCCCGGGACCAAACTGACACCACGTCCGTACGCTGAGCGAGCCAAGGCGCTGCGCATCCGCACTGGCGAGTTCGCGTTCAACGAGCGCGGCGCTGAGCCGATCTACGTCAGCGCAGCACTCGGCGGCGGCCCGGCGGCCTTCAACTGGGTCATCATGCGCCTGCTCAATGAGGCGATCGAGAACCAGTTGAAGATCGAGGGGATCCGGGAGGATGAGTTGAAGGTGCTGCGCGCGGAGTACGAGAAATACCGAACGGCCAAAGAGCAGGGCGACGAGGCGCTTGCGCAAGACCTCGAGTTCAACGCGGCGAATCTCGCCTATGAAGCGGAGCAAGAAGGTCCAGGCTACATTGTCGTCGTCGAGCGCATCGCGGACATTCTCGCGGGCAAGACCGACCGCACCGCCTACCGGTTTGTCTTTCCGCGCAGCGCGCCCTACATCCATACGCTGGTGGACGACCAGACCGAGTGGGTCATCACCAAAGTCCTGCCGCGGCCCGGCTCGCGGCTCTATGACGTGACCAAGGCGCCTGAAGATCAGGACCCGATGCTCAACGTCATGGTGGATCAGGTCGGCGACGCAACGCAAGACGGCGAGAGCTTCAGCCCGATCTTCGTCGCCAAGCAGCAGTCGGGTGCTCCGGCGATCGGCGAGTTCGTGTCGGCGACGACGCAGTTCTACCTCACCACCTCGGGTCCACGGGAGGGTACTGTGCACCGCGGCGTGATCCCCGTGACCCTCGAGGAGGCGGACGCCGGCACCTTCGCAGATGACGGGCTCGTGCAGATGGTCTCCTACACGTACCAGTCGTATGACAACGGCCGGATTCCGCACAGCGAAGTGCACGACCAGGTCGCTATCAGCACCGATGTGCAGACGACCCGTGAGGACGAGCGGTTTGTGCATGACAGCCTGATGCTGTTGGGCTCGTTCCAGCCGGCCGTCACCGCCCCGGAGGCGACGCGGCGGGCGGAGCACACCGTGGAAGCCATGGGGCCTCGCTACCATGAGATTCCCGCCGTGACCGAGCGTGACACCGAAGGCAAGACGGTCGTGGGAGCCGACGGCAAGCCCATCGTCAGGATCGATCCTATTCTGAAAGCGTCGAACGCGAGCCAGGTCGTCACGGTAAGCGACCTGAAGGCGGATATCGGGGCGACCGGCCACCAGCTGCCGTACAAGATCTATCGCGCAGCCTTCATCGCGAGCTTGAAAGTTGCGGTGAAGCAGGGGCTCATCGACGGCTTCGATGTGGCGGCGGCCGGCGATGATAACCATTTCATCCTGTTCCACAAGCGCGGCGTGGACAACGCCGAGATTCACGGCCTGGCCTGGGCCACGTTCTTCCGGGCGGGCTGGGTGTCGCAGCGGTTGAAGTACAAGCTGTACGGGTTCATGCAAGATCTCGTGGACCCCAAGGTCGTTGAGCTCATCAAGGCGGGCAAGCTGGACGTCTACGCCAACCTCAACGACGATTTCATCAAGGCGCTGGCAGAAGAGATCCAGTCGCTGCCGGAAGAAGCGGCGCGCATGGGCGAAATCCGTCGGGGGTACGAGAACTTCAAGCAGGGCAAGTCCAGCGGCAAGATCGTCGAACTCCTGCTGCCGGGCAACGTGCGGGGCATGGGCATCGGGTTTGCCGAAAAGACGCTCTCGGCAGGAGAGCTTGGACGATTCCCGCGGTGGAGTGTGATCGCCAACGACAAGGGCGCAGCCGGGGCGTTCAATTACCCGGCCTACTGGGCCACCCGCCTCTCCCTCCTCTTACGACAGGCGTTTCCTGGGGGAATACCTGACCTCGCAGGACTCTCCACTAGTCTCGATGAAGAGGTTGCAAAGCGCATGCCCGATGTCCCGGAAGAGAATCGGAAGAAGTTCGTCAGAGACTTAGTTGATGAAGTGTGGTCTAAACACGGGAGCGATCTGCAACACACGAGAGAACTGGAACGGTTTCTAGAGATGATCCAACATGGACTCGTCTTCGAAACGTGGGACGTGCTGCCCAATTCGCGGGCGTTTATCGACGCGGAGACCGAAGACGCGCAGCTACTTTCCTTGCTGAGCGCTGCGAACGATCACAACATCAAGCGCATCTGGACCAAGAAGCGCGCCGGCTGGATCAGCGATCTGACGCCGGAGGAGGTCGCGGCGATTGATGCGCGCGTGGAGGGCGAGCTGTCGGCGCTACGGCCCGAGTATGAGCAGCGCAAAACGTACTTGCAGGAAGAGGTGGCCGCGTGGCAGGCGGACCACAAGAAAGGCCGCTCCCCCGAGCTGCTCAACCCGTGGGAACGCGCCATCCTGAACGATCCGCTTGACACGGTGCTCGAGCAGGTCCGGCCACGGCTCGTGGAGCTGTACAAGGTGGCCGAGTTTCTCGGCGGAGACTATATCGCCTCAGTGTCCACGGAAAAGCTGGCCGCGGTCACGGGTGGCGAGTACGTGGGCAAGGATGATTCGGTCATGATCGCGATTGACCCCTTTGCCTCGCTGCATCGGGCCATCACCAGAGTGGCGGTTCGGGTCAACATCGGCAACGCCCGCGGATCGCACTACGTGGCGATGCGGCCGGAAGGCCGCGACACCGCGGTCGCCGTGAAGTGGAGCAACCCCATCGAAATCTCCATTCGCTACGCGGTCGCTCAGGATGGCACGGTGAAGGCGGATGCGTCCACGGGCTTGGCGGTCGGCGAGGATATGTATGCCGGCGCGGCATTTGACGCGGCGCGTGAGCGCGTGGTCCGGTTCAACGAAATGTGGATCAACTCGCAGGGCGGCTTCACGCCGCACGGGCCCAATATCGACCGGGACATCGAGGCGGCGTATCCGGCTCGCAAGACGCGCAACAAGATCGTCGCCAAGGACTCCCCGTTTGCCGTGGCGGTGAGCGATACGACGGTCGCCGCGGTGGAGCAGGGACGACTCGTGGAGCAGTTCCCCGATGCAACCGACTACACGATCTCGCCTGAGGTCGCGGAGCAGGCTGCGGATCTAGCGAATCCTCGGTGGATCGTGGTGCACTCCTCGGTCTATGCCCAGGGGCCTGACGCGGCGATCGCGCAGGAGCTGATCCAGCGCCAACTGCGCCAGGTCCTCGGTAACGGGTCGAAGGCGATTCACTTCGCGCTGGTCGTCGATGGCGCGTCAACGCCCGATGAGGCGCAGCGGAAGGCCGAGGCGCTCGCCAAAGCGATACCATCCGCATCGAACGGAGCAGCGAAGTTCGACTTGGGGATGTTTGATCTGGTCCTTCCCGCGCAGCAGCAGCCCGGTGAGTTGTTGGGGCTCTTGAGCGCCGGGGTTGCCGGCAGCATCGTGGGAAGTGTTATCGGTCCGTCGGCTTGGGCGCAGGCAATTAAGGAGGCCTCTCCAAAGCCAGAGGAAGTTGCTGCTGTTGCTGTGGAACCTGCGAAGGAAACGGGCCAGATCGCTTCGGCCGCGCCGGCCATTGTCGCCGGTGTAGAAGCTGCGGCGGCCGGCGGCAAGCTCAATCCGAAGCTGGCGGCCCAGCTGAAGCTCCTCCAAGAAGGCGATCTGGTTGTGCCGCAGAACCTCGACATCAAGCCTGAAACGGAAGCCGAGGTTCGCAGCTACCAGACGACCATCGCAGCGGCCACCAGCGGAGTATAACGCACGCGCTCCTGAAGAAGGCGACTCTGATGCGCGCTGTGCTCGCAGCCATCATGCAGGCTCGATCGAAGAACGCCCGGCACCTCGGACGGTGCCGAGCGTTTGTTCATCTGGTGCTGGCTGTTGCGATGCTGTGCTCCTCCATGCCATCCGCGTGGGCTTTGCGCGCGGGCGGCACGCGCGCCAACCCCAGCAACGATGCCGAGGAACGCATCGAGCAGGAGCTGCGCCAGCTCGCCAACGCCGCCGGCGTACCGGTTGCACCCGCTGTTCCGATTGCCCCTGTGCCCACTCCCCCGCTTCCTGATCGCGTGACCGCAGAGGGTCTCTCACGCGCCAAGACGATGGTCGAGGCGCTCAACATCGGCGAGCCGCAGATCGAAGCGTTCTTGCTCGACCAGATCATGCTCCTGGATCCGGAGAGCCTTGAGTTCGTGGATGAGGCCGATGAAGCCCGCCTGCAGCAGGAGGAGGTCGCCGCCGGTGTCCTCTGGCGCACTCGTGATGGCAACTACTACGCGCGCTCGCACCCGCAGGATACCGCACGCTCGGAAGAGCGCACGTTTGTCGCCACCCGCAACGCAAGCGACCGCGGCCTCTTCAACAACTGGCGGCCGACCGATGAGCTGATCCCCGCGGTCAAGGTGAAGATGGCGGGTACCGTGAAGGGCAAGAAGCTCTACGTCGTCCCGTATATCGCCGGGCCGGTCGACTCGTCCAACCGGCAGGTCGGGATTCAAGTCACCGACAACCGGTATGCGGCCCTCAACCTCATCCAGCTCTACAAAGTCGGCCGCGTCGCGCTCGAGGCCGCGAAAGAGCGCGTTGCTCAGGGCCAAACGTTCGACCGCATCATTCACAGCACTGGCGACCTCGATGCGATCAAGCGCGGCGGCGCTGACGACGAGCGCTACTTCGTCGCGGTGCCTGATGAGGGGGTCGCGTACTTGTTCGGTTCGGCCTACGGGGGCAACGCGCTCGGCCCGAAGAAATTCGGCAGTCTGCGCCTGTCAATGTATCGCGCGAGGCAGGAAGGCTCCTGGCTCGCCGAGCACATGCTGATCATCGGGATTCGCAACAAGAAGACCGGCGAGACGATCTACGGCACCGGCGCGTTTCCCAGCGCCTCCGGCAAGACCAACCTGGCCATGATCGAGGTGCCCGATGAGTTCAAGGAGGAGTACGAAACGTTCATCGTCAGCGATGATCTCGCCCACCTGCATACGGGCTCCGATGGCCGCCTGCGGGCGATCAACCCCGAGTGGGGCTTCTTCGGCGTCGTGCCGATGACCAACTCGAACACGAACCCCAACGCGATGCGCGCCATGGGGGAGAACTCTGGCGCCCTCTTCACTAACGTCGCGGCGAAATTTGTGCGCGACGCGCAGGGGGAGTTGATCGTTGAGCAGATGTGGTGGGAAGGGCGCACGGATGAAGCGCCCTACACCGAGGCCGGCGCCGAGCGTGCGCGCCTTGACCGCGGCGAGATGACGACCGAGGAAGGCTGGCGCGACTGGACCGGCACGCCCATTCGCGATCGCTCGCCGGAAGATCGCAACAAGCCCTGGGCGCATCCGAACTCCCGCGTGACGACGAGGATTACCAACGCGCCGACATGGATCGGCCACGTGGCCAGCCGTCCTGAAGCCGAGCGCCCGGCTGACTGGGATCACCCCGAGGGCGTGCCGATTAGCTTCATGCTCTTTGGCGGCCGTCACACCTTTGAACCGTTCGTTCGGCAGCTGCCCGACCTGGCGAGCGGAGTGGCAGATGGTCTCTTGATGGGGGCGTTCACCACGGCGGCCAAGGAGGGCGCGCCGGAGTTCCGCCCGGATCCGTTCGCGCAGCGGCCCTTCTTCTCCTATGACGAAGCCTCCTATGCGGCCCACCAATTCCGAGTCCTCTCGTCCTTGCCGCATCCGCCGACGGTCTTTCACGTGAACTGGTTCCGCAAGGATGCTGATGGCCAGTTCCTCCTGCCAGGCTACAGCCGAAACTTTTCTGTCCTCGAGTGGATCATCCGGCGGGTCAAGCAGGATCCCACGGCCGTTGCGGTGAATACACCGATCGGTGCCGTCCCGACGGTCGAGTCGTTGAAGCTCGAGGCGCTCGAGTCAGTCGGCGTCAGCCGTGAGCGCGTGGAACAAGCGCTCTCGTATGATGCCGCACAGTGGACCGGCGAGTTCGAGCGTCGCGAGCAGTGGCTGGCTCAACCCGGCTTCCACACGGATCGGCTGCCGTCCATCATCCGTGAGGCCCATGCGCGCCAGCTCGCCGCGCACCAAGCGTTGCTGGCCGGCGACATCACGATGGCCGCCGCAGGTGAGGCTGCGATTCCACAGTGGCGGCTGGATCCGCGCCTGGAGCTGACGAGCAAGACCGAGGATGAACCGCGGGGCATGGCCAGGCCGGGAGGTCGCGAGAGCCTCAGCACTGGCCCGCTCTTAAAAGCACTCGAGGTGTTCCTTCGGCGCCGGCGGGGTCCGGTCAACGTGGCCGCGCTGGCGCGCGCCCTGAAGATGAGGACCACTGCGGCTGAGCGTCTAGCTGACGCTTTATATAAGGGTGGAATTCTCATCCACCGCGGAGGGTATGGGGGCCTCACGGCGTTTGAGGTCTCAGGCGTGGCACGGCAATCGGCTGCTCGGGTGCGGTTATGGCTCGGCGGAGAGCCGGCCCCGTCCGGGGGGCTCCTGGCGGAGCTTTCGGAGCAAATCCGACGGTTGACGTTGGCGCCCGCGCGCGCCCGGCTCGCAGGACTTTCGGACGCGGCGCTGCGTGCCGCGGTGGATCGCCTGCTGACGCAATGGGCGGCCGATAACGAGTTTGAAATAGGGGCGGGGGTCTTGCGGCACGACGCCAAGCGCCTCTATCTGTTTCTAGCCAACGTGGAGAGCGAATTCGGCATCCGGATTTCGAGCACGCACTGGCGCGGCCTGCGCATGCTCTACGGCAATCGGGAGCACTTGGTGCAGTTGACCGCCAACCTCATTCGTCTCCAGCTCGACGGCTCCGCACCCGATGCGCCGCTGCCCGATGCCGAGGCGTGGGAGCCCGCGCCCGTGCCGCGCGATCCTGAGCCTGCGCCTGGAAAGGGCGGCGAGATCAAGATGGCCGCCGCGCAGGGTCCGGTCAGCCGCGGGCCGGATTCGCCGGTGTGGAAGACCGGCAGCGAAGGCACGGTTTTGGGCATGGCCGGGGTGGCTCAACTGGTCGCGGGTGCGTATGATCGCCTCGCACGTATCACGGATGGACCAACGGTGCAAGACCTGATTGACGCCCACACGAGCGATGGGGAAGCGAAGGACGCACTGGCCGCGCTCTGGCTAGGCGTTGCATCGAAAGAGGATGTGACGCGGGTCCTCGACAAGAAGGTCGAGGCACTTGGCGGGGTAACGGCGACACGCGCCATCGATGATTTTGAGAGTGGGCTCTACACCTCCGGTTTGCCCTTGCCGAAACGAACGACCCCAGCATCAGGTGGCGCCGGTGGCGACATCACGATGGCCGCCGCGGGCGACGCCGCGGGGCCGACCTGGCGGCTCGACCCGGCCCTGGAGATCACGAGCACAGCACCAACACGCGGCGTGAGCCGGACGCAGGAGCTCGACGGGAAAGTTGCGAGCGCGAGAGAGACGCGCCGCTCGAGATAAGATGACCAGGATTCAGCTCGCACTCTTCATCATGCTCTTCAGCCATGCGAGCCCGGTGTGGGCTGCGCGTACTACTGAGGAGTCAGCGTCCTCATCCAACTCCTATCTGCGGCCGCTGGCGACGGCCAGCAGCAGCCTCATTTCGCAGCAACTGTCGATGGAGCTGACGCATCCGTCGGCAATCGCGGTCCAACACGTTGACGCACCAGTCCTCCGTTCGCATGCGGTTCGCCCCCATGGTGCGCGAGAGGCCGGTGGGTCTCGGCGACTGCGCGACCGAATCGCTGCGATGCTCAACGCGATGCTGCGCCGCAGCATGTCCTCGATCGCGCTTCTATCTCAAGTGCCACGCGTCATGCCTCACGGGGAAGCAGCAGTTTCCTCTTCGTACCTCTTTCCATTCCGCATTCCGCATTCCCCATTCCACACTCTGTTAGACGAGTTGGCTGCCCAGGGCAGGGTGTTGGTAATTGCTGCGGTTGGTCGGCGCATGCTCATTGGCCTGCGTCATACGGCGACCGTGGTGGTGGCGAATTCATGGGTCTGGGATGGTGTGTGGTTGTCGTGGCTCCAGTCACGCGGTCCTCCACGCGCATCGCCCCACCAATCGTCACTCGACGATCGTCAATCGTCAATCGTCAATGTCATACGGACCCGGTACGTGGCCTGGGGTGTGGTGTGTGCCCAGCGCCCGCCGGGCGTTTTTGTGTCTTTCGGGAGAGACGAGAGGAAAAGGAGGTGAGAAGTGATGGAGGGCCAACACCAATATGGCGGTGTTGCTATGACGGAGCGTCGTCGAGGACGCCGCGTCAACCTGGAGGTGCCGCTGTCGGTTCGGCGCGTTGAGTCAGGCCAGGCGCTATCGGTGGCGCACGAGCTGACGAAGAACCTCAATTTGGCCGGTGTGTATTTCGAGACCGAGCACCCCGAGTCGTATGCGTCCGACGGGATGTTTGTGGTCTCCGCCAGCATTCCGAAGGAGCTGACGGGGGAGTTTCCGTTTACGCTGGTCGAAGGCCTTGGCCGGGTCGTCCGCATGATTCCGCTGGCCGGCGCCAACGAGGGCCAACAGGCGCTCGCAGGCGTCGCGCTGGAACTTGGCGAAGATGTGACCGCGCTGGCGGCCATGTCTCGTGAATAGGGAAATTGTTCTTGAGAACAGGAAAGGGCTGTACTACACTACTCGCGTGATCGCGATCCGCGACACGCCGGAGCGGCAGCACACACGCATGGGGCAGGGACACCTTGAACGACGCCGGAGCCGACGGGCCACTGTCGAAGCGCCGGTCGTCATTCGGCGATTGGATCCGTCGAAACCGCAGGTGCTCAAGGATCACACCACCCGCGACGTCAGCCTGGCCGGCCTCTACTTCGAGACCGAGCACGGCGACCGCCTCAGCGCCAACGATATCATCCTGGCCTCCATCGCCATTCCAGAGCCGCAGACGCGCGCGTTCCCGTTCACCCGTTTGTCGGGACGAGGGCGCGTCGTGCGCGTCCATGAGCTGTCGACACAGGATGCCGAGCGTAAGCGCTTCGGCGTCGCCGTGGAGTTTATGGAAGATCTCACCGCATTGAGCGCGATTCCCCGCACCGGGTAATCCGCACACGTCCTGCCGGACGTCTGATCACGCACCACCAACACCAGGACACCATCATGCGTCACCTTGCAGGAGTATTGGTTGTCATGGGGCTGCTGTGCGGCTGCGGCAAGACGCCGGGACACGCCGCCGCGACGACGATCAAAGTCGCGTATTGGGGCGGGCCGGAAGAAATCGCCATCATCCAGTCGCTCGTCACCGATTGGCAGCGCCAGCATCCGGACGTGAAGGTGCGCCTGGAGCACACCCCATTTAGCGCCTACACCAGCCGCCTCCTCACCCGCATGGCCGGCAATGTTGCGCCGGACATCATGGCCGTTGAAGTCAACCTGTTTCCAACGCTCTGGGCCAAGGGCGTGTTTCTCCCGCTGAATCAATTCATGGAGCGCGATCCGCAGTTTCATTCCTCTTCCTTCTTCCCTCAGGTGATCGAGCGGTTTACCGTCGACGATCAGGTCTACGCCATCCCGCGCGACACCGCGCCCTTCGCCTGCATCTACTACAACAAGCAGCTCTTTGACGAAGCCGGGCTCTCGTACCCGACGGATGAGTGGACGCTCAACGATCTACTGGAGATCTCGCAGCAGCTGACCAAGACCGGTCCCGATGGCAAGATCAGCCAATACGGCTTCTACGCCTGGGCGTGGCAGAACTTCGTGTACAGCTACGGAGGCACGCTCGTCGACGATTTGTACAAACCGACCCGCTGTCTCTTGAGCGAACCGGCGGCCGTCAACGGGCTGCAGTTCTTCGCCGACCTCATGAATCTGCACCATGTCGCCCCGACTCCGATTGCGCTGGGCAACCTCGCGATGGGCGCGCAGCAGCTGTTCATGACGCAGCGGGTCGCGATGTTCTCTTCAGGCCACTGGGAGGTGCCGATTCTTCGGCAGATCAAGGAGTTCGGTTGGGATGTCGTGATGTTTCCTAAGGGGCCGCGTGGCGCGCGTGCCTTTGGCACTGGCGGCACCGGCTACGGTATCTTGAAGTCGAGCCCGCATCCTGACCTTGCGTGGGAGGTGCTCAAGGCGCTCGCCGGACCGGAGTCGCAGGCGCGCCTCGCCGACACCGGCCTCACACAGCCGGCGCTCAAACAGGTGGCCGAGAGCGAGGCGTTCGCCCGCAGCCCCCTGCCGCCGCTGAATAAGAAGATGTTGAACCAGGCGGTGAAGCACGTCATGTACGAGCCGTTCATCCCAGAGTGGCGCGAGCTGTTCGACCGCTACATCGGGCCTGAGCTCGACCTGGTGTTTAACGGACAGAAGAGCGCGAAAGAGGCGATGGACGTGGCGGTTTCGCAAGTCAACGCCGAACTCGCTAAACAGAAACCGTAACCACAGATGTCACAGAAGATGAAATTCGATTACACAGATCAAACTGCTCGCAACAATCTGTGTAATCAATTGTTGAAATCTGTGTCATCTGAGATACAGGAAGGATTGCATACGCATGGGTTCGTCGCAAGCCACGTCACAGGTGCGCACCGGTCAGCCGCTGTTTAAAACGAAATACGGCGAATTCCAGGACGACGGCCGGACGTATGTCATCACGCGCCCGGATGCGCCGCGGCCCTGGATCAACATCCTGTGCAACGGCAGCTACGGGCTGATCATCTCGCAGACCGGCGGGGGGTTCAGCTGGTGGGAAAACGCTAACCTCGCGCGGCTGACCTCCTGGACGCAGGACATCATCCGCGACGAGTCGGGCAAATTCCTCTACATCCGCGATGAGGAGACCGGCGAGTTCTGGTCGGCGAGCTGGACTCCGGTGCGCGCGGCCTATGAGCACTACGAAGTGCGCCACTCGATCGGCTCCACGACATTCATCCAGCGGGTCAACAAGATCGAGACGCGCTGGACGCTGGTCGTCCCGCCCAACGACGCGCTCGAGATCTGGCACGTGCAGGTTAAGAACCTCGATGCCAAGCCCCGCCGCCTGAGCCTCTTTTCGTACCTCGAATGGTGCCTGGGCAACGGCACGGACTGGCACCGCGAGTTCCAGAAGACGTTCATCGAAACCAACTATGACGAGACGCTGCGCGCGGTCATCGGCGTCAAGCGGCCGCTGGCGATGCCGGCCCACATCAGCACGGGGATGTCCGAGTGGCCGCTCTCAGGATTTCACTCGGTGAACCGGCCGGTTGTCTCGCATGAAGGCGACAAGGAGCATTTCCTCGGCCGTGTCCGAGGATTGCACCAGCCGGAGGGTGTTCAGGCGGGGAAGCTGAGCAACACGCACGGCCGGTGGGGCGACTCGGCAGCGAGCCTCCACGTGCAGCTGGAGATCGCTGCCGGCGACACGCAGGAGACCGTGTTTCTTCTGGGCAAGTACGAGAGCCGCGACGCGGCCGAGACGATGATTCACACCTGGGGCAGCATCGAGGGCGTGCGCAAGGCGCTCGACGGTGTGAAGCGCCAGTGGGAGCCCTTCTTGAACCGGCTGCGCGTCGAGACGCCCGATCCCGCCTTCAACCTCATGACGAACGTCTGGCTCAAATACCAGGCGATCTGCGGGCGCATGTGGGCGCGCACCGCATTCTATCAGTCGAGCGCGGCCTACGGCTACCGGGATCAGCTCCAGGACAGCCATGTCTTCCTGCCGCTCTCGCCCGAGCTGACGAAGAAGCAGATCCTGCTGCATGCGCGTCACCAGCACCTCGACGGTATCGTGCTGCACTGGTGGTTTCCGCTCACCGAGGCCGGGCCCCGTTCGGGCCTCAGCGACCCCCACCTGTGGCTCGTGTATCTTGCGCTCAGTTACCTCGATGAGACCGACGATCTGGCCGCGCTGAAAGAGCCGGCGGCGTATCTCGACGGCCCGGCACGTCCGCTGTTTGACCACTGCACGCGTTCGATTGAGCTGACGCTCAAGCGCTTCAGCAAGCGGGGGCTTCCGCTGATTGGCCACGGCGACTGGAACGATGGGCTCTCGGCCGTTGGGGCCTTGGGGAAGGGAGAGAGCATCTGGCTCGGCCACTACCTCTATGGGATGCTCCAGCGATGGGCGGCGCTGTGCGAAGAGCTCAGCCGCCAGTCCAAGATCAAGATCTCCGGCTTCAGCCAGACGACACTCGCCGCCAACGCCCGCCGCTACCGCACGCGGTCCGAGGCGTTGAAGCGCGCGGTGAATCGTTATGGTTGGGACGGCCAGTGGTACTGGCGCGCGACGCGCGACAACGGGGAGATCATCGGCAGCAAGAAGAACACCGAGGGCCGGATCTTCCTCAATGCCCAGACGTGGTCGGTCATCTGCGGCACCGCCACACCCGAGCGCGCGAAGAAAGCCATGGCCTCGATGGAACAGTTGCTGAATCGAGAGTACGGGCCGCTCTTGCTCACCCCGGCGTATACCAAACCGGATTCCAGCATCGGCTACATCACGCGCTACGCGCCGGGCACGCGGGAAAACGGCGGCGTCTACTCCCACGCGGCGATGTGGGCGATCTTAGCCGAGTGTCTGCTGGGCAAGGGCGATCTGGCCTATGAGATGTACTCGAAGGTCTGCCCGCCCAAGCGGGGCATGGACCCTGATCTCTACGCCGGCGAACCGTATGTGATGCCTGGCAATACCGACGGCCCCGAGACTCCGTACTTCGGCCGGGCGGGGTGGACGTGGTACACCGGCTCGGCCGCGTGGCTGTTTCGCGTGTCCACCGAATACATTCTGGGGATCCGGGCCACCCGCAAGGGCTTGCTGGTGGACCCCTGCATCCCTGCCACGTGGAACGGCTTTCGCATGGTCCGCTACTTCCGCGGCACGACCTTCCAGATTAGTGTCGAGAATCCCCGGCACGTCTGCCGGGGGGTGGGCGCCGTCTGGCTGGATGGCAAACTGCTGAAGAACCCCCTGCTGCCGGACCTGCGGGACGGGCAGGCGCACCAGGTGCGCGTCATCTTGGGCAAGTAGCCAGGGCGCCTCAGATGTGGTAAAATAGAAACGCTGTTTCCCTATGCAAACAGGAGGTGTCACATGAAACGGACGGTTGGATTTGGCGTGTTGGTGGGGTGCGCCGTAGCGCTGTTCGTGTCAGCTCCATCGAGTGCGGCGGCGATGCTCTTGGTGGACGACTTTGACCGGGGCGAGAAGCCCAACGCTCTGGGCGGGGACTACGGCTCGTGGGACAAGGATCCCTCAGACCCCACGCAGCGCTGCACGATCGCCTTTGACAAGTCCAACGCCTTCGGCAATGCCGGCTACTCGCTGCGTCTGGACTACGATGTCGACTCGCCGAACCCGGCCTACAACGGCTTCTGGATGAAGCTCCAGAACACGAACCTGACGACCTACAAAACGGTCAGCTTCTACATCAAGGGCGATGCGGCGCGCGGCTTCACCCCGCAGATCAAGGTGGAAATCAAGAACGGCAGCGAAGTCGGCCGCTACCTCCTCAAGGGGATCAGCGACGAGTGGCAGAAGGTGAGCATTCCGCTCAAGGACTTCGCCGGAATCACCGAGTGGAACTCCATGACCGAGTTCGTCATCGTGTTTGACGATATCACATCGACGAAGAAGGTCGGCACAATCTACATCGACGAGATCCTCTTCGAGGGGTGAGGGTCATCGCCTCAATGAGGTGGCGTGTGAACTAGCCTTATGAGGCGACCGGTTCTGCGCGCGCTCCTCATTGTCCTCGGTGTCAGTCTGCTCGGCCTCGGGATGGGAGCCTTCCTGTGGTGGAAGGCGCGCCCCGCGCTCAAGCTCCAGGCCGCCAGCCGCGTGAAGCTCATCGACGATTTCAACGACGGCGCCGAACCCAACCTCATCGGCGGCGAGTCGTTCACCCAGACCCCCTCCACCGCGCGCCTGAGCCCCGCCATCCTTCGCATGCCCACCCCATCCGAAGGGGACATGGCGCTGAGCATGACGTACGAGCTGCCGGCCGGTGTAGCGGCCAGCTGGGGCACCGGGCTCAATGATCTGGACATCAGCGCCGCCACCGCGGTGCGGTTGTGGCTCAAGGTGACGGGTCAGCCCCCGCAGAAGCTCCACATCGAGTTGGTGGACGGGGCGGGGGCGCGCGCCCAGGCCGAGGTGGTGGTTCCCGGTGGGGGGCGCTGGAAGCCGATTGAGATTCCCGCCCGCACGTTTACCGGCATCAACTTCGACCGGCTCGGCCGGTTCATCCTGCGCATCGGCGCCCAGCGCGAGGCGGTCAAAGGAGAGCTCGCCGTTGATGACATCGAGTTTGTCGGCCCTGCGCTGCTCTTCACCCGCTCGCTCGAAGATAACTTGCTTGGCAGCCCTCGCGCCGTCCTGGTCAAGCCGCGCCATCTGTTGTCGCTGCCGCCGAAGGAGCGGCTGCGGGCGATCGCCGGCGACACCTGGGGGTATTTTCGCGACCTCGTCGACCGGCGTCACCACCTGCCGCTGAACTACATTCAGCTGGCCCCCCAGCGGCGCATCGGCGACTACGCGTCGACCACCGATGTCGCCATGTACCTCATGAGCGTGGTCAGCGCCGTCGATTTCGACTTCATCGATCACGCCTCGGCGCAGGAGCGCATCAAGCAGACGCTTGAGCAGCTCCAGCAGCTCCCCAGGTGGAAATCGTTCTTCTACAATTACTACAACACCACCAACCTCCAAATCACCAACCGCTACATCTCCAGCGTCGACAACGGCTGGCTGGCCGCAGCACTCATCGTGATCCGCCAGGCGTTTCCGCAGCTCGCACACCTGGCGAACGCGCTGCTGGATCCGATGGACTTCGAAATCTTCTACGATCCCGATGTCGGGCAGATTCGTCTGGGCTATGACACCGAGAAGGGGCAGTTTGCGCCCTACCACTACGGGCTGCTGGCCACGGAAGCGCGCATCATCAGCGTCATCGCGATCGGCAAGGGAGATGTGCCTGAGCGGCACTGGTTTCGCATCTACCGCACCCTCCCCAAAGAGTGGACGTGGCAGCGGCAAGCGCCCCAGGGGCAGTTCCAGACCTACCGTGGCTATGACGTGTTCCAGGGCTACTACACCTACACGGCCGACTCGCAGCCGATTCCCATCGTGCCCAGCTGGGGCGGCAGTCTCTTTGAGTTCCTGATGCCGACGATGATCATCGATGAGCAGCGGCTCGCCCCCCACGGCCTGGGCTTGAACGATCAGCGGGCGGTCGATCTGCACATCCGCTACGCCCTCCGGGAGCGGGAGTTCCCGGTGTGGGGCCTCTCACCCTGCGCAACGCCGAACGATCGCCACGGCGGCTACTCCGAGTACGGGGTTGCAGCACTCGGGGCCAAGGGCTACAAGGACGAGGCCATTGTGACGCCGCACGTCGCGATGCTGGCACTGCCGTTTGCGCCTGAGGCCGCCGAGGAGAACATCCGCCAGTTCCTGACGCGCTACCCCATGTATGGGCCGTACGGCCTGTATGACTCGGTGGATGTCGCCACGGGGGATGTCGCCTACAAGTACCTCGCGCTCGACCAGGGCATGAGCCTCATTGCGCTCAATAACCATCTCAACAACGGCGCGATTCAGCGGCGATTTCGCGCGGATCCGATCATGCGGCGCGCGGAGTGGCTGCTCAAGGAAGAGCGCTTCTTTGGCTCAGAAACTCTCGCGAACGCGCCATAACTGTTGTACAATGCAGGAGTGTCATCCAAACGCCCGCGGCAAGAGTTGTGGATCGCTCTCGTCTTCCTCCTTCCCAATATCCTCGGATTTCTCGCCTTTACCGCCCTGCCGGTCATCGCCTCGCTCGCCTTGAGCTTTTTTGAATGGGACATCATCAGCTGGCCGCCGACGTTCGTCGGGCTGGACAACTATGTCCAGCTGCTCGGGTGGCACCAGGAGGGCGGCCGGTGGGCGGCGAACGACCCCTTGTTCTGGAAGTACACGTGGAACACGTTGTTTCTGATGTTCGCCATTCCGTTCAACATGGCCGGGTCGCTGCTGCTCGCCATCATGCTCAACCAGCGCATGAAGGGTCTGGTCCTGTTTCGCACGCTGGTCTTTCTCCCCTCGATTTCCTCCGCCGTGGCTGTGGCGCTGCTGTGGGGCTGGCTGTACAACCCGGAGTTCGGGCTGGTCAACGACTACATCGAGAGCTTCGGCCAGCTCATCAGGATACCGCTGGTCGGGCCCCAGTGGCTCAGCGATCCTGCCTGGGCCAAACCCGCGCTGATGCTCATGGGCTTCTGGACGCTCGTCGGCGGCATGAACATGATCTACTACCTCGCCGCGCTGCAGAGCATTCCTCACGAGCTCTACGAGGCGGCGGAAATCGACGGGGCGGGGGCCTGGCGGACGTTCTGGAATGTCACCTGGCCCATGATCACGCCGGCGACCTTTTTCATGCTGACGATGAGCATCATCGGCGGCTTTCAGGGCGGGTTCCTCGGCGCCTACATCCTGACGAAGGGCGGCCCGCATGGATCCACGACGACGCTGGAGTACTACATCTTCAACAACCTCTACGCCTACCAGCATGCGGGCTA
>CAYJRJ010000002.1:0-61763 GCA_964372775.1 uncultured Planctomycetales bacterium | reverse complement strand
GACGCAATTTCCCTACAATCTGAGCTTCTTCGAACTGCCGGTGACCGCTCATGCGCAAGACATCTTGGATGCCGGCTGGTCCTACCTGGAGTTTCGAATCGAGGCGGATGTCAAAACCGCCTACCTCAGCGCTGGCGAAGTTTCCCCACCCTACTCGCCTGATCCTGGCGTCAGCGGGCCGCGCCTGACGCTGCTCTTCCGGCAGCCGGACGGCGCGGCGGTGCCGGAGCCTTCCTCGTGGCTGCTGCTTGGCCTCGGGTGGGCCGGACTTGGCTCGATAACCCGCCGCCGCTCCATCAAGCACTAAGTCGCCCGCTTGCCAACATGAAAGCCGCCCGGCCAAAGGGCGGCTTTATTGTTGCGGTCGCTCGGAAATGGGGACGTCTACCTTTTTTCGAGCGTCAGCAGGTGAAGGCGCGGCGGAAGAGACGAATGGCAGGTTACTGTTCCCTCCTACTTTCGCGCAGCAGAGGTGAGAATGGCTTCGACGGTGGCGAGCAAGAACGTGGGACCCCAAATGCGCTTGCCGTGCGTCCGGAAGAAATGTAACGCCTGTTCCAGGGTCAGGCGCAATTGGGTGGACTTGGGACTCTTCCGGAGCGCGCGGTGCCATAGGCGAGCCACCGCGGCCGGATCAGGCTGATGACGCCGGAACACCGCGATGAGATCCTGGATATCCCGGTCTTCGTACCGGGACACCTTGCCGATGCTCCAGTAGATCGGGTCGAGCAGGCGCACCTCAATGGCGCCGAACCGGCCAATCCGTTGAGTATGCGATCGATAATCCAACAGGGTGACCTGCGTCCAGCGGTCGATGGACTCCGCGTACTGCGCGCCGATCGTTGTGGACTCGGACACCCGTTGTACCGCAATCGCAAAACCCTCCCACGATGCGCCTCTCGTATGAAACTGGACCTCGAAATCCACGTCGTCAGTCGGCCGCGCCCCCCCGAGGAGCAACGCCGCGGCGCCCCCGGTGACCAGGACCGTGGTCTTGTGGGGCCACGCCTCGCCAAGTTCCTTGAAAAAATGTCGTAATTGTTCCTCTTGCATCAGAAGGCGCCTATCGCGAGCAGTACTTCAAGTCGACGCAACAACTGGGACACCGTGCGCTCACCATACGTGCGGCGCACCCAGATCGGCCGCCACGGCGCTTCCCAGCGCCCCCTGCTGTACCGTCGCACACCCGGCGCTGCGTGCGCCCGGAGTTTCTGAATCACCAGGGACCCCACAGCGTCCGCCAGGCGCTGCTCGTCTGGCGGAAGCGCGCGCTGCCCTCGGAGGATCGCCCGTGCAATGCGGTCGGTGGCCTCGCGTGACGGCGAGGACCGCTCAGAGGACTCCAGGAGCATAGCCGGGGCGACGTCGAGTGCTTGGCTGAGTCGGCCCAGCGTGCGCAGGGTCGGCAGACGCCCCCCGCGCTCAATCTCGGAGACCGCCGCTTGCGTGATCCCTGCTCGGGCAGCTAACTCAACTTGGCTCAGCCCTCTGGTCTTGCGCAGCAGCCGGACCGGGATTGCAAGCGCCCCGAAAGTCATAGTACTCATATTATATCATCTATAATATAAATTGAGTCAGTAAAAATTCACGCGTGAATCGCTGGAGCGTCAGCGACGGCGTGGGTGATGGTGTCGATCAGCTCGGGAGTCAATTCGGGGTACAGGGGGAGAGCGAGGATGGAGCGGGAGGCGGCGGCGGCGTTGGGGTAACTAGGGCGGCCGGAGAGATACGGGGTGAGGGCGGGTTGGACGGGCAGCGGCGAGGGGTACGCGATCTGGGTGGCGATGCCCTGCTTCGCCAGCGACTGCTGAAGCTCGTCGCGGTGCTTGGCGCGGATGCAGTAGAGGTGATAGACGTGCTCGCAGTCTTCGCGCTCCTGGGGCAGGACGAGGCCGGGGATGTTGGCCTGCGTCAGCCGCTCGGTGTAGGTGCTAGCATGGGCGCGGCGGGTCTTCGTCCAGGCGTCGAGATGGCGCAGCTTGACGCGCAGGATGGCCGCCTGGAGCGCATCGAGCCGGCTGTTAGTGCCCAACGCCTCATGCTGGTAGCGCTGGCGGCTGCCGTGCACGCGCAGGAGTTTGACCTGCTCCGCCAGTTTCTGATCATTGGTCACGACCATGCCGCCGTCGCCGTAGGCGCCGAGGTTCTTGCTGGGAAAAAAGCTCAGCGCCGCCGCATCACCGAAGGAGCCGACGCGCCGGCCGCGATAGCGAGCGCCGATGGCCTGGGCGCAGTCCTCGATCACCTTGAGTTTGTGGGTCTTGGCGAGCTTGAGCACCGCGTCCAGGTCGCAGGGATGGCCGTAGAGGTGGACGGGCAAGATGGCTTTAGTCTTGTGGGTGATGCGGGCCTCGAGCTGCGCGGGATCAAGATTGTAGGTGGCTAGCTCAATGTCGACAAAGACTGGCCGCGCGCCGACCGCCACGATGGCTTCGGCGGTGGCGATAAAGCTGTAGGCCGTGGTGAGCACCTCATCGCCTGGCTTGATCCCGCAGGCGCGCAGCGAGAGCTCGAGCGCGTCCGTGCCTGAGGCGACGGCGACCGCGTGCTGTGTGCCGCAGTAGGCGGCGATTTCCCGCTCGAGCGCTTCGACTTCCGGACCTAAAACGAATTGGCCGCTATCGAGCACGCGCTGGATGGCAGCGTCGATTTCATTCTTGATGGATTGGTATTGCGCGCGCAGATCAATCAGCGGGATGTTCGGCATTCGCTAAATCCCAAGTACCAAATCCCAAGCACCAAATAAACCCCAAGCACCAAGCACCAAACTACGAAGCACGATCAGCGATCGTAGACAAAATCTTTCTCAGTTCAAGAGCCTCCTGAAGCAACCTCGTTGTCTCGTCGCTCGTGCTCGGGTTGGCTCCCTCCAGCAACTGCAGCCAATAGTAAGCCTCTTTCGCCTCCTTGCGCGCAATCTTGATGCGATGTCCAAAGTCTTTCTTGCTTAAAGCTTCGTTTGCTTCTCGGTAATTGGCGCCTACCGAACCGCTTGCTCGGACAAGCTGACTGACAAGCTCACGGTTCACGACATGCTGAGGTAATAACTGGCATAGTTTGATGGTGTTTTGAGCGAACCTAAGGGTTCTCTCCTCAAGATCATAGCGACGACTTGTGTTTGGAATATTGGCCATTGGTGCTTATTTGGAATTTGGAACTTGGTGCTTGGAATTTACGTCTTAGGAGGATGCTCACGGAACCAGGAGACGGTGCGGCGCAGGCCCTCGGAGAAACTCACCTTCCCCTTCCATCCGAGCAGGCGCTGGGCCTTGGAGGAGTCGGCAAACGTGCGGCGCATGTCGCCGGCGCGGGGCGGCTCGAATGTCGGCGCGACAGAGCACTTCATGATCTCGTTGATCTCTTTGAGCAAATCCAACACGGTGTGCTCTTCCCCGAGCGCAATGTTGAACACCTCCCCGCTCACCCCGGGCACGCGCGCGGCCAGCAGGGTGCCGTCGACCACGTTGTCGACATAGGTGAAGTCGCGCGACTGCTTGCCGTCGCCATAGACCGGCGGCGACTCTTTGCGCAAGAGGCAGACAATAAACTTGGGCACGACGACCGCGTACTGGTTCTCGAGGCTCTGGCGGGGACCGAAGACGTTGAAGTAGCGCACCGCCACCGTCTCCAGGCCGAACGCGCGCGCGTAGAGACCGCACTGGACTTCATTGAGCAATTTAGAAGCTGCGTAGGGCGAAATAGGCAGGCAGGGCTGGTCTTCCCGCAGGGGCATGGTCTCGGTGTCACCGTAGACCGAGCTGGAGGAGATCGCTACGATCCGCTTGACCTTGGCTTGGACCGCCGCATCGAGCAAGTAGGCGGTGCCCATGACGTTGACGTCGGTGTAGCCGACCGGATCGGCCATCGACTTGGGCACGCTACGCCAGGCGGCTTCATGGATGATGCACTCAATCCCTGCGCAGGTTTTTGTCACAACGGCGCGATCCCGCAGATCGGCTTGAATGAACTCGACCTTGGAGCGCACGTCGGCGAGGTTCTCGAGCTTGCCGCTGGACAGATCGTCGAGCACGCGGACCTGATGGCCTTCGCTGACGAGCCGATCCACGACGTGCGAGCCGATGAACCCTGCCCCGCCTGTCACCAAGTAGCGTGCCATTAGAGTTTCACCACCTTTGCCGAGGGCCGCGAGAGGTACCCGTACTGGTTGCGCGTATCGACGATCACCGTGGCATGGCGCAGCAGCAAGCTGTAGTCCACCTTCGAGTGGTTCGTGAGGATCACCACGCAGGCGCAGCGTCGCAGCGTCGAGGGGCTCAGCGGCGCCGAGCGCTGCGGCCTCCCGTTGAGCATCGTGCTGGGCACGTGCGGGTCATGATACGCCACGATCGCGCCGCGCTCTTGCAGAATCCGCGCCACGTCAAACGCCGGCGAGTCCCGCAGATCGTTGACGTCCTTCTTGTACGCGAGCCCCAGCAGCAGCACGCGGGAACCCTTGAGCGACTTGCGTCGCTCGTTGAGCGCCGTCACCACCTTCTCGACGACGTATTCGGGCATCGCCCCGTTGATGTGCGTCGCCAGCTCGATGAAGCGCGCCTCAGAGCCGTGCACGCGCACCTTCCACGCTAGGTACACCGGGTCGCTTGGAATACAGTGGCCTCCGATGCCAGGACCCGGATAAAACGGCATGAAGCCGAAGGGCTTGGTCTTCGCGGCATCGATCACTTCCCACACGTCGATGCCCAGCCGATTGCAGATGATGGCGATCTCGTTGACGAGGCCGATGTTGACCGCGCGGAAGGTATTTTCCAGCAGCTTGACCATCTCGGCGGCTTTCGTCGAGGTGACGGGCACGGTCCGGTGGATGATGCTGCCGTAGAGCGCGTTGGCGAGCCGCGTGCACAGGGGCGTGACCCCGCCGATGACTTTGGGAATCGTGCGCGTCGTGTAGGTGGGATTGCCGGGGTCGATGCGCTCCGGTGAAAACGCGAGGCAAAAGTCGCGGCCCACCTTCAGGCCGCGCGCCGCAAGCGCCGGCAGAATCACTTCATCCGTCGTGCCGGGGTACGTCGTGCTTTCGAGCACGATGAGCTGGCCGCGGCACACGCGCTTGGCGATCTCGTTGGTGGCCGAGACGATGTAGGACATGTCCGGCTCGCGGGTCTTGCGCAGCGGGGTGGGCACGCAGATGATGATCGCATCCTGCCGGGCCAGCGCGTCGAAGGAGCGGGTGGCCGAGAGCCGTTTCGCCTGGCGCATCGTGCGCAGGTCGTCGCTGGAGACATCGCCGATGTAGGAGCGGGCGCGGTTGACCCCTTTGATGCGCGAGCGGTCCAGATCGATACCGGTGACCCGGAAGCCCTCGCGCGCAAATTCCACCGCCAGCGGCAGCCCGACGTAGCCGAGCCCGATGACCCCGACGCTGGCCCGACGACGCTCAATCCGATTGGCGAGCTGTCCCAGCGATCCCATCGCGACTCACGTCCTCTCTTCGGTGCGCTGGCGCCCCATGCTGAGATAGCGAAAGCCGAGCGCGCGCACGCGCTTCGGGTCGTAGACGTTGCGTCCATCCACGATTAGCGGCTGGCGCATGAGCTTTTTGATCCGCTTGAAGTCCAGCTCCTTGAACTCGTTCCACTCCGTCAAGACCGCCAGACAATCGGCGCCGCGGGCCACCTCGTAGGGGTCCTTGCACATCTTCACCTTGGGCAGCAGGTGCTCGGCTTCCTTCATCGCCTGGGGATCGAACGCCTTGATCGTGGCACCCTCTCCCTGCAGATATTCGATGATATCGAGCGCAGGGGCGAAACGCATATCGTCGGTATTGGGTTTGAAGGAGAGCCCAAGCACCCCGATGGTCTTACCTTTCACCACCCACAACGCCTTGCGGACTTTCTCCACGAAGCTGCGCTTCTGGTGCTCGTTGATGCTGCGCACCGCCTTGAGTAGCTCGTAGTCGTAGCCTAACTGCTCCGCGATATGGATGAACGCATCGAGGTCTTTGGGAAAGCAGTAGCCCCCATATCCGACGCCGGCGTTCAAGAACGAGCGGCCGATCCGGGGATCCAACCCCATGCCCTCGGCCACCTGCTCGACGTCCGCGCCGCAGCGCTCGCAGATCTGTGCGACGGCGTTGATGAAGGAGATCTTCATCGAGAGAAACGAGTTGGAGGCGTGCTTGATGAGCTCAGCGCTGGCGATGTCGGTCAGGACGATGGGTGCCCCCAGCGGCTTGTAGAGCGTTTTGAGCAGATCGCCGGCCCGCTTGGACTGCACGCCGAGCACCACGCGGTCCGGTTTCATGAAATCCTGAATCGCGGTGCCTTCGCGCAAAAACTCGGGGTTGGATGCCACGTCAAAGGGATGCTTGTTCTTCAGGTAGGTCTTGATGGTGTGCT
This sequence comes from uncultured Planctomycetales bacterium, assembly GCA_964372775.1. Lineage (GTDB taxonomy): Bacteria > Omnitrophota > Gorgyraeia > Aquiviventales > Aquiviventaceae > CAYJRJ01. The sequence goes on along the minus strand of CAYJRJ010000002.1, from coordinate 55,407 downwards.
CGATCCACAGGCCGGTCTGCACAGGCACGGTCGATTTCTCGACGATCAGCCGGTAGCCGGGCAGATGCTCGGCGATGGAGCGCGCGACGCTCTCCACGTACGCCAGCTCGGCCTCGCCGGTCGCCTTTTGCGGGGTGCCCACCGCGATAAAGATGATGGTGGATTTGTCGACCCCTTCCTTGAGCGACGTGGTGAAGGAGAGCCGGCGCTCTTTGACGCCGCGCTCGACCAGCTCCTCCAGCCCCGGCTCGTAGTACGGCATGACGGCGCGCTTGAGGTTGGTAATCCGCTTGGCGTCGTTGTCCACCACGACGACCTGGTGGCCCAAGTCCGCAAAGCACGCGCCGGTCACCAACCCGACATGGCCCGCGCCGACGACACTAATATCCATGACTCCTCACATCCCTTGAGATGGCAAGACGTTCGGTGGGAAAAGAGACCTTATTATAGGGATATTCGCCGGCCCTCGCAAGTCCTGACCGGCTCAGGGTGTCGTGCCGACGCGAATGGGAGAAAACGGACTGCTCTGGGAGCCGATCTTCGGCTGGTGGTAGGACTCTCCGACCTCCACGGGAAGATTGGGATACGCCTTAAGGGTCAACGTGAGGAAGAGCTCCTCGCCGAACTCACGGTCGACCCGGTACACGAGCTCGGCGATCCAATCATGCAGATCCCGCCGGAGGACGTACTGGTACTCGCGAATATTGTTAAAACGTTTGGACGTACCTGACACTTCTTTCCAGGTAAATCGATGAAACGTGCCGATCTCCCATTTTTGCGTCAGCCGCCAGTCGAATTGGACCACGCTCTCCGTTTTCGCATTCTGGGAGTACCGTTGGCCGAGCCCCAGATACCACTGCCCTTGGGGCTTCAGCAGAGCGACCAGCGCGCCGCGCGGTCCGGGAATAAACGCCTCACGAGAGGGAGCTTGGATATCGGACGCCTGTTCAGCATTGAGTTCTCCCTTGCCCCCCACCAACACGAGATCAACATTCCACGTTTGAATGCGATCATCCCGCGTGCCCTTGACGAAATGACTGGGGGTGACCCAATCGGTCTCCAGACGCATCCATGGCCACGGATAGAGCTCCAGATCAAAAGACCAATCACCAATGCGCCCGCCCTGCTTATTCCCGTTCCCCTGAAATGTGTAGGGGATCGACAGCAGGAAACGCGCCAGATCCACGTTGCGGAGCTTCCCCGCCCCGCCTTCCGAACGCCTTGTCTGCAGCTTGTTCTCGATGCCGAACGACAGCTGGTTCGTGGCGCCGCTGGCGGCCGCGAAGTTGAGCAGGCTGTTGGGCACCGTGGGCTGATGGACATAGCTGTAGGCGACCGTCGGGGTGAGCACATGCCGCAGCCAGTGAAGATCCATGCCGAGGACGTTTGAGACGATCGGAAAGATGCGAAACAGCTTGAGGCTGGCATCCGCCCCCATGGAGAACTGTCCGCTGAGAACATCGCGATTGCCATTGGGCCGTTCGCTCCCACCCTGGATGTCTTTGGTGTAATAGGTTTGGCGGACTCCGGCTCTGGGGGTCACCAAGATCGGCCGAAAGAGGTTGAGCGCGTAGCTGAGCTGCTGGAACCAATCGACCCGGACGACATCGGCATCGTTATCGGAGTGTGCGTTCTTCGTCTGGAAGTTCCCGATATCAAACGTCGTCTGAGAGAATGTCATCGTCTCGCCGATACGCTGCTCGCGCACATTGAGGGTCACCTGGGGCAACGCATCGCTGACAGACTGGAATCGGTTGAGCCGCTTCTTGGCCAACGCGCTCAGCGTATAATCAGGAGTATTCGTCACCGAAGAAACGAAACCCTCAAACTGATCGTCCGTATCGAACTCCTCTCGGAACAGTAGCTCCCGACGGAAGTTCACGTCGCTGTACTTTTGCAGGTCGGTAATCATCGTCGTGTCCTCTAGCGGCTGCCAGCGATGGCGCCACAGCGCGCGGTACCGGTTGACGTCGGCGCCCTTGGGCAGCGCGGAGCGAGGTTCCCGGCGGTTCTGTTCCTCATTGTAATAGAGTTTCAACAGGCCCTTGCCCAGTTGCGCTGAGTCAAATTGATGATCCATTCCGACGCCCCATCCAAACGCGCGGCGCCAGTCCAGTTTCACCGTCCCTTTATGGTTGCCCTCGACCGGTAATTCGTACCGGTAGCCCATCAGCGCAAACTGCTCCCACGGCTTCTTTTTGCCGGGGATGATGTAAAACGGCATGTGCCGGTCGGCAAACGACAGATAGGGCAAATAGAGAAACGGCAGCCGCTCCACGATGAGGGCGACGTTGCGCGCGCGCGCCAGCTTGTCGTCGGCAAACACCATCGCGCGGCGGCCGTAGAACTTAAAGTGCGGCGGCTCCTGGTCGCAGGAGGTCACATAGCCCGGCGTCACCTGATACACCCCCTCGGCGATGTGCTCGACGGAGCGGCCATGCTCATGCCACGGGGGCGAGGAGACGGTGCCCTGGAGAAAGCGCCCCTTCTTGGTCTCAAAGTTGTAGTGGACCATCTCGCCGCGGAAGACCTGGGTGCCTTCCTCCAGGCGGACGTGGCCTTCGGCGTACACATCTTTGGTGTCGGTGAACAGCGTCACGTGATCGCAGGTCAAGATGGCGTTTTCAAACACGATCTCGACGTTGCCCTCGGCGATGGCCAGCGCGCGCTCCGGCGAGACACGCATCTGCTGGGCGTCGATCTGCACCGCCCCCGGCGGAGGCTTCGGACGACCGACTAGGCTCGGGGTGGGGACAGCCTTTTCAGGTGTCGCGGTCGACACCGTCACGGGTGCCAGCTCAACGGACCGCTCAAGCCCAGGAGTCGACGGCGTCGTCGGAGGAACGCGCGGCGGCATGGTCTCGCCCGGCGGAGCCGACGGACCCTCTGCGGAGGGCTCCGGCTGGTCGGCTGACACGCGGCGCACCGCCTCTTCGCGCGCCAAGAGGCGCTCCTGTGCTTGCGCGCGCTGGGTCTGCTCGATCGTCTCGGCTTTCACCTGCCGCTGGAGTGTCTTCAGCTCGCGATCCCACCGCACCTGCTCCTGACGGATGGCGCGCTCCAACGCAGCATTCTGAGCGGTCGTGCGACGCTGCGCCCCCTCTTCCTGGCGCAGCTGTTCATGGAGTGCAGCCAGCTGCGCCGGTGAGAGCTGCGTAAACGGCGAGGGCGTCCGCAGGCGGGTCTCGCAGAGGGTTCGGTAGAGCTGCGCCCAGGGATCATCGGGTGTGATCGTCAGGAGCACTTCGAGGGTCTGCAGCGCGTCGAGATACGCGCCCTGCTTGAGGGAGGATTTCACGTCTTGCCAGTGGCGCTGGAGATCGGGCTGACCGTGGGGAATGACGGCGGCCTCGGCGTGCAGAAGCAGCCCGAGCAACACACCGCTCACGACGAGGGCCGGGAACGTCCGCTTCACACCACCACCGTGTTACCGTCGACTCGTTGCGGCGGAAACGACCTGCGACGGCAGCTGTTCCCAATCTTTGAGGAACCGTTCAAGGCCGCTGTCCGTCAGGGGGTGCTTGACGAGCGCCTCGAGGACGCTAAAGGGCATCGTCGCAATGTCGGCGCCGATGCGCGCGGCCTCGACCACGTGCATCGGATGGCGCACGCTGGCGACCAAAATCTGCGTCGAAAACCGATAGTTGGCGTAGATCGTCTTGATGTCGCGGATGAGCCCCATGCCGTCGGCGCTGATGTCATCGAGGCGGCCCACAAAGGGCGAGACGAAATAGGCGCCCGCCTTGGCGGCCAGCAGCGCCTGGCTGGCGGAGAAACAGAGGGTCACGTTGACGCGGATCTTTTCCTGCGCCAGCTGGCGGGTCGCCTTGAGTCCATCCTTCGTGAGCGGGCATTTGACGACGATGTTCGGGTGCAGCTTAGCGAACACCCGCCCCTCCTCGATCATGACCTGCGCATCGCGCGAGGTCGTTTCCATACTGACGGGGCCGTTGACCGTCTCACAGATTTCTTTGAGCAGGTCGAAAAAGTCTTGCTGCTCCTTCGCCACGAGACTCGGATTGGTCGTCACCCCATCTATGGCTCCCCAACTCACCGCCTCGCGGATTTCCTTGAGATTCGCCGAGTCCAAAAAGAGTTTCATCCCACCCCCTGCGCCACACGGCGGCAGATGAGGTGATCACACGCAGCCGCCGTGACGAATGCGGCCGTACTCGTCATTCCTAAAGGGCTCGCTTGCCTCTCGTGCATTCGGCCCCGCCGCAGGCGGGGCGGCGCAGGGGGTGGGATCATCGCGTCACCTCAACCATTCCAGCCTAACATGCCGTCGTCCATCGCACAACTTGATTGCGCCCCGCGCGTTTGGCCGCATAGAGCGCCTTGTCGGCGCGCTCGATGAGTGCGTGCAGTGTCCCGCCGTCATCCGGGAAACCCGCCAGGCCGATGCTCACGGTTTGCATCAGCAGCTCGTCGTACGCGCGGATCGGGTGGACTTCGACGAGCTGCTTGAACCGCTGGGCGATGGGAATCGCCTGCTCCAAACCAGTCTCAATCAGCAGCATGATGATCTCTTCCCCGCCGAAGCGCGCGATCAGGTCGATGTCGCGCAGATTCCGTTTGAGCAAGCGCGCCACATCCCTCAGCACGACATCGCCCACAAGGTGCCCGTAGGTATCGTTCTTCTCCTTAAAGCGGTCCAGATCCACCATGAGCATCGTGCATGGCAGCTCATGGCGCTGCGACCGCTTGAGCTCCTCCTCGGCCCGCTCCATGAAGTGCCGGCGTACGGAGAGTCCGGTGAGCGCATCCGTCACCGCAAGTGCTTCCACCTTCTCATACAACCGGATGCGGGAGAGCTGCAGCGAGAGCTGATTGGCGATCATGGCCAGCATCTTCAACTGCCCCTCGGGCAGCTCGTCCGCCACCAGCACCCCGATCGGTTGCTGCTCGCGCCACAGCGGCGCCCACGCCACGTGCGAGAGCCCTTCGACGGCGCAGGAGAGCATGTGCGCCGCGCCATTCGAGGGCCGGCTCGCGGCGGAGCGCAGCTGCTCCACGACCGAGTGCTCCACCTCGTTGAGCACCGGCTCTTCCTGGGCGGCCACCATGCGCCCATCGGCGGCCTTCGACGCGCGGAAGGCGTGCGGCGCCTCCTGGGAGAGATCAATGAGCCGCAAGCCTCTGGCGTCGAGAAACCGCGGGGCGATATCGAGCGATCCGCTGAAGAGCTCCGAGAGACGTAGCGCCTTGGCCGTCGCCTTGGTCACGTGGTACACATCGGTGATCGACGCGATCTGGGCCTCGAGATCCTGGAGCGACTGCTGCAGCGCCAGGAGGGAGCGCGTGGACTCCGAGAGGCGGGTCATGCGCTTCGCCTCCTCGACATGGAGGCCCTTCAGGAATTGCTCATGGCGCTCCTGCTGCGCGGCCAGCAGCCAGGGGCCCAGCAGCATGCTGGCCAATGTGGCCCAGCCGCTCCAGTGCGCCAGGCTCGAGCCTTGGAGTGCGACAAACGCAGCAGCGGCGATGGCCGTGCACACGCCGGTCCACCAGCGGGACCACAACAGCCCCGCGCACATCGCCAGCACCCAACATCCGATGACCACTAACATACCAATGACTGCCTGCAGTGCGGAATGCGGAGTGCGGAATGCTGAATGGCCATCCGGGTATTCCGCATTCCGAATTCCGAACTCCGAATTCTCATGGTGCTGTTACACAGACATCACCAGGTTGCGCCCGGCGTGCTTCGCCGCGTAGAGCCGCTCATCCGCAATGCGCAGCAGCTCCATGTCCGCCTGCGCATCGTCAGGGAATGTGGCCACCCCCAGCGACGCGGTCACCGCACCCCCCTGCGCCTCCGGCCCGGCGGCGTCCGAGACCCGCCCCATCGGATGGCTGCCGCCCTGGGTACCGCGCTCCACCAGATGCCGGATGCGCTCCGCGATCTCACCCGCTTGCGGGCGTGCGATTCGCGGTAGCAGCACGGCAAACTCTTCTCCTCCGTAGCGGGCCATCACCGCACCGGGGGGTGCGGCTTCGCGCAGCATCTCGGCGACGGACTTGAGCACGAGATCTCCTGCCGAATGCCCGAAGGTGTCGTTATAGGCCTTGAAATGGTCGACGTCGAGCATGACCACCGACACCGGCTCGCGGCTGCGGCCGGCGCGCGCGACCTCTCGGGTGAGCTGCTCGAGAAACGGCCGGCGCAGCGTCAGGCCGGTCAGGCCGTCGGTCATCGCCAGTTGCTGCGTCTGCGCGAACAGGCGGGCGTTGGTCACCGCCGTGGAGACCAAATCCAAGAGAATGTCGAGGAAGCGCAGGTCGTCCTGTGTGTAGGCGCCAGCCTGCGCGCTGTCAAGCCGCAGCACCCCTTCGGGGGTCTGGCCGATGAAGACGGGACAGGCGATCACCGAAGTGACCGTGCGCTCCGACGACATCGGCACGGTGAAACGAAAATCCCTCCGGACGTCGTTGACCAGCAGCGGCCGGTGGGTCCGCAGCACGTAGCGGTCGAATTGATCCCCGTGCTTGGCCCGGATGGTCGCGACCGGTTCGCGCTTCTTGGAGGCGAAGAGGGAGAGCTCCTGGCGCTCCTGATCGATGAGGAATAAGAGACACACATCGGACTTGCCGATCAGTGAAAACGCCCGCTCCACCGCCAGCTGGGTGATAGCCGTCAGATCGGTGAGGCTGCTCAGCTCATCGGCGATCGCCTGCAGCTGAGTGTAGCGGGCCAGTTTCTTCTGCAGGGCGCCGCGGGTCTGCTGCGCGACCGTGATGGCCTGATGCTTGACCGTTTGCTCCTCCTCCACATCATCCAGCAACTGCTGCATGCGGCGCAGCCGCCGCAGCTGCCGTCGCTGATGGCTGGCGGCGATGGCCAAGAGTGCCAGGAGTGCTGCGATGTCGATGCCCAGCGCGGACGTGCCGCTAGCGGCCCACGCCCAGCCCTGACAGAGCAGCGCGACGACACCCAGGAACACGCTGCCGGCGGTAGAGAAGAGTCCCCACGCGTAGACGACCAACGTGATCACCAGCACGCTGAGGGTATGGGACACACCGACCGGCAACTGCGCCGGCCGCGACACGGAGGCGACCAGCAGCGCGCACAGTCCGACGCTGCCCAGGGCAACCGTCAACCGGATGAAGCGATGGGGCGGCGGGGTGGGGGGCATCACGCGATCGCGGTCTCGGAATCGTTGTCGAAGAAGTGGGCCTTGCCCATGTCGAAGACGAGGTCGATGTCCTGGTTCACCTCGGGCCGGTCGTGCGGACCCACACGCGCGATCACCGCGTGCGGCCCCGCCTTCAGGTGGAGATACACCTCCGCCCCGAGCGGCTCGACCAGCTCAACGGTGGAGGTGACGATGCAGTCGCCGGGCGCATCGGTGATGAAGAGTTTGTCGTAGAGATCTTCGGGGCGAATGCCGAAGACCACCGGTTTGCCTTCATACGGAGAGACCCGCGCGGCCATCTCATCGACGACCCGCAGCCGGAGCGTGCCTTCCGTGAAGTAGAGCCCTTCCCCCACGCGCATAATCCGGCCCTTGATGAAGTTCATGGGCGGCGAGCCGATGAAGCTGGCGACGAAGCGGTTGGCCGGATGCTCGTAGATCGTCAGCGGGTCGGCGGCCTGCTGGACCACGGCTTTGTTCATGACGACGATACGGTCGCCCATCGTCATCGCTTCGGTCTGATCGTGCGTCACGTAGACCATCGTCGTCTGCAGCTTCAAGTGCAGCTTACGGATTTCGGTGCGCATCTGCACGCGCATCTTGGCATCGAGGTTGGAGAGCGGCTCATCGAAGAGAAAGACCAGCGGCTTGCGCACGATGGCGCGGCCCACCGCGACCCGCTGGCGCTCGCCGCCCGAGAGCTCCTTCGGCTTGCGGCCGACGAGCGGCTCGATGCCGAGGATGCCGGCGGCCTCCTTGACGCGCTGCTCGATCTCCCGCTTGCCGTAGCCCCGCAGGCGCAACCCGAAGGCCATGTTGTCAAACACGCTCATGTGGGGATAGAGCGCGTAGTTCTGGAACACCATCGCGATGTCACGGTCTTTCGGAGGGACGTTATTCACCAGCTTGCCGCCGATCCAGATCTGGCCGTCGCTGGCCTCTTCGAGACCGGCGATCATGCGCAACAGCGTCGATTTGCCGCAGCCGGAGGGGCCGACGATGACCAAAAACTCACGGCTCTCGACGTTGAGGTTGGCTTCCTTGACTGCAACGACACCGCCGTCGTAGACCTTCGTGACGTTGCGCAGACTGACCTGTGCCATGCGGTTGGAAGGGTCACGAGCCCCAAGATTGGAGCGCCAGGCGGTCGGACCTGAGGGTCGCACCCCTCGCACACAGCTCCAGGAGCCGCGCGAGGGTCGCCTTCATCTCACGCCGGAGCACGATCAGGTCGATGAGACCGTGGTCCAGCAGAAACTCGGATCGCTGAAAGCCTTCAGGCAGCTTCTGGCGGATGGTCTGCTCGATGACGCGAGGACCCGTGAAGCCGATCAACGCCTTAGGCTCGGCGATGATCAGATCGCCCAGCGTGGCGAAGCTCGCCAGCACCCCCGCCATCGTCGGATGCGTGAGCACTGAGATGAACAGGCCGCCCTGCACATCCAGGCGCTTGAGCGCCGCAGAGGTCTTCGCCATCTGCATGAGGCTTAAGACCCCTTCTTGCATTCTGGCCCCGCCGCCTGAGCCGGAGATGATGATCAGCGGCAGGTGCAGCTCGACGGCGCGCTCGATGGCCCGGGTGAGCTTCTCACCCACCACCGAACCCATGGAGCCCATCATGAACCGGGAATCGGTGACCCCGATCACCACCGGATGACCCTGGAGCATCCCCCGGCCGGTGATGCAGGCATCCGTCAGGCCGCAGGCGCGCTGCTCCTCGCGGATTTTCTCGGCGTAGGGCCGCGGGACGCCAAACTGCAACGGGTCCACCGAGGAGAGGTCCGCATCCCACTCTTCGAAGGTGTCTTCATCGAGCGTCAGGGCGATGCGCTGGGGCGCGGTGAGGGGAAAATGGAAGTCGCACTTGGGGCAGACGCGCAGGTTCTCCTCGAGCGCCTTGTTATAGAGGAGCTGGCCGCACGACTCGCACTTCGTCCACAGCCCAGCCGGGATTTCCCGCTTGGACTTGCGCGCCGTCGTGGATGGATGCCGATGGAAGAGCTTCATTGGGAGACAATTATGCTAACACAGGCTAAGGCAGATCGTCAAAAGAGATTGATCGCCAGCCCGGAGGGGACCTTGGGATAAAAGTAGGTGGACTTAGGCGGCAGTCGCAGCCCTTGAGCCGCCAGCGCGTAGACTTGGGTCAACGGGATCGCCCGCAGCAGCCAGGCCGCGCGGCCCTGGCCGCCCTTCACCTCATCCATCGCCCGGATAGGATCCGCCGTGTAGCGGACTTCGGTTGCGTTGAGACCCGCCTGCGGGCAGAGGAGCCCGTGCAGAATGGAGACGTCCAAGGCCGCTAACGGCTGCGGCACCGAAGGGGTCATCAGCCACCGGGCCAGCGCCGTCTCCTGCACAACCACCCGGTAGAGCGCAGCCCCGTCGTAGTAGCCGAAACGCCCCTGGCCGGTGTCGCGCTCGAGCCACCCCAGCACGTCCTCCAGACTGGACGCGGGTTCCAAGCGGCACAGGGTGCGCAGGGTTTGCGGATCCATCGGGACTTGCCCTGCAATGACGCGGTGGATCGGCTGCAGCAGCAGGGCGGGATCCTCCATCGAGACGAAATAGGTCATCAGGGTGCCGTGCTTGGATCGATTGGCGCAGGCCACCTCAAACCGGTGGTGGCCGTCGGCGATCAGCACGGTTGATGGGGCCAACCGCTTGGCGATGGCGTCAATGGTGCCGGCTTCGGTGATCGGCCAGAGTCGAAGCGGGCCGCCCTGAAACACGGCCGAGACCGCAGGACGCACACGCGAGCGGTAGTCTTCCAGCACATGCTGGATGTTGCGGCCGGCGTCCGGGTAGACGCAAAAGATCGGCTCGAGGTTCGCCGGGATGGCCTCGAGCAACCGCGTACGGTCTTCCTTGGGAGCAACCAGCGTCGCCTCATGGCGCAGCACCACCCGCATGACCGCTTCGTCAAGCTGCAACGCCGCGAGGAACCCGAGGCGCGAGCGGGCCTGGCCATGATCATCGAAAGCCTGCTCGATCAGGTAGAGGGCGGGCGAGGGGTCGCGGGCGAGGATGCGGTTATCACACCACGCCTGGAAGTCGCGCTGCGCGCGGCGGTACCAGTGTTCCTGAGGGGTATCGTTCGAGTACTGCTTGCCCAGGATCAGCCGCACCACGTTGTAGGGAGACGCCTCGTAGAGCCGCTCCTGTTCCTGCGCGCCGATCACGTCGTAGGGGGGCGAGAGCACGTCACTGAGGTTGGGGATCCGCTGCGCGTCATACCGCAGCGCCGCAAAGGGCGCGATGGCGACCATCAATGGGAGTGCGCGGCCGCCGTCGGGACGACGATGTCGCTGACACAGCAGGGGATCCACACGGCGAGCACGATGATCAGAAACGCCGGAAACACCAGCCGCACATCCGACATCCAACTCGTAAACCCGAAAGAGATGAGATACAACAGCGACGCCGCGCTACTGACGAACACGTGCGCGCCGTGGGAGAACAGGTGGCTGCCGGTCAGCCGCTCCTCGGCCCAGAAACCGCCGATGATGCCGAGCGCCAGGAACGGAAAGAAGAGCTGCGGATGATCCACGATGCAGACATGCAGATCCATCGGTTGGCCCATGAGCAGCCCCCCGATATAGGGGAAGACGTAATCGCTCAGCCCGCACGGGATGATCGTGCCCAGCGCTCCGACGACGATGCCGCGCACAACGTGGCGCTCATGGCGCCAGAAGAGCGAGGTGGTCGCAATCGCGCTCAGGCAGATGTGCAGGGGGTGAAACAGGTGAAAGGCGGAGCGGGACTGCTCGAACAACACCGCCGAATCACCGCGGCTCAATTGCTGTGTGCCATACCACCAGACCGCCGCCATCGCGATGAGCGATCCGACGATCGTATAGGGCAGATGATGCGTAAATTCCGTGACCAGCAGCTGCCATCTCTTTGACATGTTGAGATACTCTACGTTCAAATTCCAAGCACCAAATCCAAAGCACCAAACAAGCACCAAGTTCCAAATTTCAAACACCGTGCGTTTGGTGCTTGGCGCTTGGAATTTATTTGGAATTTGGGATTTGGAATTTGGTGCTTCATCGTCTTCGCCCTTTTCTGCCGATTCTCGCGCCGAGCGCCGCTCCCAGCGTATTCATGACGGCGTCCATCAGGTCAGCCGAGCGCCACGGCACCAGACGCTGAATGACCTCCATCAATAACCCGTAGCTCGTGGCATACAGCCAGGCCCAAAGGACGTAGGAGCTCGCGTGCGGGGGGCTTGCGGTAGCGCGGATGGCCCGGGTCAACAACCACGCGAAGAGAGCATACTCGCAAAGATGCAGCACCTTGTCAAGGTGAGGGATCTTGGGCCCCACATCGCCGGGGAGCACCGAGAGTGCCAGCACCAGCGCGGCGTAGGCGCCCACGAGGGTCCACCAGCGACGCGGGAACGACGAGCGTGAGCTAATTCGCAGCGCTGCCGGAGGAGCTTGAGGTTCCCCCGCTGCCGGATGATGCGGAGGAGGGTTTGGAGGCACTCGGTTGATCTTTCTTCTTGGCGTCGAGATACTTTTTGCTCCGATAGTCGGTGATGTAGAAGCCGCCGCCCTTAAACAGAAAGCCTGAGCCGCTGCCAAGCCCCCGCTTGAGCCGGCCGCCGCACGTGGGGCATTTGGTCAGCGACCGCGCGGTGATGGACTGAAACGCCTCGTGGCGTTTTTTGCACTTCTGACACTGGTATTCGTACGTCGGCATCGTTCAAGCGCTGAAGAGCATCGTAGCATTCCGAACTCCGCATTCCGAACTCCGCATTCTGCTCATCGTCTCAGAAGGTCCTTCACTTTCGAAAGAAATGATTGACGGGACGGATACACATCGTCCCCTAACGCTTTCCCAAGCTCCTCGACGGCCCGCCGCTGGGTGGCGCTGAGATGCGTGGGCGTTTCCACGGCCACCCGAACGAGCAGGTCGCCGGTGCGCCCGTCGTGCACGTCAGGGAGCCCCTTGCCGCGCACCCGAAACACCGTGCCGCTTTGGGTGCCGGCGGGCACTTTCATCGACACGCGGCCGTTGAGCGTGGGCACGTCCACATCGGCTCCTAGCGCTGCCTGCGCAAGGCTGATGGGATACTCCACCATCAAATGCGGCCCTTCACGATGGAACACCTGGTGCTCGCTCACGATGACGTGGACGTAGAGATCACCGCGTCCACGGCTGCCGGCCTCGCCCTCGCCGGCCAGCCGCAAGCGCATGCCGGACTCGATCCCGCCGGGCACCTTGACCTGAATCTTGCGCTCTACGCGGATACGACCCTCGCCCCGGCAATGCGCGCAGGCTTTCTTCACCGTGCTGCCCGCCCCGCCGCAGCGGCTGCACGTGCGCGCGATGACCATGAAGCCGGCGGTCTGGCGGATCTGGCCTCTACCCTCACAGGCAGAGCAGGTCGACCGCTCACCCCCCCCACCCCGACAATCGGGACAGGTCTCTCGCCGCGGCACAGTCACGGTCCTGGTGATGCCCTTGGCGGCTTCCTCAAACGTGAGCGGCAGCTCGAACTCCAGATCGGAGCCACGAGTACTCCGCCGACCCCCGCCGCCGAACAGATCGCCCCCGCCGAAGAGGCTCTCAAAGATCGAGCCGCCAAAGCCGAGGTCCTCGAAGATGCTGGAGAAATCGGCGCCGCGGAAGATGTCTTCCGTCGAGTAGCGTTGGTCGAAGCCGGAGTGGCCGTACTGGTCGTACACCGAGCGCTTCTGGGAATCGGAGAGCACCGCGTAGGCCTCGGAGATCTCTTTGAACTGCTCCTCGGCGTCCTTCTTCTTGTCGGCGCCCACGCGGTCCGGATGGTGCTTCAGCGCGAGCGTGCGGTACGCCTTCTTGATCTCCTCGACCGAGGCGCCCTTGGGCACCCCGAGGATCTCGTAATAGTCACGTTTCGTCGTCGGCATGACAGCGTTTGCGCGTTGGCGCGTTATCGCGTTTGCGGGTTGAGGTTCCTCGGCAACACGCTAACTCGCAAACGCGCTAACAGGCTAACGCTCACTTTTTGTCGTCCTGCACTTTGAACTCGGCGTCGACGACCTTGTCGTCCTTCCCGCGGCCCTTCTCTGCCGGTTCTTCTTGGGCGGTTTCCCCCGCCCCACGCCCCTTGCCCCCCGCCCCCTGCGCCTGGGCTTTCTTGTACACCTCTTCCGCCAGCTTGTGCGACGCTTGCGTCAGCGCGTCGGTGCCTCGCGTGATCTTCTCGGCGTCGTCCGACTTGATGGCGTCCTTGAGATCGCGCGCGGCCTGCTCGATGGCGAGCCGGTCGGACTGGCTCACTTTGTCGCCGAGATCCTTGAGGCTCTTCTCCGTCGAGTAGACGAGCTGGTCCGCCTGATTCTTGGCCTCGGCCAGCTCGCGGCGCTTCTTGTCGTCGTCGGCGAACTGCTCGGCCTGCTTGACCATCTTCTCGATCTCATCCTTCGCGAGCTTCTGCGGCGCGCTGATCTTGATCGACTGCTCCTTGCCGGTTCCCAGGTCCTTCGCCGAGACGTGCACGATGCCGTTGGCGTCGATGTCGAACGTCACCTCGATCTGCGGCACGCCGCGGGGTGCTGGCGGGATGCCCTCGAGGTTAAACTGGCCCAGGCGCGTGTTGTCCGCCGCCATGGGCCGCTCGCCCTGAGAGACGCTCACCGTCACGGCCGGCTGGTTGTCGGCCGCCGTGGAAAAGACGTTGCTCTTTTTCGTCGGAATCGTCGTGTTGCGCTCGATGAGCTTGGTGAAGATGCCGCCCATGGTCTCGATCCCCAGGGAGAGCGGTGTGACATCCAAGAGCAGGATGTCTTTCACATCCCCCTTGATGATGCCGGCTTGGATGGCGGCACCCATGGCGACACATTCCATCGGATCCACGCCGCGCTCCACCTTCTTGCCGACCGCCTCTTCCACGAACTTCTGGACGATGGGCATGCGGGTCGGCCCGCCCACCAGGATGATCCGGTCAATGTCCGACGGACGCAGCTTGGCATCCGAGAGCGCGCGCTCCACCGGAGCGCGGCAGCGGCCGATGATCGGCTCGATCAACCGTTCCAGCGTCGCGCGGGTCAACTTCGTCGTCAGGTGCTTGGGGCCAGAGGCATCCGCAGTGATAAACGGCAGGTTCAGATCCGTCTCCAGCACGTTGGAGAGCTCGATCTTCGCCTTCTCCACCGCTTCGCGGATGCGCTGGGCCGCCATCTTGTCCTGGCGCACGTCAATGCCGGTTTCCTTCCTGAACTCACCGGCGATGTAGTCCACCAACGCCAGATCCATGTCGGTGCCGCCCAGCTGCGTATCGCCGCTGGTGGACTTCACCTCAAAGACCCCCTGCGCCATGTCCATGATGGTCACATCAAGCGTGCCGCCACCCAGATCAAATACGAGGATCTTCTGCTCTTTGCCCGCCTTGTCGAGCCCGTAGGCCAGACACGCGGCGGTGGGCTCATTGATGATGCGCAGCACCTCCAAGCCAGCGATGGCCCCCGCATCTTTCGTGGCCTGGCGCTGGTTGTCGTTGAAATACGCGGGCACGGTGATGACCACCTCTTTGACCGGCTCACCCAGGTGAGCTTCGGCATCCCGCTTGACCTTCTGCAGGATGAACGCCGAGATCTGCTGCGGCGTGTACTCCTTGCCGCTGATCCGATAGACATGGTCGGTGCCCATCTTCCGCTTGGCCGCCTGCACCGTCCCTTCCGGATTGGTGGCCGCTTGCCGACGGGCCGGCTCACCGATCAAGAGCTGCCCGTCCTTCGTGAACGCCACGTAGGACGGAAACGCCTTGCCGCCGACGCTTGTCCCTTCCGCTGACGGGATGATCGCCGGCCGCCCCTGCTCCATCACCGCACAGGCTGAGTTGGACGTTCCGAGATCGATCCCAATGACCTTAGCCATTGCAAGAACCTCCTCGTTACTTACAGCCGTTCGTGTTGGATGTTGGACATTGGATGCTGGAAGTTAGAAAAAGCAACCGCAGTTCCAACTTCTAGCTTCCAGTTTCCAACTTCTGACCTCGTTTCGCCACTTTCACGATCGCCGGCCGAATCACCTTCCCGTGCATGGTGTAGCCGACGTGCACTTCTTCCGCAATGGTGTTGTCCGCTTGCCCATCACTGGGCTCCACTTGCGCGACGGCTTCGTGCCGGTGCGGATCAAACGCCTCACCCACCGTCGGAATTCGCTGGACGCCCTCTTTCTCGAGCAGCTTCAAGAGCTGTCGGTGAATGAGCTGGATGCCTTTGAGGATCGCCTCCATGTCCGGCTGTTTACGAAGCCCCGCAGGGGCGGAGTCCCGAGCGAGCCCCGCCATGGCGGGGCGAGTCGAGGGATCGACGGCCACGAGTGCCTGGTCCAAGCTGTCCATAATCGGCAGCAGCTCCCGCACCAGCGACTCCGCCGCGTACTTCGAAAACTCTTCCTTCTCGCGATGAAGCCGCTTTTTCGCATTCTCAAACTCGGCTAATGTCCGCAGGTACTGATCCTTGGCCGTGGCGGCTTCCTGCCGAAGCCGCTCGAGCTCATCGTGCGCCACGACAGGCTCGTGGTGCCGCTTGTCGCTCATGGAGTCCCGCTCCAGCGGCCCAGCAGTTTGCTCACGCAGCGGCCCATGCCTTCAACGAGCGCGCGTGTCCGGGGATAGTCCAGGCGCTTCGGGCCGATCACCCCGATCCCGCCGATCACCTCTTGCCCCATGGTGAACGGCGCGGTCAGGTAACTGCACTCATCCAGCCCGGGCACACCCACCTCACGGCCGATGCGCACCCGAACACCGTCGGCGGCGATGTCCTGACGTACCCGCTCCAGCAAGAGCCCTTCCGCATCCAGCCCCTTCACCAACTCGTAGGCCTTGCGCGGGTCGCGGCTAAACTCCGGCTGCGACACCACATAGCTAGCGCCATCCAGAAACAGCCGTTCCTCCGGCTCGGTCGAAAGCGCATGCTCGAGAATATCGAGCGACCGTTTGATTAGGTGATAAAACGAATCCGTCTGGGCCAGCATCCTCCGCTCAAGCGAATCCAGCAGATCGCTGAAGGGCAGGCCGACGAGCTCGGTGTTGATGAATCGCGCGAGCGCGGCCGCCTCATCACGGGTCATGGTCCCTTCAATCTCCACCACGTGCGAGGCGATGATCTCCTCATTGGTGATCATCACGCACAGCAGCTTGCGCACGCCCAGCGGCACCAGTTCAATCTGCCTGACCGTGCTCTGTTTCACGGTGGGCACCACTGAAAACGCAGCCTGCTGTGTTAGCTCCGAAAGGATGGAGCCGGCCCGCTCGAGCAGTTGTTCCACGTCCTGCTCCTGCTGATTCAGCAGCGCTTCCATCCGGCGCAGCTCTTCGGGTGAGAGGTGGCGGATATCCATCACCGCATCCACAAAATAGCGGTAGCCCCGATCGGTCGGCACCCGGCCCGCCGAGGTGTGGGGCTGCTCGAGGTAGCCGATCTCCTCCAGCTCCACCATCACGTTGCGGATGGTCGCCGGGCTCAGGCTCAGGCGGAATTTCTTGGCCACCAGCTCAGAACCCACGGGAGCCGCGGTCTCCACATGGGCCTCGATGATGATCTCGAGGATCTTGTTTCTCCTTGTATCAAAGTCAGTTACGCTCATATTCCTCTACTATTTAGCACTCACAACTTATGAGTGCTAACTCAAATATATCCGAATGGAACTCTCCTGTCAAGAGAGAAGATAGGCCGACAGCAAAGCTTTGAGTGTGCCGGGAATGCGGGCTAACAGCTCCACCGACCCATCCAGCTCTTGGCGGCGCACCACCTGCCCTGAGCGGTAGATCAGGGCCACCAGATCGGAGCGCTCCGCGGGAATGCGCAGGGAGGCCGGCTCCACGAGCAAGAGCCCAAGTTGATGCTCAATGAGTGAGAGCAGCGCCTCAAGCCCCTGCCCTGTTGTTGCCGAAGTGGCGGCAGACGGCTGATAGGCAAGTTCAAGCGCCGCCACCCGTTGCGCATCAGCAATCCGGTCGCATTTGTTGAGGACCGTCATCGTCGACTTATCCTTCATCTGGAGTCCCGCCAAGACCTCTTCGACCGCCGCCGCATGCTCCGAGACCAAGGGGTGGCTGGCATCTAGCACGTGCAGCAACAGATCCGCGTCGCGCGTTTCCTCAAGCGTGGCCTTGAACGCTTCAATCAGGTGGTGAGGCAGATGATGGAGAAATCCCACGGTATCGGTCAGGACGACTGTTTCCCCTGCGGGCAAGCGCAGCCGGCGCGCCAGCGGATCGAGGGTCGTGAAGAGCTGGTTCTGCGCGGTGGCCGCAGCTCCGGTCAGCCGGTTGAGCAGCGTGGTCTTGCCGGCGTTCGTGTAGCCGACCAACGCCACGACAGGCACGCCGGCCTCCCGGCGCTGTGCGCGTGCGGCGCCCCGCCGGCGGCCCAGTTTCTCGAGCTCATGTGTCAGCCGGGTGATGCGCGCGCGGATACGCCGACGGTCCACCTCCAGTTTTTGCTCGCCGGGGCCGCGCGTGCCGATGCCGCCACCAAGGCGCGAGAGCATGATCCCCTTGCCGACCAGGCGCGGCAGCAGATAGCGCAGCTGGGCTAACTCGACCTGGATCTTGCCCTCCTGCGAGCGGGCGCGCTGGGCGAAGATATCCAGAATAAGCTGGGTGCGATCGATGGTTTTGACCTGCACCGCGTCTTCGATATTGCGCTGCTGGGCCGGGGAGAGCTCGTCATTGAAGACGACCACGTGGGGCTGCAGCTCCTGCGCCGATGCGGCAATCTCCTCGAGCTTGCCGCTTCCCAGGTAGGTGCCGGGCATCGGCCGGTGGCGCCTAGCTGCCACCTCTCCCACGATGCGGCAGCCGGAGGAAACCGCAAGCTCACGCAGCTCCTGCGCCTCGTCATCGAGCGACCAGAGCGCTCGGCCCTTGGAGAATCGCGGATCGAGTTGGACGGTGATCAAGAGCGCGCGCTCAGCAGGCATCACGACGAATACCGGACAACACAGGCAGGAGCAGCGGAGAAACCGAGCGGGGACAGCTAGACCAACTGGGTCTGATGGCTGCGGAAACGCTCCAGGACCCTGGCCGCGGTTTCCCAGGGATGCTCTTCGGACGGCACATCCACCCACTGAATATTCGGCGTTTGACGGAACCAGATCAGCTGGCGCTTGGCGTAGTTGCGCACGCGCTGCTGCCACACTTCCATGGTTTGCGTCAGCGTGAGCCGGCCGGTGAGGTACTGCTCAAGATCGGCCAGCCCGTGCACCTGCCGCACCGTCCTCGAGAGGGGCCAGCCCAGCAGATGCCGCACTTCGTTGATGACCCCCTGCTCGTACACCATGTCGAGGACGCGCTCATCGATCCGCCGGTAGAGCTCATCGCGGTCCCGGTTCAGGCCGATGACGGTCACCTGGCCCTGCAGCAGCTCAAGGCTGGCGGTGCGCCACCAGCTGGAGATCGGCTTGCCGGTCAGCGCGTAGACTTCAAGCGCTCGCACGATGCGGCGCGCGTCATTCGGGTGGATGCGGGAGGCCGCGACGGAGTCGATGCCCTGGAGGCGGTTGTAGAGCGTCGTGCTGCCAACGCCATGGCACTCGGTCCAGAGCTGCTCTCGCACCCGCATATCGGCCGGCGGCGCGTCGCAGAGCCCCTCGGTGATCGCCTTGAGATACAGCCCGGTCCCGCCGACGACCAGCACGCGCTTGCCGCGCTCAAGGATCTGATCGATAATCGGCAGGGTCGAGCGGCGGTATTCGCCGGCGCTGAACGATTGGGTGGGCTCAATGCAATCGATGAGATGGTGTTGGACTTGCGCACGCTGCGCGTGCGTGGGAGCTTGGGTGAGAATAGCGGTGTGGCGGTAGACCTGCATCGAGTCGCAGGAGACGATCTCCGCGCCCAGTGTGTGCGCGAGTTCCACCGCCACCGCGGTCTTGCCGACCGCCGTGGGCCCCACCAGTGCGATCACACGCTGCATACAAACTCCCCTGTCGGTATGTCCTGTACCCGGGTCGTTCGCTTGCGTAACTGTTATTGTCGCGCAACAGGTGAACCCTGTCCAACAAAAATTTCACCTGCGGGTAGAGCGCCGAACAGCGTACGCGAGCCGGCGCGGGCAATGGTCACATCCAGCCGCGCTCCGATGATCGGGCTGTCGCTTTCCACAATGACGCCGTAGTTGCCGCGGGTGCGGCCGAACCATTGGCCGGGCATCTTGCCAGGCCCTTCGATGAGGAGCTCGACCTCGCGGCCGACGAACGCGGCCAGCAGCTCGCGCAGGATCTGTTCGTGCAGCGCGAGGAGTATTTGGTTGCGCTCTTCTTTCACCTCTTGGGGCACATCATCCTCGCGCGCGGCCGCATCCGTCCCCGGCCGTGGCGAGTACTTAAAGATGTAGGCGATGTCGTAGCGGACTTCCTCGAGCAGCCGCACCGTCGCCTGGAAGTCTTCGTCGGTCTCTCCTGGGAAGCCGACAATGATGTCCGTCGAGAGACTGATCTCCGGCACGCAGCGGCGCAGCTGCTCGAGCTTGTTCAAGTAAGCCTCGACGGTGTAGCCCCGGCGCATCGCCCGCAGGATGCGGTTGGAGCCGGACTGCACCGGCAAATGCAGCCACTCGCAGACCGAGTCGCAGTCGCGCATCGCCTCAAACAGCCGCTCGTTGGCGTCAAACGGATGGCTCGTCGTAAACCGCACCCGTAATGGGGACAGTCCCCTTTTTCCCTTCGGAAAAAGGGGACTGTCCCCATTTCGTAGCGAAGCGTCGATGCGCCGTAAGAGCGCCGGAAAATCGAGCAGCGAGTCAGGCTCTTCCTCTAAGAGACGCAGTCGGCCAAGCGGACCCTTGTAGCCTGAGCCATCCGGAAACCGCTTGCCGTAGGAGTTGACGTTTTGACCCAGCAGCGTGATGTCCTGGTAGCCAGCCTCAACGAGGCGGTTGAGCTCTTCAAGAATCTCCTCGGCGGGGCGCGAGATCTCCTGCCCGCGCGTCTTGGGCACGATGCAGTACGTGCACGCCTTGTCGCACCCTTCCATGATGGTGACGAACGCGTTGACGCCAGGCGTACGGTAATCGCCAACCGGCTTCTTCTCAAGTGGCCGGTACTGCCGTCTCACCGCGACCACCCTGGTTCGGGGTTGGGGGTTCGGGGTTGTGGGCAGACCATTCTTGCCCCCAACCCCCAACCCATAACCCTCAGCCAAGTCTGTTTTTTGGCGCTTCTCTTGTATCTCCGCTAACAGATACGGCAAATCGTACAATTCGGCAGGACCGGCCACTAGATCAACCCGGGGCAGACGTCGAAAGATATCTTCTTGCTGCAGTTTCGCCATACACCCAATGATGCCCAGCACGAGGTCGGGCTTCTCCTTCTTCAGCTCGGAGAGCTCTCCCATCTTGCCGAACGCCCGCTCCTCGGCATGCTGCCTCACCGAGCAGGTATTGAGGAGGATGACGTCGGCTGCCTCAGGCTGCTCAGCAATCTCGTAGCCCTGCGCCGTCAGCATCCCAAGCACTTCCTCCGAATCCCGGGAGTTCATTTGACACCCATAAGTTTGCAGAAATATGGTTTTGCTCATCTTAGGACCATCCCCACCGCAAACTTATGGGTGATCCCGAGGAGGAGTCGAGGGCGAAGCCCGAGATCTCCGACGAGGGAACACCCGTAGGTCTGGAGAAAGATGGTTTTGCTCATCTGGCGACCATCCTCACTCCAGACCTACGGTTGATACCGAGGAGGAGTCGACGCCCAAGGCGGAGACCTCCGACGAGGTGGCAGCCAGAATACCCTTCCACACTTAGCTTAGAGTAGCTCTTCATTCGATCGAAGCCGAGGGCTGAGATCTCCGACGAGGGAACAGCCATACGTAATGACCGCGAGACGCTTCTTCATCTAGGAAATGCCTGCCCTTCGATGGTTGGCACCTTTCTTCACTTCGGTAGCCTACAGCATTGTAGGCTCTTGAATTCAAATCCCTCACCCTTTTCCCCAGCCGCCAAACATCGCCCGGGCTCGAACGCCGTGAAGCTCTGACAGCGCGTCCTGCACCACATACTCGACAAAATCGGATCTCTTCATATGGCCAACAAGAGGCCGACGAGCCAGAGGACGGCCTGCTCCATCCCCCGGATCACTGGGTCCAACAGGCCGCTGACCAGCAGCAGAATCAGCATCATGAACCCGTAACGCTCAAGCCTCAGCAGGGCCCGCTGACCTTCCGGAGGCAGTAGGCTCAGGAGAATTCGCGAGCCGTCCAGCGGCGGGATCGGAATCAGGTTGAACGCCCCGAGGATGAGATTGATCCGCGCCACAATCAGGAGCACGGTGGCCGGCATCGATTCCGGGCTGACCACGTGTGCCTGCAGCGCCAGGAGTGCCAGCCCGGCGAGGAGGATGTTCGTTGCGCAGCCGGCTAGTGCTACGCAGAAAATGCCCGCACGCAACGGCCGCAGGCTCCCATAGCTCACCGGCACCGGCCTGGCCCAGCCGAACCCCACGAACAACAGCATGAGCAAGCCTACCGGGTCCAGATGGGGCAGGGGGTTGAGGGTCAACCGCCCGGCGCGCTGGGCGGTCTGATCGCCGAAGGCCCTCGCGCAGAAGCCATGCGCCACTTCATGCGCGATGACGGAATACAACAGCGGCACCGCCAACAGGAGAAAGAGCTGGGGCGCGCTGATCAGCAGCCGGATCAGCTCCATTACTACTTCTTGTCCCGCAGCAGCAGCATGATCAGGATGCTGCACACAGCCAGCAGCGCGCCGAGCCAGCGCGTCGTCAGCAGCTCCCGCGGCCGGTCGATCGGCTCGACCCGCCAATTGAACGCCCGCATGATCGCTTGATACAGCGCAATCGACTGGCCGGGGCGCAGGCCACTCCACACGCCGAAGAGGAACGTAGCGGCTGCGGTGGCCTTCAGACCCACGACGACCCACAGGATGACCGGATCACGCGGCATGAGCGGGCCTTGCCTGCTTGATGAACGTCCCGGCTTCAAACTCCTGAAAGGCGGTCTTGAGCTCCTCTTTGGTGTTCATGACGATCGGGCCGTACCAGGCGACCGGCTCCTTCAGCGGCTTGCCGGAGATCAGCAGAAAGCGAACCGGCTGCTTCTCGGTCGTCACGAGCACGGTATCGCCGGCGGTTTCATACAGGGCGATGTCGCCCTCCGCGCAGAGGCACGACGCCTGCATATCAAAGTAGCTCTGGCCGATGGCCTCGCGGTCGAAAGGGTTGCGCCCAGGGTCGAAGTGCGCCTCGCCTTCCACGACATAGGCAAAGACGGTGTACCCGGGCTTCACCGAGTGCGTGAATGATGTACCGGCCGGCAGCGATACGTCAAGATATTCCGGGTCGGTCACAATTTCCCGCACCGGCCCCTCCACCTCCCCGAGCCGTCCGCAGATGATCCGCACCGTCGCTCCCTCAGCCGTCTTGACCGCTGGAATTTGCTTGGACGTCACCTCCCGGTAACGGGGGTCCATCATCTTGTCAGCCCTGGGCAGATTCGCCCACAACTGGAACCCCCACATTCGGCCTTTCGGACTGCCCTGCGGCATCTCCTGGTGGATAATGCCGCTGCCCGCCGTCATCCATTGCACATCGCCAGGGCGGATGACCCCGCGGTTGCCCAGGCTGTCCTGATGCTCCACATCACCGTCAAGGACGTAGGTGATGGTCTCAATCCCGCGATGCGGGTGCCATGGGAAGCCCTTCATGTAGTCGTCGCGGTTGTCGGAATGGAAGCAGTCGAGCAGCAAAAACGGGTCCAGCTGTGGCACTTCGTGGAAGCCAAACACGCGCTTGAGGCGCACCCCGGCTCCCTCCATCGTCGGGATGCTCTTCCACACCTTCTTGATCTGCCGGACGGGCGTGCGTGTGTCCATAGGTGTTGGGGACATCATGCTGAACTCTCAGGAATTTAGTATCGTATCCCCTGACTGCGAATTCCCGCCAATCAACGTCCCAATCCGCAACAACGCGGGCAGGCACTTCATCCTATGATGTGGATGGCGCATGAACGCGTTTGCGACGAGAGATGAGCTCGAGCATGCCATCGGTCAGGATAAGGAAAAGAGCGATGATCAGCAAGAGGACGTGCTTCACCCACTCGCCTGGCGGAAAGAACTCATGCTCCTGCACAATCTCCTCCCGGAGGTACAGGGTGATGATCACTACCACGACCCAGATGAGCGTCTTCCACTCCTTGCTGGCGCGCACACCTTCCCAGCTCCACCGCCCCTGGCGGTTGGGGTAGCGCACCCCGGTCGGTAGCCAGCGGGGAACCGCGGCCTGGTACACCATGAAGGGGGTGCCCACCTCGTCACGCAGCAGAATCTCCTCTTGAGCCATTTTGCGGCGGTATACGATGAGGAAGAACCCCAACGCCGCCAAGCTCACCCCCAGGTGACCGGCGATGAGACAGAAGCCCGACCCGATGAGAAACGTCCCCAAATAGAGCGGATGCCGGACGAAGGCATACGGACCGGCGGTGACGAGCGCGCCGATCTTTTGATCGCCGCGCCATTTCTGCGTCCAGTTGACTTTGACGTGACCCACGTAGCCGTCAGCCCAGAGGCGCAGCAGCTCTCCAAGGACCACCAGCCCGATACCAAGATGCAGGTGCCGCTCGGTCGTGTAGCCCGCAATCAACAGCCAGATGAACAAGGGATACACCAGCAGAAAACGTAGCTTACGAGCCAGAGCTTTTTTCATGTGGTCGTCACCTCAACGAGAGCTCGCTCGTTTTACTAGCTCAAGCAGGCGCCGATCTTGCAGTGCGTGGGTGGCAAGCGTTCGATGGCCGGCGGGCGTCATGTGGCCGTCCCCATCGTAGAACAGCTTTTCTGAGGCGGCGTTGCGGAAGCTCGCAAAGGTGTTGATGAGCGGAACCCGCTCCTGCGATGAAAATTGTTCGAACAGCGCGATCGCCGCCGGTGCGTCATAGACCTTGCCTCGCTCAAATCCCCAGAACGTCCTGCCCTGGGCCCACTGATTAGGGCCAACCAGCATCCCGTAGGGATAGATGCCGATGACGAAAGGAATGCCTCGCTCCTCCAGCAGTGCGTGGATCATGTGAAGGTAGCGCGCGCTGAGCGCCCAATACGGCGCGACGCGCTCCGGCGTCGAGGACTCCCTGACGAGGAGAAATCGGTCGTGCTCTCCCAAGTCCTTGGCGTGTTGGGCGGCTTTGAGGCGCGCGATCGCCACCTTCGATCGCTCGCCGCGCAGCTTCGTCTTGACATACTCCACGAGTCCCAACGTCCGAATCTTTCTCACCGTATTGAACAGCTTGTTCTGCAGGTACTTCGCCAGGGCGCTGTGAGTCCTGCCCCACTCAAGCCAGGAGAACCGGCCGTTCACGAAGCGCGGGTCGCAACGTACAATGCGTCCCTGCGCATCGTAGAGCAGGTTTTTCTGAAACCAGTGGTCCTCCTGCAGATCGCCGAGATCGTACCAGAGGATGACGAGATCCGGTTCAAAGGTCAGGAACTCATCCCGGAGCGAGATGTAGTGGAGCGTCGGTGAATATCCAGAAACCCCACCGTTCACCACTTCCACTGGGTAGCCGCGTGCCCGCAGACCCTGCTCAATGAGTGCCGAGAACGTCTCCTCATCTTTCACAGGAAATCCAAAGGTAAACGAATCGCCCAGCATGAGGATGCGGACGACGCCGGGCGGCTTCGGAAGGACCGGGTCCGAGCCGCGCAGCCCATAGCGGTTCGTGCGGATGGTCACGTCGAACTCGTCGGAAAAGTAATGATGGTCTTGGGACGGTTTCAGGCGGTGATGAAAGTGCGGATGTTCAATGCCGGCACCGAGCACCAGGTGCTTGACCCAGAACACCCGCAGCCCCAGCTCGAGCAGCGCGAGGGTGAGAAGCACTGAGAGCAGGAGGGGAATAATGCGGAAGTGCTGTCGGCCCATCGCAAGCGTAATGATGCGCGCGAGGTCAGGCGGGACGCTTGGGCTGGCGGAAATCTCCGTAGGCCCAGCCGATGACCAGGAGCCCGACGATCAGCGCCACGAGCGCAATCAGGATGCTGCGCACTTCAGCCATCGATCACCACTCCTTGAGCAGCGCTTCCCACACGCGGGACACCCAAGCAGGAACGGTCCCTTTCCACCACCTGATGATCATGAGTCCCAGCGCCAGTGTCAAGCACAGGATGCCGAGCACTAACCCGAGGACCGATCGGGACTCCCTCCCCATGACAAAAATCAAGAAGACGACATACAGATACGCGAAACTCGACAGGATCAATAGCGGGCCGAGCTCACTGGGCGGGAACCCGCGCGGCTGGCGTCGCTGCGACCGTCTCGCGCGCTCAAGCGACAACCCGAGGATCACACCGATGAGTGCGGGCACCAGCCAGGCCCACTGGTCGCTGATCCAGATGGCCAGCCCGATCCAGCATGCTAAGACCATACTGCCAAGGCGTGACACCGACGCTACAGCGGAACGCTCAGGGGACCGGAGGGCGTGCCCTCATCCCCGCGACCGCGCTTCGGCCGCTCCCGGCCAGGCGCGATGACCGGACCTTCCCCGCTCACCGGCACCCAACGCCCGCCCATATACACTTCCTTGACCCGCCGGCCGCGGCCCCGCCGCGGCTGACCCTGGTCGCGGCTGCGTTGTGGTTTGGCAGCCTGTGCAGACGGCGCGGGACGTACCGACGGCGCAGACGAAGAGGCCGGCGGTGGTGCTGCTGGCGCTGGTGCCGGCTGTCCGGCGCGAACTCCACGGCCGCGCCGATGCCGCCTGCGGCGGCCGTGACCGGTTTTGGGGCTCGACGCAGCGATTCCGGCGGCCGCCGGGGCGACCGCGGACGCTTCCCCCTTGCCAAACTCTACCCCATAGCGTTGTCCAAGCGCTTGAAGCGCGTCGGCGCCAGGAGATGCGCCCAGTTTTGAGAGCTCGCGGAAAAACTCCTCGATGCCAGGGGGTGCCACCGTCCAGGTGAAGTGGAGCACGCCAGTGCCGTTGTTGCGCAGACTGTGCCACACCTGTCGGGGCACGTACACCATGACGCCGGGCACCACCGTCAGGCCGCGCCCCTCCACCGTTGCCCGGCCCTGCCCTTTATGGATAAACAGCACCTCGTCCTGATAGAGATGGCGGTGCGAGGGGACTTCGGCGCCGGGCAGCAGCGTCTGCGTGCCTACCGCAAACGCGGACCCGGCCTTGCGTGGGTCCACCTTGAGGACGATGTCGCCGGCCGCGGGAGGTCCGAGCTTGAGGACTTCGCCCTCAGCCGGCTGAAATATGTGGCGGGATGACGGCGATGTTATTTCTTCGTCTCACAGCCCTGCTTCTGGCAGGGGCAGAGTTTAAAGCAGGAGAGCAACTTGAGCACGCCGGCCACACCCACGAGCGCGTAGAGAGCCCGCGCGCCTCCGGCGGACGGCCCGCCGAACAGCTGCGCCACCAGATCCACGTTGAACATGCCGATCGCACCCCAGTTGAGCGCCCCGATAATCACGAGCCCGCCCGCGACGTTGCAGATCGCACAGCCTTTGCCTCCGGTCATCCCACACCTCCTGTGATTGCCTCCATGATGACACGAGCCTCGGCGGTTTTCCACTCACTTTTGGGAGGACCGTCCCTTGTCCAAGAGCGCGTCGACGCTGAAGCGGCCGCCGCCTAAGAGGATGAGCGTGCTGGCAATCGTCCAGTAGAGGTACGCCAGTTCCTTGGTGCGAAACGGATCCTTCGCGTGGGCAATAAAGAGCGCCACCGACATCGTGCAGAAGACGAAGAAGGCGGCCACCCGCGTGCCGAAGCCCGCCGCAACGCACAACCCGCCTGCGAACTCCGATAGGGCGGCGGCCCAGGCAAACACCACCGGTAGTGGAAAGCCCATCTGCGCGACGCCCTGCGCAAATCCTTCGATGCCCCCGCCAAAGATCTTCTGGTACCCATGGGTGGCGATACTCACCCCCATGAGGATCCTCAACCACGCCAACGCCGCATCACCCCGCTGCTGCTGCGCCATGGCACACTCCCTAAAGTTGACTCGTGTTACTGCACCTGCAGGTCCACCGGATGCCGAATGCGATACGCCAACGTCAATTCTTGTCTCTGATTGGGGCCTAAGTCGAGCGCCCAGCGAAAGACGCCGGGCTTTTCCTTGTCCTTTTCCACCTCGCGGGGCAGCTGACGAATGGCTTCGACCACGATCTCCTCACGTTCGGACACCGGCAGCTGATCGAACACGGTCACACTGATCTTGCGGCCGGTAAAGTTTTCGATGGTCGTGAGGAACTCATAGTCGGTGGACTTGGTCTTGCCCCGCAGGCCCGGCAGCAAGCTGACCTCCTCGTGCGCCTTGAGCTGCTTGCGCTCCACCTTGACGCGCTCGTCAACGCCAAGGTAGAGATCGAACTCCTCCTTCGGCGCGATCTGCTTGAGCGAGGCGGTCGCGATGAACGCGCCGTCCAGGAACACGGACACCGGCCCGGCGAGGTACATCGAGTCGGTGACGTTGGTGACCTTGGCGCGCAGAAACGCGTAGGGCATCGATTTCGGCGTCGCCTCATAAGCCACGCTCGCCGCAAACTGCTGCGAAGCAATCGGCACCTTGTGCGGCTGCCAGTCCGATGGAATCGAGGCGGCGCGCGGCAGCCGGAACGTCACGGCTGGGCCCTGCGTGTCCACGGTTGCGAATCCTTCTTGCAGCTCTCTCTCCTGTGCAGGAGGAGCCGCCGCGTCCCCGACGGTACTGTAAGCCTTCAGCCGTGATCCCTTGGTAGCTGGCATCTCAAGTTTGTCTAGCTCAGCGCCGCGATAGACCGGCTCCCATGGCCGCAAGAACCACGGCTCCAGCTCCGGCATCGAGCCGGCAACCGCAGGTTTGGCGGTTGAGAGCGTCAACTGCACGCCGCCCCAATCCTCACCGGTCTGCTGGCGCACCAGCGCAGAGGTGGACAAATCCACCGCCTCGACGCCGGTGGTCGCGCGCGCTTCATAGGCCGGCGACCACGTCGCACCTGGCACACGGTAGGAGACCTCCAACTCAAAACTCCCGTCGTCCGTCACATCCAAGTCCACGAGGATGGCCGTCTCTTGCTTGTAGCGCCCCTGGGTGAGCTGGGCGAGCTCGCGCTGCAGCCGGTCGAGCTCTCGAGTCAGCTCCTCGAGCTTCTCATCGGCCTCCTGATCCCGCTCGAAATTCTTCAGGAGCGCGCCATCGAGAAACGCGAGCAGCTTCTCGGCATCCTCCGCGCTCGGGGACTTGGTGATCAGATCCTTGCCGATCTGCTCGCTCGACGCCGCCTGGATGGAAGCCAAGTACTTGCGCTCTTTCTCCAGCACCTGCTTGACGTCGCGCAGCTGCTGCTGGCGGCGCCCGACGTTGCGAATCGCCTCTTCGATTGACTTGACCTTCGGATCCTGGGCGGTTTCAAGCTGTTTTGTGACCAGGCGGACGCCGTAGAGTGTGACCTCGGCCTTACCACTGCCCTTGGCCGTCACTGAGGCTGGCTCCACGTGGCTGGGCAGCGGCGCGAACTCGATCGTCTGGGACCCTGCCGAGAGATTGAGCGAGGTAGTGCGCGTGATGCCGGCGCGATCGGGAAACACCGTCACCGCGCCAATCCGGGATTCCACACGCCGGGATTCCGCCGCATCCGCACTGACCGCCAGGCCAAGCACGCTCCACACCGCGAGCCACGCGTATGTCATGGTCTCCTCCTGTGATGACCGTGATGCGCCGAATGGGATCCCTCGCGCCTGC
Organism: uncultured Planctomycetales bacterium; assembly: GCA_964372775.1. GTDB lineage: Bacteria > Omnitrophota > Gorgyraeia > Aquiviventales > Aquiviventaceae > CAYJRJ01. The sequence goes on along the minus strand of CAYJRJ010000002.1, from coordinate 26,594 downwards.
GGTGCTTCTGCGGGCCGTGCTGGGGAGGCTGATGCCGCGGTGGATGGTGCGGGTGGCGCGGGGGGTGCGACAACCGATCAGGCACCTGGAAACCCGGCAGCGTCACGCGCGGCAGCGTGCGCGAGAGCATCTTCTCGATGGCCTCGATCTGCGGCTCCTCCGAGGGATCGACGAGCGTGAAGGCGTCCCCGGTGGCCTCAGCGCGCGCCGTGCGGCCGATCCGGTGAATGTAGTCTTCCGGGGTGTTGGGCACGTCGAAGTTGATCACGTGGCTGATGTCTTCGATGTCGATGCCGCGCGCCGCCACGTCGGTGGCCACCATGACCTGGCTGCGCCCCTTGCGGAAATGGTCGAGCGCTCGCAGCCGCTGGCTCTGGCTGCGGTCGCCGTGCAGGACGGACACTTTGAATCCCCGCTCGCGCAGCGTGTCGGTCAGGCGGTCGGCAAAGTGCTTCGTGCGGGTGAACACCAGCACCGACTCGGTGCCTTCCTGGCGCAGCAATTCTGCGAGCAGATCAATCTTTCGGTTGCGCGAGACGGGATAGAGCGCCTGGCGCACGCCCTCGGCAGGCAACTGGCGCTGGCCGATCTGGATCATCGCCGGATTGATCAGAAACTCCTTGGTCAGCTCGAGAATCGCCGGCGGCATCGTGGCCGAGAACAACAGGTTTTGGCGCCTCATAGGCAGGAAACTGAGGATGCGCTTCACATCGGGCAGAAAGCCCATGTCGAGCATGCGGTCCGCCTCATCGAGGACGACCACCTCGATGTTCCCAAAATCAATGCGGCCGGAGTAGGTGTGGTCGAGCAGCCGGCCCGGCGTCGCCGAAATGATGTCCACGCCATGAGCGAGTGCTGCGATCTGCGACTCCATCGGCACGCCTCCGAAGATCGCCGCGCCCTTCAAGGGGACGAAGCGTGAGAGCGCTTTCAGGTGCTCCATGGATTGGAGTGCGAGCTCACGGGTGGGTGCTACGATCAGCACGCGAAAGCGGGGCGATGCCGATTGCTTCAGCAGCCGGTGGAGAATGGGCAGCACGAACGCCGCGGTCTTGCCGGTGCCGGTCTGCGCGCAGCCGATCATATCGCGGCCAGCCATGACGAGCGGAATCGCCTGCGCCTGGATCGGCGTCGGGCGGACGAACCCGATCGCCCGAATGCCCCGGAGCAGATCCGGATGCAGCTTGAATGATTCAAACGTGATGTCGGGAACTTGTTCCATGCGTGGTATGTGGAATTGGCTGCCCCGCTTGGATTCGAACCAAGACGCCGAGATCCAGAGTCTCGTGTGCTACCGTTACACTACGGGGCACTGGATGATGCTCGCGGATTATCCCACCCCCTGCGCCCCACGGCGGCTGCTTGAGTCAATACGCACAGCCGCCGTGATGCATGCTGGGCTCCAGAGTTGTTTGAACATCATAGCACATATCCTCGGCATTCAGCCCCGCCGCAGGCGGGGCGGCGCAGCACGTGGGATTATCCCACCCCCTGTGGCGCGTCGCCGAAGGCGACGCAGTCGCTGGCTTGATGCTCCCCCCTACCCTGGGCCAGCGACTGGCCGCCGGCCATGCCACTGGGGGTGGGATGATATCATACGCGGCGAGGAAACAGGCTGGAGAGGTAGCGCGCCAGGCGCTGTTGGTCCGGATCCTCGACCCACCGAAAACGCACTCCGACCTCATACTGCGGCGCGCCGAGGCGTGAAATCTCCCGAACCCACTGGACCTCGCCGGTGGTGTGCAGCGGCGGCTCCTGATACGGCAGCGCCAGGGTCACGGGGAGCTCTTGTCCGACTTGAAGCCTCACCGCCGAGGGAAACCGCAGCCCGGACTCGCTGAGATCCTGCGAGTAGCTGCGCTCGGTCGTCATGGTCCCGGGGTTCGGAAACTCAATGAGGACCGGCGTCTCCATTCGGATGTGGTGTCGTCGCTCCTGCATCGTTAATCTGGAAGTTGGAAGCTGGAAATTAGAAGTTGGAAACCAAGAAAGACCCAGTGAAGGGCTCCGTTTTTTCCAGCTTCTAACTTCCAACTTCTAGCTTCCATCATGGCCTTGCCAGCGCTGTTGCTGCGTACGTTAGCCGTTCCAAGACCCGCGCCTTCCCCAGAATGGACATCACCTCAAACAGCGGCGGGCTGACGGAGCGGCCGGTCAGCGCCACGCGCACCGGGTGGATGAGCTGCTTCGACTCAAGGCCACATTCGGCAATCATGCCGCGCGTGGCCTGCTCCACGGCGCTGGTCTCAAAGGACGGTAACCGGCTCAGGCGGTCGCGCAGCTCCAACAGACGCTTGGGCACACCGTCCTGACGCACGAAGGTGGTGACCGCCTCCGGCTGATATTCCGGCATCTCTTGAAAGAAAAAACTGTGCTCCTCTTCGATATCCTCGAGCACCCTCAGGCGATCCTGCACGAGTGCTGCGATCCGTTCGAGCCACGCTTTGTCGTACGTCGGAGTGAGCAGCCCTTTTTCGATGAGGCGCGGCGCGAGCAGCTGGGCCAGCTTCGGCACAGGCGTCTGCTTCAGATACTGGCTGTTGAGCCAGTCGAGCTTGCGCTGGTCAAATTGTGCGGCGGCCTTGCGCACTCTGGTGAGGTCAAAGAGCTCGATGATCTCCTGCGGCGAGGCGAGCTCCCGGTTGCCGCCGGGCGCCCAGCCCAGCAGCGCGAGATAGTTCACGAACGCCTCCGGCAGATAGCCGACCTGGCGGTACTCATCGACCGAGGTGGCGCCGAAACGCTTGGACAACCTGGCGCGGTCGGCCCCGACGATCAGCGGAATGTGCGCGAAGACCGGCAGCGAGAACCCGAGCGCCTGGTAGAGCACGACCTGCTTGGGTGTATTGGCGATGTGATCATCCCCCCGGATCACATGGGAGATCTGCATGAGCGCATCATCCACCACGCAGGCAAAGTTGTACGCCGGCAGTCCGTCGGATTTCATGAGTACGAGCTGCTCAAACAGTGTCGTGTCGACGGTGATCGGCCCGCGCAGCAGATCCTCGCAGGTGACCTGTTGGGGCGGCACGTGAAACACCACTGCGCCCTCCTGCTGCACCGCCTTGCCCGTCGTGAGCAGTTTCTGGGCGTGCTCCTGGTAGAGCGGCAGCCGCTGGCTCTGGTAGAGAGGACCCTCGTCGGCCTCAATCCCCAGAAACTTCAGGCTCGCAAAAATATCGTCGAGGAAGACGGCATTGGAGCGCTTCTGATCCGTGTCCTCGATGCGCAGGATGAACGTGCCGTGGTGGTGCCTGGCGAAAAACCAGTTGAAGAGCGCTGTCCGCGCCGAGCCGACGTGGAGCTTGCCGGTGGGGCTGGGAGCAAACCGAACGCGGACGCTCATCAATAGTGCGTTCCAGGTTCCAAGTTCGAAGTTCGAAGTTGAGGCACCGGACCCATGTGACACTTGGAACATGGAACATGGAACATGGAACTACGTGGAGGATTCAGTGACGAGTCGAAGTTCGTCAACGGGGGCTTTCGTCGGTTGGTGATGCCATTGGCTGATGCGTTTGGTGAGGCTCTCAGGATCAAGCTGACAACGCTGCAACAGCTCGCTGCGCTTGCCGTGCTCAACGAAGGCGTCAGGCAGGCCGAGGCGCAGCAGCGGCACCTCCGGCAGCCCCAGCGCATCAATCGCCTCGGAGACTGCGCTGCCGAATCCGCCGGAGATCTGCGCCTCCTCCAGCGTCACGATCCGCCGCACCTGTGTGGCCACCTGCCGGATCATGACCTCGTCGATCGGTTTGACGAACCGGGCGTTGACCACCATCGCGTCAATGCCGGCGCGGGCGAGTTGCTGGGCCACCTCCAGCGCAGGGTACACCATGCTGCCCAGGGCCACCAGGGCCAGGTCCTTGCCCGGCCGCAGCGTCTCTGACTTGCCTGTGATGATTTGCGTGGAGCGGCCGAGGGGTTCGCCGCAGATAATTCCGCCGCGGGCATACCGAATGGCCACGGGCCGATCCTGCTCGAGCGCCCAGCGCAACATGGCGCGCAGCTCCTCCGGATCTTTCGGCGACGCCACGAGAAGATTCGGCAACACGCGCAGGTAGGCGATATCAAAGACGCCGTGGTGGGTCGGCCCGTCCTCGCCCACCAGGCTGGCGCGGTCAATGGCCAGTGTGACGGGCAGCGCCTGGAGGCACATCTCATGCATGATCTGATCATACGCCCGCTGGAGAAAGGTCGAATAGACCGCCACGATGGGCCGGGAACCGCCGCGCGCTAAGCCCGCCGCCAGACCGAGCGCGTGCTGCTCGGCCATGCCCACGTCGATGCAGCGCTGCGGGAATCGTTTCGCGAACTCGCTCACGCCGGTGCCTTCCGGCATCGCCGCGGTGATGGCGATGAGGCGCCGGTTCGTCTCGGCCAACCGGATGAGCTCGTCGCTGAAGGCCTCCGTGTACGTCGTTGGAGGGTGGAGGGTGGAGGGTGGAGGCAAGCCTCCGACCTCCGACCTCCGACGAGGTTGCGCCTTCAGCCTTGAGCCTTCAGCCTTCAGCTGGCCGGTAGCCAAGTCGAACGGCTCGATCTTGTGGAATTGCTCCGGGTCCTGCTCGGCCGGACGGTACCCCTTGCCTTTGATGGTCGAGACGTGCAGGAGAATCGGCCCCTCCATCCGCTTGACGTTCTTCAACGTCGTGATGAGCTCCCGCAGATCATGGCCGTCGATCGGTCCGACGTAGCGAAAGCCCAGCTCCTCAAACACCAGCCCGGGCACCAGAAACCCTTTGACCGACTCTTCGACTTTGCGCCCGAGCCGCACCAGCGCCGAGCCGTGCGGCAGGCGCTTGATCAGCTGCGTCAAGTCGACGCGCAGGCGGTTGTACGTCGGGTTGGTGATGATCCGGTTGAGGTAGCGGCTCAACCCGCCCACCGGCTGCGAGATCGACATCCGGTTGTCGTTAAGGATGACGAGCAGGTTCGGCTTGATGTGACCGATGTGGTTGAGCGCCTCAAGCGCCATCCCTTCGCCGAGGCTGGCATCGCCGATAATCGCCACCACGTGGCGGGAGCCGTCGACCTGCTCGGTCGCGGACCCAGCGGTCCGCGACACTCCCTCGGCAGCGTGGATGGTGCCGCCTCGGTCGCGCGCCATGGCCAGGCCCAGCGCGGTCGAGAGCGCGGTGCCGCCGTGACCGGTGGAAAACAGGTCGTAGGGGCTTTCCTCTTTATTGCTGAATCCCGAGAGCCCGCCGAGCTGCTTGAGCGTGCGGAACCGGTCGCGCCGCCCAGTGATCAGCTTGTGGGCGAACGCCTGGTAGCCCATGTCCCAGATGAGCTGGTCATCGGGCGCGTCAAACACGTAGTGGAGTGCCAGGCACAGCTCAACCGCCCCGAGACTGGAGGCCAAATGGCCGCCCAACCGCGAAATGGTCTGCAAGATCTCTTCTCGGATCTCCTGGGAGAGCAGGCCCAGCTGGGAGATGGTGAGTGGCTTGATGTCGGCGGGACGCTCGATCGCCTTGAGGAATTTCATACCGTCGTTCCCAGCCAGGCCGCCAGCTGCCGCAGCGTATCGCCCCGTCGGCCGAACGGACGCAGGCCGTCGATCGCACTGGTCAGCAAACGCTGGGCGCGCGTGCGCGCCGCATCGATACCCATCGCTTGCGCCAGGCCGTCCTGATCATGCACGTCATCGATCAGCTGAAACGCCAGGCCGACCTTCTGTCCGTACTGGCTGGCGAGCCGAACTTGCTTCGCGTCCCCGCCGCCGGCCAGCGCCCCCGCCACGACGCTGGCAGTGATGAGTGCGGCGGTCTTGCGCTGCGCGACATCGACCAAGGCCTGCTCCGTTGAACTGCGCGGCTGGCTGATCATCTGCAGGTCCAGCACTTGGCCGCCGATCAATCCCATGGTACCGCAGGCGCGTGTGATCGTCTGGATGATGGCCGGCGCGTGAGTGGTGCCGTTTCGGCTGAGCCACTCGAACGCCAGCGTCAGCAGCGCATCGCCGACCAAGATGGCGTTGCCCTCGCCGAACTTTCGGTGGCAGGCGGGCTGGCCCCGTCGCTCATCCGCGTTGTCCATCGCGGGCAGATCGTCGTGCACCAGCGAGTACGTGTGGATGAGCTCCACGGCGCACGCCACCCCGAGTGCTTGGCGCGCCGGGGCACCGGCCGCCTCGCAGCCGCCCAGGCACAACAGCGGCCGAAACCGCTTGCCGCCGGCGAGCACGCTGTAGCGCATCGCCTCATGGACGACCGGCGGACGCTCCGAGGACTTCGGCAGCCATCGCTCGAGCGTCTGCTGGACGAGCGCGGTCAGGCGATCAAGATGTTTCGTCTTCGGGTGAAGCGGTGTCTTCAGGTGTACCGTCATCAAAGGGTGCCAGCTCCACGTCGCCCACGTTGGTTTTGACCAGAAGCTCCACTTTCTTCTTGGCCTGCTCAAGCTTTTTCACCAGCAGCCGCGCCAGCCTGGTGCCCTCCTCAAACTTTTTGAGGCGGGTCTCCAAATCCAGCTCCGAACGGTCCAACTCACCCACCAGCTTCTCCAGCCGCTTGAGCGCTTCCTCATATTTGAGCTCATGGGCCTGGGCCATCAGGAGGGCTCCTGCGCATCGGCCGCGACCTGCGTGATGGCGCTGGTCACGCGCCCGCGGGCCAGGAGCGTCTCCAGCGCATCCCCGATTTGAAGCCGCTCGGCGCTCATCACCACACGCCGCTGCGGCAGCAGCCGAGTGATGCTGTAGCCCCGCGCCAACACCGCCAGAGGGCTGAGCGCCTGCAGGCGTCCTACGAGCGCTCCGACGAACTTCTCTTCACGTTCAAGCGCATAGTCCATCGCCTTCGCCAATTGCGCCTGCGCCTGTGTGGCGCGCTGGAGATACTCGCGCAGCTGGTGCGCCGGATGCAGCAATCGCAGCTGCTCGGTCAGATGCGCCACGGAGTCCGTGTGTCCGTCGAGCAACAGCTGCATGGTGTCCACAAGCCGCTGCGTGAGCTCCTGGGCTTGCTCCAACAGCTGCTGCTGCTCTTGGGCCAGCAGCTGTGCCGCGTGCGTCGGAGTGGACGCCCGTAGATCAGCGACGTAATCCGCAATGGTCCAGTGATCTTCATGCCCGACCGCCGAGATCACCGGGATCCGCGAGGAGGCGATGGCGCGGGCGACGCGCTCTTCATTGAACGCCCAGAGCTCCTCCAGGCTGCCGCCGCCGCGCCCGACGATCAGCACATCCGCCAGCCGTCGGGCATTCGCCACACGGATCGCCTCGGCGATCTCCTCGGAGGCTCCGTCTCCTTGCACCCTCACGGGCAGGATGATGACGTGGATACGGCCTCGCAGGCGCGCCACCATGTCGTGCACCACGGATCCTGTCGGCGAAGTGATCAACCCGACGCGATCCGGCAGCCTGGGAATCGCGCGCTTGCGGGCCTCGTCAAACAACCCCTCGGCCGCCAACCGTTTCTTGAGCTGCTCAAACGCCAGCTGCAGCGCGCCGATGCCCTTGGGCTCGACGCGCAGCACCTGCAGCTGATACTGGCCCCGCGCCTCGTAGGTCGTGATCTGGCCGAAGCACAGGACCTTAAGCCCGTTGGCGAGCTTGAACTTAAGATGCACGTTCGCGTTGCGGAAAAACGCGCAGGGCAGCACCAGCGGCTGACCGCGCCGGTCAGTGGTCCGCTCATCCTTCAGGTCAAAATAGATGTGGCCCGACGATGGAAAGCTGCAGTTGGTCAGCTCTCCCTCCACCCAGATCGGCGAGGGAAAGCCGCCCTCGATCGCTGCGCGGATGCGCGAAACGACCTGCGCGACGGTCAGCGCCTTTGGGGTGATGGCTGGTGGGTGCCCGACCTCAGTCACCTGTCCCACGAACCGCCCCTTTCATGGTTTTCGTCAGCCGCTCCACGGCACGCGCCTTGCCGGTCGCCTCATCCACATCGACGACCAAGCCCCGAAGCTGGACATTCTCTTCGGCCACTTCCGAGCGAACCGGCATGTTCGAGAGAAAGCGCTCGAGAATCTGATCCACTCGTCGCCCGATGACCGAATCGTACGGCCCGGTCATGCCGACATCGGTGATGAACGCCGTCCCCTTGGGCAGAATCCGCTCATCGGCTGTCGGGATATGCGTGTGCGTGCCGAAGACGCAGGAGACTTTGCCATCCAGAAACCAGCCCATCGCCACTTTCTCGCTCGTGGCTTCCGCATGCATGTCCACAATGATGATCGGCGTCACCAACTGCAGACGTGCCAACTCCCGCTCGGCCGCGCGGAACGGACAGTCGAGCGGCTCCATGAACACGCGCCCCATGAGATTGAGCACGCCGACTTTTTTTCCGGAGAGCGTCGTGACGATCGTCGAGCCGGTCCCCGGCGCCCCGTTGGGATAGTTTGCTGGACGGATGACCCGGGGATCGAGTTTCAGGAGGTCGTACGCTTCGCGCTTGCGCCAGACGTGGTTGCCGGAGGTCAGCGCGTCCACGCCGGCGCGAAACAGCTGATCAGCGATCGGCGGGGTGATGCCCGCCCCACCTGCAGCATTTTCACAGTTTGCGATCACCAAGTCAATCTGCTGCTGCTCGCGCAAAGTGATCACCTCGCGCTCGACGATGGCCCGGCCGGGGCGGCCGATGATGTCCCCGATGAGTAAAACCTTCATGCGTGGTGTTCGCGCGTTGGCGCGTTGGCGCGTTGAAAACGCGGGAACGCGGGGACGCGGGAACGCGCCAACCGGTTAACGGGCATACTCTATCGAACGGGTTTCACGAATGACGGTGATTTTAATCTGGCCGGGAAACTCGATCGAGCCTTCCACTTTCCGCTTGATCTCCCGGGAGAGCGCGATGGCTTCCAGGTCGGTCACGCGCTCCGGCTGGACGATGACGCGCACCTCGCGGCCCGCCTGGATCGCATACGCCTTCTCGACGCCGGTGAACGAGTCGCAGATCGCCTCCAGCGCTTGCAGCCGCTTCACGTAGTTCTCCAGCGTGTCGCCGCGGGCCCCGGGACGCGAGCCGCTGATGGAATCCGCGATGATGGTCAGCACGGCCATCAGCGAGTTGGGCTGCACGTCCTCATGGTGCGCCTCGATCGCGTGCACCACCTCGGGCGTTTCGCCGTACTTCTTGGCCAGCTCCGCTCCTAGAATCGCGTGCGGCCCCTCCACCTCATGGCTGACCGCCTTGCCCACATCATGCAACAGGCCGCAGCGACGCGCCAGGCGCTGGTCCAGCCCGAGCTCCGCCGCGATCATCCCGCACAAGTACCCGGTCTCCTTCAGGTGCAGCAGGACGTTCTGGCCGTAGCTCGTGCGGTACCGAAGCCGCCCGACCAGCTTGATCAGCTCATGGTGCACGCCGTGCGCCCCGAGCTCGTTGACCGTCTTCTCGCCTTCCTGGATGACGTGCTGGTTGAACTCCTTTTTCACCTTCTCGACGACCTCCTCGATGCGCGCCGGGTGGATGCGGCCATCTGACATCAGCCGCTCGAGCGACTGGCGCGCGATTTCCCGCCGGATCGCGTCGAACGATGAGAGCGTCACGACGTCCGGCGTGTCATCCACGATCAGATCGACGCCCGTCGCTAGCTCAAACGCCTTGATGTTGCGTCCTTCGCGGCCGATGATGCGACCCTTCATGTCCTCGTTGGGCAGCTGGAGGACCGACGTGGTGGATTCGACGGTGAACTCGACCGCGCAGCGTTGCATCGTCTCGATGAGGATGCGTTTCGAGAGCATCTGCGCGTCGCGCTTGGTGTCTTCCTCCACCTGCTTGATGACCCGGCCCGCATCCGCCCGGCACTCCTCTCCCAGCCGTGAGATCAGTAGCTCCTTGGCCTGTTCGGTGCCAAGACCGGCGATGGTCTTAAGCTGCTCCTTCTCCTGGGCGATGAGCTGGACCAATTGCTCATCCTTCGCTTTCAGCGTTTGCTCCCGCTGCCCGAACTGCCGATCGCGCTCCGAAAGCTCTTTTTCCTTCTTGTCGAGGGAATCCAGCTTGCGGTCAAGTAGCTCCTCCCGCTGGTGCAGCCGCTTCTCCGATTGGGAGATCTCGTTGCGGCGGTCTTTGGTTTTCTCCTCGAACTCCTGCCGCAGCGTATGGAGTTGCTCTTTCGCTTCCAACTGCGCGCGTTTGGCCGTGTCTTCGGCCTTGCGCGTCGCCTCCTCGACGAGCTGCTTCGCTTTGGCTTCGGCGCCGGTCAGCGCCTTGCGGCTGAGGAGTACCCGAAGCGCATACCCCGCGCCAAACGCGATGACCACAACGACAAGAAGACCGACAATGACTGCCATCATGGCTCACCTCACTCTGTAATGAAGAGCAGAGCGGGCGTTAGGCGGTCAGGACCGCGCGGACGGCGTGATCGTGGGCAGCGGTGGGCAGACGATCGAGGAGCTGAAACCGAAATGCCAGTCCCACGGTGTGGGCGGCGTTCGGCAAGCGACTGAGAAAGCGGTCAAAATACCCAAGGCCGTGGCCGAGCCGGTGGCCGCGCCGGTCAAAGGCGAGTCCCGGCACGAGCACCAGATCCACCTCGCGCAGCGGCACAGGCCGCAGCGCGCGGGGACGCGGTTGTGGCACGCCGAACCGTCCGCGGATGAGCTCCGCGCCCGGATCGCGCACCTCCGACAGACGCAGCCGCCTCAATCGCGGCTGCATCACCGGCACCACGACACGCTTTCCTCGAGCTAGCATCTCCTCAATCATCATCCACGTCTGCACTTCATACGGCAGGGCCACGTAACAGCACACCGTGTGCGCCCGCCGAAACGCCGTCAGGCGAAAGACCTTGCGCCGAATCGCCTCACTCTTCCGACGTCGTTCGTCCTCCCTTTGTCGCTTCAACACCTGTAGAAAATGACTGCGTAATTCACCCTTCGTCATGCGACACCACAGAACCACAGAAATCCACAGAGACATCAGAGGAATGCGGAATGCGGAGTGCGAAGTGCGGAATCAGTGCTTTATTCCGAACTCCGCACTCCCAACTCCGCACTATCTCTGTGCTTCTGTGTCCATTCTGTGCCTCTGTGGTGTCAAATATGGAAGACATACCGGTGGTCCAGCGGGTCCCCGGTTTCCGCGCGTACCGCATCGCAGAGATCCTGCAGCGTCACCTCGCTCAAGGACTGCGCGAGCCGTTCGTGGACACACTGCCACACCACCTGCGCGATCCGCTGGGCGCGGCGGTGCGGATCTCGTGCCGATGACACACTGCCGTGTGACGACGCGCGCCGCGCGCCATTGCGAACCTTGACGTGACTTGACATGCCGTTGGCCCCGTCGAGCACCTGCACCACCTCCGACATCGTGATGCGGCTCGGATCCTTGGCGAGGACATACCCTCCGCGCGGGCCTCGCACGCTGCCCACCACTCCCTGCTTCTTCAACCGATGCAGGAGCTGCTCCAGGTAGGCCACGGACAAATCCTGGCGCTTGGCGATGAGCGCGGCTGAGACCGGTGTGCGTCCGCCTGCCAAGGCCAACTCGACCAACGCGCGTAACCCATAGGTGGATCTCGTCGACAGTTTCATGTGCAGGGATATAGTCTATGATATCCTACAAATTCTGTCAAGATTTCGTAACACAGATCAGATAGCACAGATGAACTGATCCACAGATCGCACAGATAGACCGTGTTATCTGTGTCATCTGTGGGGGTGCTTTATCTGTGCGATCTGTGGTGGCGATTAGAGCTCGCGCCACGACACCAGGGAGGTGGTGAAGTGCTGGGAGTACGAGCAGCCGGGATGCTCGGGGTGGAGATCGCAGTCGGCCAGTGACTCGTCGTAGTGCACAGAGGCGCTACCAGTCACGTTGATTTGCTCGGCGACGATGGAGCCATAGACGTCCGCGTTGCCACTGATGTCGATCGTCGCATCCGGACCAAACAGAGAGCCGTAGAACGTCGTGTGGCCGGTGATGGTCCCTTGCTCCAGCGTCGCCTCCGCACCGGAGGTCATCAGGAACGACATCGCGGAGGGATTGTTGGTGACACCCACGACGGAGTCCCCTCGAGCAGTCAATTTTCCGGTCAGGTACACGGTCACCGAATCGGTCGCGGTGAGGGTGGCATTGCCCTGCACGGTCAGGTTGTTGAAACAGTAGGTCCCGTTGCCCAATGGACCGCCGGTGGGAGAAAGCGTCAGGGTATTGCCTCCGGTAATCGTCTGGTTCGTACAAGAGGTCAGCCCGCCGGGGAGCGTCACCGCAGGCAGGGGGAGCGGCACATCTTGTGAAAACACGTCTTGATCATCGCTAGGAGGTGAGGTGCCACCGGTAATATACGCCTGAATACAGCTTGGCTGCGGGCTGCAGTTTGAGCTAATGACCGAGATCGGATTGACCACATCGGGACCGACTGCCACCTGCCCATCAATGAAAATACTCCCACTGACAGTCAGGCCGCCCGTCGTTGTCGCATTAGTGCCGATATCGCCGTTATGGTTCTTGTTGTACTGGGTGCACACACCAGTTTGAGCATTCGTGGCCAAACAGGCGTTGTAGCCTTTGGGAGCCGCACATGAACCGTCTGCGTTGTAAACGCCGCCGGGGCACGAATTGTAGCTGTCGGTGATCGCGCTACCTCCGATGGTGACCCCCTCATCGCCAAAGAGCGGGCCATCAAAAATCGATTTGGGCTTCAGCTGAAAGGTCGCTTCGATGTCCCGTGGATAGCTCGGATCATCATCGCTCGTGCCATGACTGACCACTTGATAGCGGTTGTTGCCAAGCGCCGAGGTGGGGTCCAGCGTAAATCGGCCACCGGGCAGGCGAGTGGCCATCTTCGCTGCATTGTCACTGTCGGTCGTATCGTCGTCTGGATCCGTCGGCGTTCGAAGGTTGCGTGCGGCCTGGTCGACGCCCGCTTCGGCGAAATGGAGGGCGGCGCTTTGATCGCGGGATCGTTGGCTCAGGCTCTGTTCTGAAACGCTGCGCACCAGCAGGGACGCGCCGATGACGGTCAACATGAACGCCACGCCCAATGAGACGACGTACACCATGCCCCGCTGGTTCATGCACCCTCCACAAGACATAAGCCCCCAGAGGCGTTCCTCCTGAGGGCTCAGAAAGATCCATCTATTAGGAAGTATACCTGACCGTGGAACCCCCCAACAAGGGGGATCCTACGTAGCCACCAGCAGGACAAGCTTCGTCACCAGCCAGGCGATGAGGCCGCAGGCGGGAAACGTGAGGAGCCAGGCCATGACGATATCGCGGGTCACCCCCCAGCGCACCGCGGAAAACCGCCTGGTCGCCCCCACCCCCATGATGGCCGTGGCGATGGTATGGGTGGTGCTCAGAGGGATCCCCATCCGCGAAGCGATCTCGATGGTGGTCGCCGCCGCCGTCTCCGCGGCAAACCCGTGCACCGGCTCCAACTTGGTAATGCGCATCCCCATCGTCTTGATGATCGACTTGCCGCCAATGGACGTGCCCAACCCCATGGTCACCGCGCACACGAACATCACCCACACCGGCACATGGAACGTCTCGTGGACGCCGCCCAGGAGCAACACCAATGAGAACACCCCGATGAACTTTTGCCCGTCATTGGAACCGTGACTAAAGGCCATGAACGCGGCGGAGAGGATCTGGAGCTTGCCGAAGAGTCGCCGGATGGCCCCCGGCGGCACGCGGGCGAACAACCGGTAGATCACCACCATCAGCGCAAGGCCTCCGAAGAAGCCCAAGAAGGTCGAAAACGCAAGGCCGGTCAGGACCTTACGCCAGCCGGCCGATTGGAGGACTTGCAGCCCGGCCGTGGCGATACCGGCACCCGCGAGCCCTCCCAACAGCGCATGGGTAATGCTGATGGGCATCCCCCAGCATGACGCCGTCCCACCCCAGAGGACAATCGCAATGAGCGCAGCGGCAATCGTCGTCAAGCTGACGACATCGGGGCTGATGATTCCCTTGCCGATCGTGGCCGCGACCGCCGTGCCGGACATCGCCCCGAGGATGTTGAACACCACGGCCATGAGAATCGCTCGCGCAGGGGAGAGCACGCGGGTGGAGACAACTGTGGCGATCGCATTGGTCGCATCGTTCCACCCGTTGACAAACTCGGCCGCCAACACCAGCGCCAAAACCAGCAACAGCGAGAGGGAAATCGTCATGCGCGGGCGCGTCTCGGTCAGGCGTTCTTCAGGATGATGCCTTCGATCACGTTCGCGACATCCTCGCACTTATCCGTCGCCGACTCCAGCAGCGTGTAGATGTCCCGCCACTTGAGCACCGCCAACGGATCGACCGAGCCGTCGAAGAGCGCGCCCATCGCGTCGCGCAGGAGCCGGTCTCCCACGTTCTCCAGCCGGTTGATCTCCACACAGTGCTCCATGATCTGCTCACGGCGCAAATGGCGCAGCTTCGGCATGAGGCGGTGAATCTCCGCCACCTGCTGCTGAATCACCTGGGCGAGCTTCGGCGCGGCGTTGAACATGGACGTCATCTTGTAGAGGATGAAGCGCTCGGTCGTCGCCTCAATGAGATCCAGAATGTCGTCCAAGGCAGTTGAGAGCTCGTGGATGTCCTCGCGGTCGATCGGGGTGATGAAGGTCTGGTTGAGCCGTTTCATGAGCTGATGCGTCACCTGGTCGCCGTCATGTTCGAGCCGCTCCAGCCGTTTCGCGCTCTCCGGGAGCGTCTCGGCATGCTCGGTCGCCTCGACCAGCACCCCGGCGGCGCGCACTAAGATGTCCGCGAGCTGCTCAAACAGATCGAAGAACGACATCTCCTTAGGAATGAGTCGAAACGCCATCATGCCTCCATCTTATTCGGGACAGTCCCTCCGCCAAAGAACTGTGGCGGAGGGACTGTCCCGTACGTTTAGGGAGAAAGAACGAGCTTGCCGAACACGTCTCGATTGAGCATGCGCTCCTGCGCCGCGCGGGCCTCGCGCAGCGGGAACACGGTATCGACCACCGGCAGGAGCGTACGCTTGAACACCAGCTGTGCGACGGTGCGCAGCTCAGCTTGCGTCCCCATGAGGGCCCCAAGAATGGTCAGCTGCCGCGAAAAGACGTAGCGCAGATCCAACGGCACGCTGGGGCCTGTCGTGGCTCCGCAGGTCACCAGGCGGCCGTTTTTCGCCAACGCGCGTACGCTGCCCTCCCAGGTCTGCTGGCCAATGTGCTCAAACACGACATCCACGCCTCGTTCGTTCGTCAGCACCTTCACCCGCGTGAGCACATCTTCGCGCTGGTAGTTGATCACCTCATCGGCGCCCAGCGCCATGGCCTTGGCAACCTTCGCGTCTGAGCCGACGGTGGCGTAGACCGTGGCCTCGAGGTGCTTGGCGATTTGCACGGCGGCATGGCCGACTCCGCTGCCGGCCCCCTGCACGAGCACGGTCTCTCCGGCTTGGAGCTTGGCCCGTGTAACCAGCATATGCCAGGCGGTGAGAAACACGAGAGGAAACGCCGCCGCCTCTTCAAAAGAAAGATTGGAAGGAATCGAGAGGACATCGGTGGCCCTCGTAGTGATGAGCTCGGCGTAGCCGCCGTCGGTGCCGGCGCCGCGGATTCGATAGGACACACAGAGGTTGTCGTGTCCGGCCAGGCACCATACACACCGACTGCAACTAAGGCCCGGAGCGAGGACGACACGATCTCCTGCCTTCATCTGCGGCACCCCAGGCCCCACGAGCTCCACGACACCTGCCACATCGCATCCGGAGATATGGGGCAGTGTGATGTGATAGGCGGGAATACCTTGACGAATCCACAGGTCGAGATGGTTGAGCGCGCACGCCTTGACGCGCACGAGGATCTCTCCCGGCCCGATGGAGGGATCGGCAACGTCGGCGTATTCGAGGACATCGGGACCGCCATGCTGACGGAAGATCACGGCTTTCATCTACGAGACGGACTGCTTTCCTCTACGAATCGGGACAGTCCCCTTTTTTACAAGTGGAGGCTAGGAAGCAAAAAAGGGGACAGTCCCGTACGTATACGATTAGCTGAGGGCGTTGATCGTTGCTTCCAAATCGTTGGTGCGCAGGACGAGCGCCCCAACGCCCTGAGAGGTGGAGGCGGTGCAGTACGCGTACTCGATGTTGATCCCGGCTTCGGCCAGCCGCTCGGAGATCGTGGCGATCGCCGCCACTTGATTGGGCACATCCATGAAGATCACTTCGCGGCCTTGCACCATCGCATGCATCTTGACAAGCACCTGCTCGGCCTCTTTCGTCTTGTCGACCACCATGCGCACCACGGCGTGATCCACGGTGTCGACGATGGAGAGGGCCAGGATGTTGATGTTCGCCTTCGCCAGCGCCTGGCAGGTCCTCGAGAGCATGCCGGGGCGGTTGTCAAGGAAAATGGCGAGCTGTGTTTCAATCTTAATCATGCGGATTGATTACGCCGATTATTAAAGGCCGATTTCGCCGATGAGCTCGTGACGCGCAAATCGGCGGAATCGCTTGTTACAATCGGCGTAATCATGTTTAACGGCGGGCCCGTTGACGCTTGAACGTGGCCCAGGCCGCCAGTGCGTCACGCTCGGATGCGTAGCGGCCGCTAAAGCACGGAGCGCTCTCCACGGAGACGATGAGATGCCAGCGCAGGGCCTGATTCGTTTCGCGGACCACATTGGGAACGTAGGTGCGCCCGTGCAGGGCCGTGGGTTCAAGCAGGCGGGTTCTCACCGAAACGTTTGGCACCTTGGTTGAACTCACGCCGCGCTGGATCAGCCACTGGCGCAACGTCGCAGGGATATCGACGAATTCGATACCGACGTCAAACAGAAACGGCGGGTTGTCGCGCAGATCCAGGCGCTGGATGACCCACGCGACACGACCGGTGCACATGACGGATCGAGCGTCCGAACTCAGCTGGAACCGAACCAAGGAACGGACCTCCAGCACATCCTCAAGGCGCAAGCACAAACCGCCTTCGCTCCAGTTCACGCTGCGGGGTGGTGTGGCCATGCGCGGCTGCAGGACGTTGATATCGAGGCGCGAGGGACACGCCCCGCGGGGGGATGTGCGTCGTTCTTGCACGGCCGTTCTCATGGTGAATATTGTATCGTAGAAGTACGGGACTGTCCCCTTTTTCGCATCATCGGCTTCGTGGCGAAAAAGGGGACTGTCCCGATTCGTACCGCATCTCGTAGCGAAAAATGGGACTGTCCCGATAGACTACCCCGTGTACCGAATCGGCGGAATGAGCCTCGGATCATAGCGGTTCCGGTGGCGCCGCAGCCAGCCGAACAGCTCGATGTATCGCGTGAGGAACTGCTCCACATCGACTCCGAGAAATGCCGGACGGTAGCGATCCAGGTAGCGCTTCGACGAGCGGTACAAACTCATCGCACCGGCGGGATTGCCCTTCGACCAGTGATAGCACGCCACCGCCGCCTGGATTAATCCCTTATAGAAATCCTTGGCCCGACCCTCGGTCTTGAGCCAGACCTGCTCCAGCACCTCGTGGCACGCAAAGTACTGGTGGTGGTTGAACAGCTCGATGCCCTCGTTGAGGCGAGGGTCTGTGATAGGGGCTGGCGCCTTAGTGGTGGCGAGTGGAGCCCCGCTACGGCGGGGCGACATCCCGAGCGAGGGCCTACGGCCCGAGTCGAGGGAACGCCGACGCCGGAGAGCTGGACGCGCCTTTGATCGCCGCGAGGACTTCTTCGGTGTGGCCATCCACCTTGACCTTCGGGAAGATGTGGGTGATGCGGCCCTGCTCATCGATGAGAAACGTGGTTCGCTCGATGCCCCAGTACGTCCGGCCGTAGAGCGACTTTTGCTTGTAGACTCCGTAGGCCTTACAGACCGACGCGTCCGGGTCGCTGAGCAGCGGAAACGCCAGATGGTACTTATCCGCAAACCGCTGATGCGAGGCGACGCTGTCGCGGCTGACCCCCAGCACCACTGCTCCCGCACCGCGCAGCGCGGTCCCGTGGGCCTGAAAGCTGCAGGCTTCCTTGGTGCAACCCGGGGTGTCATCCTTGGGATAGAAGTACAGCACGACCTTCTTGCCGCGGAACTCGGAGAGCTTGGCCGACGTCCCCTCAGTCGTCTGGAGGGCGAATTCCGGAGCGCGAGCTCCCGCGGCCACAGACGTCTTAGTCATTGCGCAGCACGTCCAGCACCTCTTCAAACACCGAGGGCTGCAGCTGCCCGGCCATCGGCAGCCCGTTGATTACATAGGTCGGCGTGCTGCTGACGCTGGCCTTGCCGGCCTCGGCGATATCCCGCTTGACCGCCTCCGACCCCTCTCCAGACGTGAGACACCTCTCGAAGGCGGCCACATCAATTCCAAGCTGCCGCGCGTCCTCGTTCAGACGGGTGACCTTGTAGTCGTGTCCGTGCTCAAACACGAGATCGTGGAACGGCCAGAACGCACCTTGCAGATGGGCGCACTCGGCCGCCGCCGCCATCCGGCAAGCACCCGGATGCACGATCCGGGACACGTTGGGGTTGCAGCTGGAATCCAACGGATAGTTCTTGAACACGAAGCGGACATCGCCGCGGTGGCTGGCCAGCATGATGTGGTTCATCTTCGAAGCCCGCTGGCAAGCGGGGCAGAAAAAGTCGCTGAACTCGACCACTTCAAACTTCGCATTGGCAGGTCCGAGCGAGGGATCACCCGCCGTGTCCACACGCACCCGCTGCTGCTTGGTGACAAACTCTCCGATCTGCTTGCGCACGGTGCCCGGCGCACCCCGGCTGACAAACATGGTGGCCGCATGGACCCCGAACGTGCCGAAAGCACCCACCAGCAGGATGCCCCAAAACAGTGACGTCGCCGGCCGCTGGCGGGACGGCAGCAGCTTTGCGAGTGAGGAACCGATGGCTTGCAGCGCCTGGGGCGCTGGACGGCCCAGCCCGCGCCACACGAGCAGTAGGAGCACGAGATTGATACAATAGGTCGTCAGGCACAGGATGCAGAAGAACCGGATGACAAACGCCATGATCGCAAACAGCGCTGCATCGAGCAGGACCACACCCAAGGTGACGACACACAGGACCGGCAAGACGTCGTTCGTCCATTCAGTCGATTGTAACCCCAACAATGACAGCGAGAAGACGGTCACGTAACCCAGCAGACCCCAGAGGGCGAGCGGCATCCCCAGAAACGAACCCCAGGCGCCGGCCGTCACCGCATGGCAGTCAAAGACGCCGGAGCCGCACACGATACCCCCCAGCAGCTCCCCCCGCATCAGGCCGATATGGAGATAGACGAGGTAGGCACACACCCCCATGCCCAGAAGACTTAACCAGGTCGTGACAATCAGTGTTCGGTTCGCTCGCATGGCAGTTACTTTACGGGAAAGTCGGCTCAAAAGTCAATACAATCAATGAAGAACGCTTAAAGAATAAAAAGAAACTTGACAGACACGGCCAGAGTCGCTACACTTGCCTCCAACATAGGAGGTGGACATGGGACGACGAATGGGATTGGTTGCCAGCCTTGCGGTGCTGGTCGTGGTTGGCGTGCTGGCTGCTCCAACGATTGGGCATGCGGCGAGCGCATGGGCCGAAGAGACGGGCTGGGGCAATCAAGCCAAGGCCAAGCTGGGGTACGGATTGAAGAACCTCTTGCTTGGTTGGACAGACCTCTTCATTGAACCAAAGGAAGCGATGGATGCGGGTGGTAACTTCTTCGTTGGGGTTGGCGCCGGCGTGAAGGATGCGCTGTGCAATACGATCGGCGGGGCGCTCCACACCGTGACATTCCCCCTGCCCCAAATCGACGTGCCGTTGCCTGAAGGCGGCACGCAGCTGCTCAGCGGCTAAGCCCAACCTTCTCGACTTCTTCATCATCCCCGCTTCGGCGATGCCGGAGCGGGGATGATGTTTTACGGAGTTACACGCCACTCACCAACACGAAGATTGCTGTCAGCACGATCACGAGACCCGCAAGCGCGTGGGCGTAGCGCTCCATCCACGGGGTATTGATCAGGCGCACGCCGGCGTAGCTCAGACAGCTCTGCCCCACAACCATCGCCACGGTCACAACTGAGAAGAGCGCGCTCATCGTCCACACCGTCGTCATCCCCTGCTCCGACGCCACGAACATCAGCGGGATGAGCGGCTCGCACGGGCCGAACACCATGATCGCGAAGAGCATCCACATGCGGCGCACGGCATAGACCTTCACGGCCTCTTCAACCGAGACGTGGGGATGGTGATGCTGTGCGTGCTTGAGTCCCCAGAGCGCGTACGCGACGCCAAAGCCGATGAGCAGCCAGATGCCCACGCGGCCCCGCCACGCCTCCGCGCCCTTGACATGGTGGATCATCAGACCCGCCCATAACCCGATCAGACCCAGCAGGAGCGAGGAGACCACGTGGCCGATTCCTGCGAGCAGCGCGACCCATCCGAGCTTCGCCATGCTCCAGCGCGAGCTCTTGGCCAGCGCGACGAACGGCACCCAGTGATCCGGGGCCAGCGCGTGGAAGAACGCCACCGACGCCGCCGAGATGAGCAGAGTACCCATATGCGCTCGTGTAACGCGTAACGTGAAACGCGTAACGTTACGCGTTACGCCTTACGCGTTACGCTCCGTTGCTCGTCATCCAGTATGTCGCATGCCGGCGGCGATGCCGTTGATGGTCAGCGCCAGGGGCCGCTCGAGCCGTTTACGCTCTTGCGATCCCCTTGCCTGCCGCCGCTCCTGCAAGAACCGCACCTGCAGCAGGCTGATGGGATCCACATAAGGATTGCGCAGCCGGATGGCGTTCTGGAGGACATAGTTGGAGTCCAACAGCTCTCGCTGCTGCGTAATCGCCATGACCGCTCGGCGCGAGCGATGGAACTCTTCTTCCAGCAGACCGAAGATCCGCCGGCCCAGCGCCGATGGCCTTACCAGCGACGCGTACTGCCGCGCGATGCGCAGATCCGCCATTCCCATGCTCATCTGAATGAACTCGACCATCACGTGAAACCACGGAAAGCCCGCGTACATCTGCCGCAGCGCGTCGAGCCCTCCCGAGTGCGATCGGGTGAATTGCTCCACGGCCAAGCCGAACGGAAACCAGCTCGGCAACAGTTGCCGGCTCTGCACCCAGCTGAAGACCCACGGAATCGCCCGCAAATCCTCGATGCGTCGGGAGGCGCTGCGGCGCGCCGGCCGCGAGCCGATCCGAAATTCGCTGATGGCATCGATCGGCGTCGCCTGCTCGAAATAGCGGATGAACGATTCGTCCTCGTACACGGCCTGCCGGTATCGCTGGTAGGCTAAGCGCGAGAGCTCCTCCATCGCCTCTTCCCATGCCGCAAGGTGCGCCGGCAGCTTCGGGGCGATGAGTGATGCCTCGAGCACCGCCGAGAGCACCAGCTCCAGGTTGCGCAATGCCAGCATGGGCGTGGAGTATTTCGCGGCAATCACCTCACCCTGCTCGGTGATTTTGATGCGACCCTCGAGGGTGCCGCGCGGCTGCGCCAGGATGGCTTGATGCAGCGGCCCTCCGCCGCGGCCGATGGCCCCGCCGCGGCCGTGGAACAGCTGGAGATCAACGCGATGCCGCTTGGCCACCGCATGCAGTCGGCGCTGCGCCTGATACAGCTCCCAGTTCGCGGTAAAAAATCCTCCGTCCTTGTTGGAATCGGAGTAGCCGAGCTGAATCTGCTGCCGGCCTTCACGGGCGCGCAGGTACTGCTGATAGACGGGGTGCCGGTAGAGCTCCTCCATGATGCCGGGGGCGTTGCGCAGATCCTCGATCCCCTCGAACAGCGGGATGATGTTCGCCCCACTCCACCAGCCTCGAGTCGTGCGGCGGAACAGGTCCGCCTGCTGGAAAAACCACAGGACGGTCAGCACATCGCTAGCACTGCGCGTCATGCTGATGATGTAGCCGTCGATCGCCTCCGGGTCCACGTCATCGAGATGCTGCGCCATCACCTGAAAGGTGCGCACCACCTCCCGGGTGTCGGGCGAGCATCCCTTGAGCAGCTCGATGTAGCGCGGCTGGCTGAGCAACTGGTCGAGGAGCTCGCGCCGCTGGGCCTGAGGTATCGCCATCGGGTCCTGCGGCGAAAGCTCATGGAGCCGGACCAGTTCAGCAAATGCCGCCACGTGGCGTTGACTATGGTCGCGCACGTCGAGCCGAGCGAAGGCGAACCCGAACAGCGAGATCTGCAGGCACAGCTTCGCCACGTCATGGTTGGCGATCGGCTCGGCGCGATGGGCCAGCAGGCTGCGCTGGAGCAGCTGCACATCATGGAGGAACTCCTCCACACTGGAGTAGCCGCCTTCCCCTTCCGCCGGATAGCGCAGGAGCTGGCGCAGCCGGTGGCTCATGAGTGCCAGCTTCTGCCGGTACGGCTGATGCGGGAACCGCTGGTCCAGCGATTCCACCAGCGCCGGGAAGCTGCGCCGGTCATTCGCGAGCGAGCGCATGAACGCGGGCAGCATGCGGCAGAGCTGATCCGAGTGGGTCAAATGCTCGTGCAGCCGGTCCAGCGAGCCGAGATAGTTCTCTAGAATCGCCTGCCGGTAGCGCAACAGCGCCCAGCGCAGCGACTCATGGGTGACATTGGGATTGCCGTCCTTGTCGCCGCCGATCCAGCTGCCGCCGCGCACCAGAGGATGCAGGGGCAAGGTCCGGCCATAGACTCGCTCCACGTCGGTGCGAAACGCCATGACGACCTCAGCGAGCGCGTCGTAGAGCACGGTCGACAGATAGTAGAGCCCTTGCTCAACTTCATCCTGGATGGTGGGGCGGCTTGTGCGCAGCTCATCCGTCTGCCACAGGCTCATGATCTGCTCGAGCAGCTCGCGGGTGATCGCCTGCTCTTCCTTGGGGGACGGATTGAGGAGCTGGCGCTTCATGAGCAGCTCCCAGATCGCCCGGTGCTTCATCAGCACCGTCGGGGGGAGCGCTTGGGTCGGATGCGCAGTTAGCACGAGCGTAATCGACACGTCAGCCGTGCGTTTCGCCAGCGTCTCATAGGAGATGCGCGCCTGGGCCAGGCGGTGGACCACGTCTTCGATGGAGCCGCGTTGGGGATGGAAGCCGGGCAGCGTCTCGTAGTGGCGTTTGCGGCGCAACCGGTGCGTTTCCTCAGCGAGGTTGACGAGCTGGAAGTAGACCGAGAAGGCGCGGATGATCTTCTCTGCGGTGGCCAGCGGCAGGTGCGCCAAGAGCCGACGCAGCTGGGCATCGCCGCGGCCAGCGCCTGCCCGGCGCGCGCGGATGGCGAGCTTACGGATCCGCTCTTCGATGTCGAAAAAGGCTCGGCCTTCCTGCTGGATGAGGACCTGCCCGAGCAGCTCACCGACAAAGTGGACATCGCGGCGCAGCGGCGCGAGTTTTTCCTGATGCGTGTCGCGGCGGGCCATCAGACGGGCTGCGGTTCGAGCTGGGCGAGAATGGCGGAGTAATCGAGCTCGCTCTTGCCTGCGGCCTCGGACTGAGCAAAGAGCTGTTCGATCGCGATGGTAATGGGCAACGACAGGCTGAGTTCTTGGCTCAACTCGTTCACGAGTCGCAAGTCCTTGCGCATGTGCTTGAGCGCAAAGTGGGTTGAGAAATCGCGTTTGATCATGCCCACACCTTTGGTCTGAAACCACGGCGAGCGAAAGGTGCTCGCTTCGAGCACTTCTAGGTAGCGCTTGGGATCGATGCCGGCGCGCTGCACGAGAAGCAACCCCTCGGAAAATCCCGCGGCCAAGTGTGCTAGCATCAGGTTTGTCGCCAGCTTCAGCGCCGAGCCCATCCCGACGCCACCGGCGTGAATGATGGTCTTGCCCATCGCCGTCAGGATCGGCCGGCAGCGTTCCAGCGTCGTCGGCAACCCTCCAACGAGGATCACGAGCGCGCCTTCGGTGGCCGGCCCTTTCGATCCGACGACGGGCGCGTCGAGAAATTCGACCTGTTTGGTCGTCACCGCACCCGCGAGTTTGCGTGAGGTCGCCGGAGAGACGGTGCTCATGTCGATCAGCACCGAGCCGGACTTGATACCCTCCAACGCCCCACTCGGTCCCAGGACAACTTCCTCCACATCCTTCGGTTGAGACACCATGGTAATGACGATGTCGGCCTCTGCCGCGACATGGGCCGGACTCTTGCCGGCCTTAGCGCCGACTTTGAGGAGTGGTTCCGCCTTGGCCGGCGTCCGGTTCCAGACGAGGAGCGGGAATCCGGCCCTCGCGAGGTTCGTCGCCATCGCGCTGCCCATGATGCCCAGACCGAGAAATCCAACCCGAGTCGTCGATGAAGCCATCAGTTTATTCCCGTGCTAGTGCCGTTCCAACTTGATGAAATGCTCCGGTTCGATTCGTGAAGCCGTTCCGTTCCTGCTGGCCCCGTTCCAACACGTTGGAACGGGGCTGGCCCGTACGGGAAATCTTCGGCGGAGATAGTTGGAACGGCACTAGCATACCGAGACGCTGGACACCTTGTCAACGAATCAACTTGCAGCCGGACCACCAACAGCCCTGGAGCATGGCGGCTGGGCCTGGCAGGACATTCGCCCGCCGCATCGCTGGCGCGCCCCGGCGTGGCGCGCTGCGCTCTCAAAATTGCTCGCTCTCCCCCGCCGTTGGCGGGGGATCCGTGCCCGCTCGCAATTTTCAGGTGCGGCTCTGCGAATGTCCTGCCACCCGCCGCCATGGAGGTTCGAGGTGCTCACTGGGTCCCCGCACAACCTGGCGAAGCGCATGCACGGGCTCAGCACGGCGAGGCGCCCTCGCTCTCGAGCACGGCCAGGTTGTCCGACGAGCCCCCGACCGGGGCGAGGAGTTGCCTGGCTGGGGCGCCGCAGCCGGGCGCCCGTCCCTCGGCCAGAGGCCTCGGGATCTCTGGCTGAGGGATCCCGAGCGCTAGTCCCTCGGCCGCGGGCCTCGGGAGCTGCGCCGAGGGAGAGCCCGCGCCGGAGCGAGCGGGTTGTGCGGGGACCCGGCCAGGTCAACGAGTGAAACGGATGAAGAGGTAGGCGAGGGCGAGGGCGGCGTTAGGAAAGCCGTTTTAGATTTTGGATTTTGGATTCCGGAGGGAGGCTTTCAGGTATTCACGGTTCATGAGCGCGATGAACGTCACATGGATCTCCTTCGGACACGCAGCCATGCACTCATAGTGGTTGGTGCAGTTGCCGAAGCCTTCCTTGTCCATCGCTTCAACCATCCGTCGCGCGCGCTCGGCGCGCTCAGGCTTGCCTTGCGGCAGTTTGGCGAGATGCGAGACTTTTGCCGCGACGAAGAGCATCGCCGACGCGTTGGGACACGCGGCGACGCACGCGCCGCAGCCGATACACGCGGCCGCATCCATCGCCGTCTCGGCGTCAGCCTTGGGCACTGGGATGGAGTTGGCCTCTGGTGCCTCACCGGTGTCCACCGAGACGTAGCCGCCGGCCTGCAGAATCCGGTCGAACGCACTACGATCCACCACGAGATCCTTGATGACCGGAAACGCCTGCGCCCGCCACGGCTCGATGATAATCGTGTCGCCATCTTTGAAGTGGCGCATGAAGAGTTGGCAGGTCGCGACCGCGGGCTCCGGTCCGTGCGGGAAGCCGTTGATCATCATCGAGCACGCACCGCAGATCCCCTCGCGGCAGTCATGATCGAACGCGATGGGCTCGATCCCGCGCCGCTGGAGGTCATCGTTCACGAGGTCGAGCATCTCGAGGAACGAGAGGTCCGGGCTGATCTCCTTGGCCTCGTATGTCTCGAAGCGCCCTGGATCGCTCGCGTTCTTCTGCCGCCATACTTTTAGCGTAAGGTTCATAGCCTACCTGAGACCGGCGAACTTCAATACCCGAAGCGACCACTGCTGGGCTTGCTCGGCAATGCCCCCTGGTGCGACGCGCGTTCCCCACCCCCGTTCCCACCAGGCGAGCTGAAACTGCACCTCGGCGAGGACGGCTTGCTGCTCCAGCGTGCATGCTGGAGCGGCCCATTCAGTGAAGTACTTGCTCTCCCGAAACAGGGGTAAGGCCTGGTTCCGGCCCTGTCGCTGCGCACACCACGCGATCCGGCCCAGATGGGACGCAAGGCCCCCCAACTGGACTGCTGGGGCGTCTTGTTGATACCGCTCTCGAAGCGCCGTCCAATCCTTCATGGTGTCCCGCGCAGGAGCTTCCGGGTGATCGTCTCGACCTGGCATCGAATGTGCTTGAGGGACCGGGTACCGAGGGGGACGGGTTATGCGTCTCCAGGGGTTCCCTACGACCAGTCAACATCCTCGAATCGGACGCCCTGTCCTTTCTGCAGGCTCTTCCTCGCGGCTTCGATGCGCCGCACGAAGCGGGGATCATGCTCCAGCCGATACTCAAACCAGTCATCCTCTGACGTGAAGCCGATGAGGATCCCGGCGGGCTTGCCGTGCCGCGTAATCACAATCTCCTCGTGCTCCGCCACGTGCAGATACTTTGACAGGTCGTCCTTGACGTCAGACAGCGCGATCCGTTTCATGCTGATCTTCCCTCCCGTCTCATCAGCCACGCAGCGGCTTCGGACTTCGGCACCACGGCCAGAACCTCGACGCTCGATTCTCTGACATCGTAGTAGACCCGAACCTCTCCCAGGCGCAAGCGGAACTGCGGGCGGGCGAGCCCTCGCAGGCGCTTGATGCGGCTCTTGCTCACTGTTGTCGGCGCGTGACGCAAGGATGTTTCGATCCCGTCCCGCACTATCGATCGCACGTGCGCCCGCAAGTTCCGCACGTCTCGGACGGCTTCGGGCGCAAAGACGATCTCGT
>CAYJRJ010000001.1:79842-82477 GCA_964372775.1 uncultured Planctomycetales bacterium | reverse complement strand
CGAAAATGTTCGAAGGTCAAGTCCGTGATCCGCAGGTGTTCATCGAGGCGCTGCGCGAGTTTCATCAGACAGACGAGGCGCAGCGCGGGGAGCTGGCCAATGCGCTCTCCGAGCTCATCATCACAAAGCGCGTGGATCTCGCGGCCGTGCGACAGGTCCTGCTGGATACGGGTGAGCACGAGCTGATGGATACGTTGGATCGCCTGATCGACCTGATTGAACCGTACATTGAAGAGGGTGGAGTGGAAGAATGAGACGCATCACAATTTTCGATACCACATTACGCGACGGGGAACAGTGTCCAGGAGCGAGCCTGACGCCCAGCGAAAAGCTGGAGATCGCCAAGCACTTGGCGCGCCTCGGTGTTGACGTCATCGAGGGCGGGTTTCCCATCGCTTCGCCCGGTGATGCGCAGGCGGTCAAGATGATCGCGCAGACGGTGAAGGGTCCGACGATCGCCGCACTGGCCCGTTCGCTGCCGGCCGATATTGACGCTGCGGCGGCGGCTCTGGCGCCAGCCAAGCGCAAGCGGATCCACGTGTTTCTGGCGACTTCGCCCATCCACCGGAAGTACAAGCTGCGCAAGGCGCGCGAGGAGATTCTGCGCCAATCCGTGTGGGCGGTGAAGTACGCCAAACGCTACAGCAAGGACGTGGAGTTCTCGCCTGAAGACGCCTCGCGCACCGAACCCGAGTTTCTGCACACGGTGATCGAGGCGGTCATTGCGGCGGGTGCCACCACAGTCAACATTCCGGACACCGTCGGGTTCGCCATTCCGGATCAATTCGGCGCGCTCATCAAGGGGATTACCGAGCGCGTGCGCAACATCGACCGCGCGGTGATCAGCGTGCACTGCCACAACGATCTGGGCCTCTCCGTGCCCAACTCGCTGGCCGCCATTCACAACGGAGCCGGCCAGGTCGAGTGCACCATCAACGGCATCGGCGAGCGGGCGGGCAACGCCTCGCTCGAAGAGATCGTGATGACGCTGAAAATCCGCAAGGAGTTCTACCGCGCGACGACCGGCATCGACACCACCCAGATCTACAAGGTCTCGCGGCTGGTGAGCAGCCTCACCGGCATCGTCGTGCAGCCGAACAAGGCGATCGTGGGGGAGAACGCTTTTCGCCACGAATCCGGCATCCATCAGGATGGTATCCTCAAGCACCGCGCCACCTATGAGATTCTGCGGCCGCAGGACGTCGGCGTCACCGAAAGCAAGTTGGTGCTAGGCAAGCTCTCGGGCCGCCACGCGTTCGCCCGGCGGCTGGTGGGGCTCGGCTTTCGTCTCTCGAAGGGCGAGTTGGACCGCGCGTTTGAGCGCTTCAAGGTGCTGGCCGATAAGAAGAAGGAAGTCTTTGACGATGATCTGGTGGTGATTGTCGAGGAGGAGCTGCCCACCACGAAGGAGATCTATAAACTGGAGTACGTCCACATCGTCTCCGGGACGACCACGGTGCCCACGGCGACCATCCGGCTCTCCAAGGAAGGGAAGACGCTGCAGGATGCGGCGTCAGGGGATGGGCCGGTGGATGCCTGCTACAAGACCATCGATCGGTTGACCGGCCTGACACCCGAGTTGGTGGACTACGGCCTGCACTCCGTGACGAAGGGCAAGGACGCGCTGGGTGAAGTGTCGGTCAAGCTGCGCCACCAGGGGATCGAGGTGCTCGGACGCGGGACTTCGACGGATATTATCGAGGCCTCGGCTAAGGCTTACCTCAACGCCATCAACAAGATCGTCTCGTCTTCGACGCGTCGGGCCTACCTGGGCAAGCGGTCGGCCCTGCATCCGTGACCAAGCACTCCTGGAAGCTGGAAGTTGGAAGCTGGAAGTTGGATACCGCTTTATCTAACTTCCAGCTTCTAGCTTCCACCTTCTGACTTCCATGACTCGGCTCTTCGGTGTCATTGGTTCTCCCATCACGCACAGTCTCTCGCCGGTGATGCACGCGGCGGCGTTTCGCGCGCTGAAGCTAGACGCCCTCTACGCGCCGTTCGAGGTGCCGCCGCGATTCCTGGCCCCGATGCTGCGGGGACTGATCCTGGCCGGCGTCGAGGGGCTCAACGTGACCGTGCCGCTGAAGGAAGCGGTGATCCCGCTGTTGGACCGCGTGGATCCGGCGGCGCGCGCGATCGGGGCCGTCAATGCGATCGTGGTGCGCAACCGGCGGACGGTCGGCTACAACACCGATGGGATTGGCTTCGTGCAGGCACTCAGGGAGTTGGGCTGGCGGCCGCGTCCGATGCGCGCGGTGATTCTCGGAGCAGGAGGCGCGGCGCGGGCGGTGGCGTGGGAGCTCTCACGCGCCCCCGGCAGCTGCCTGACGATCGCCAACCGGCATCTCGATCGGGCACGCCGTCTCGCGCGGTGGATCACGCGCACGCATCCGTGCGTCTGCATTGAGGCGACCACCCTGAACCGCGTGGACCTCACGGATGCGGATCTGCTGGTCAACGCGACGACCGTGGGGATACGTGCTAGTGACCGTTCGCCTGTCGATCCCCAGGCGCTCCATCAGGGACTGCGGGTCTACGATTTGGTCTACCACCGGCCGACGCGGCTTGTGCGCGAGGCTCGTCGACGGGGATGTGTTGCGGCGGGCGGCCTGTCGATGCTACTATACCAGGGAGC
>CAYJRJ010000001.1:50883-79742 GCA_964372775.1 uncultured Planctomycetales bacterium | reverse complement strand
GTCGATTGTGCGGCCCCGGTCGCGCTGCCCCAAGTGCGAACGCCAGATCGCGTGGTACGATAACATCCCGCTCGTCAGTGTTGTGCTGCTGGGTGCCCGGTGCCGGCACTGCCGCACGCCGATTCACGTGCGCTACCCGATCGTGGAGGCGCTCACGGGTGTCGCGACGGTCGCGCTTGTCAGACAGTTTGGCGCCACACCGCAGGCCCTCGTCTATGCGTGCTTCGTCTACGGGCTCATCGCGGCGAGCTTCATCGATCTGGAGTTTCAGATCATCCCGGATGAGATCAGCCTTGGCGGGCTGGTCGTAGGGGCGGTCGCGAGCTTCGCGATCCCCACGCTGCACGGGACGGATGCCCGGCTGCTCGCATTGGGACGCTCGGTGATCGGCCTGCTCGTCGGGGGCGGGCTCCTCTATGTTACTGGCATGCTCGGCGACGCGATATTTCGCAAGGAGAGCATGGGCGGAGGCGACATCAAGCTGCTCGCGATGGCCGGCTCGATCCTCGGCTGGAAGCTGGTGACGCTGACATTTTTCATGGCCCCGGTGCTGGCGTTGATTCCCGGGCTGCTGGTGCTTCTCTTCAAGCGGTCCCACGTCATTCCCTACGGGCCGTTTTTGTCGTTGGGATTGGTGATCGCGCTCTTTATGGGCAACGACCTCTTGCGGGTGAGCGGCATTGAAGACACGATTCGACTCTTGGCGGACTACTACCTTCATCGGTGAGCGATGCTCAGATTCCTGACGGCGGGTGAATCGCACGGCGTAGCACTCACGGCGATCCTGGAAGGGATGCCCGCCGGCGTGCCCATGGATCCGGCGGCCATCAACCGCCAGATGCGGCGGCGCCAGCTTGGCTACGGACGCGGGCCGCGGATGCAGTTTGAGACCGACACGGTTGAGCTGCTCTCCGGTGTGCGCCGCGGCAAGACGCTGGGCAGCCCGATCACGCTGTTGATCAAGAATAAAGACGCCTCGATCGACCGCTTGCCGGTCGTCACGCAACCCCGGCCGGGTCATGCGGATTTGACCGGCGCCATCAAGTACGATCATCGGGACATCCGCAATGTGCTCGAGCGCGCCAGTGCGCGCGAGACCGCGGCGCGCGTGGCGGTCGGCGCGGTGTGCAAGCAGCTGCTCTCGCCGCTAGGCATCGAGTTGGCGAGTCACGTGGTCGCGCTAGGCTCCGTGCGCGCGAAGCCGTCCGCGGCGTCGGTGGCGCAGCTTCGCAAGCGCGTGGACGCGACACCGCTGCGCTGTCTCGATGCGCAGGCGACCAAGAAGATGGTTCGTGAGATCAACGCGGCGATGAGAGCCGGCGACACGCTCGGCGGCATCTTCGAGGTATTGGCCGAGGGCATGCCGCCGGGGTTGGGCAGCTACGTCCACTACGACCGCCGGCTGGACGCGATCCTGGGCCACGCAATTCTGTCCATCCATGCGGTCAAGGCGGTCGAAGTGGGTGACGGTGTCTTGGGTGCCTCGCTGCCGGGCTCCAAAGTGCAGGACGAGATCTTCTACTCAAAGGCGAAAGGGTTTGTCCGCTCCTCGAACCGCGCGGGCGGGTTTGAGGGCGGCATGACGACCGGCCAGCCGATCATCGTGCGCGGCTTTCTCAAGCCGCTCTCGACGCTGCGCAAGCCGCTGCGCTCGGTGGAGATTAACACGAAACGGACGGTGGTCGCCACGGTCGAGCGCTCGGATGTCACCACCGTGCCAGCGGCCGGCGTGATCGGCGAAGCCATGATCGCCTTCGAGCTGGCCCGCGCCGTGCTGCAGAAGTTCGGCAGCGATAGCTTACGAGAACTGACGCGAAATTATGAGAACTACAAGCGACAAGTTAAGCGATTTTGAGTTTTGGGACGTGGGCCATGGGCCGTGGGACCCGTCCCATGTCTCCTGTCCCATGTCCCAAACGTGCAGTGTGGCTACGAGCAAATGAACATCGTGCTGACCGGGTTCATGGGGACAGGCAAGACCGCGGTGGGCAAGCGGCTGGCCAAGCGGCTGGGCTGGCGGTTTGTCGACGTCGATGAGCTCATTGCGGCGAGTGCTAAGATGCCCGTCGCCAACATTTTCGCCGAGCGTGGCGAGGCGGTGTTCCGGCGCCTGGAGCGTCGCCACATCAGCCGCGTGGTGCATGGCCTCAATCAGGTGATCGCCACAGGGGGCGGAGCATTTGTGGACCAGCACAACCGGGCAAGGCTTCGGGTCACCGGGCCGGTGATTTGTCTCACGGCGCGCCCGGAGCGCATTGTCGAGCGGGTGGGGCGTAAGATCTCGACGCGGCCGCTGCTTGCAGGCGGCGCCGACCCGCTGGCGAGGATCAAGACTCTCTTGCACCAGCGCGCGCCGGTGTACGCGCAGGCTGATCTGACGCTCGATACCAGCGATCGATCGGTAGAGGATATTGTGGAACAGCTCTGTCAGCGGCTGGGACCCTACGTCTGCCGCAGCTGGCGCTACCTTCAGGAGCATGCTCCGGCGCTCGCCCAGCGCTACGGCGGCAAGTACGTCGTCATCGCTGGAGACCACATCATCGCCTCCGGCGCGACCCAGCTCGACGCCTACCGCAAGGCGGGCCGCCTCACCGCGCAGCGCGAAGTTGCCATCTTCTATATCCCGCTCCGTGAAGAATCACTGACTGCGCTGTTCCACCATCGTACTGGGTCGATAGACCTCAGACCATAGACCACAGATGAGCTTTTGCTTTTCTATGGTCTATGGTCTGTGGTCTGCGGACTAGGCAATGCCTCGTTCCCCGCGTGCGGCACAGCTTCAGCGGATAGAATTTCCATATCTCAAGGACGCGCAGGGCCGCCACGCGCCCATCATTTACCTGCAGGTGTGGACCAGCAACCGCTGGCTCTATCTGCAGGCCTACGTGGACTCCGGCGCGTCGTGGAGCATCTTCCACGTCGACGTGGCGCAACTGCTGGGGGTCAACTTGCGACGCGCGAAACGGCGCTACATCGCGCTGGGCAACGGCAGCGTCATTCCGATCTACCTCCAGCACATCAAGGTGCGCTTCGCGGGCATGGAGTTCAGCGCGCCGGCCGGGTTTTCCGATTCGCTGCGCGTGGGCTTCAATCTGCTGGGCCGAGCGGGCTTCTTCGACCGCTTCCTGATGTGCTTCAACGACCGCGATCGCGTCCTCATCGCTACTCGCCTCACGCGTCGCTAGAGTTCCGCGTGCTCTCGCTCGGTGCGCTCCGCCGACTCATTGCCGCACCCCCGACAGCCCGCTCGCGCTGACACGGGCTCTCATCGCCCGGCGGCGGCGCCCCGGCCAGGCAACTCCTCGCCCCGAAGGGGGCTCGTCGGACAACCTGGCCGTGCTCAAGAGCGAGGGCGCCTTGCCGGGCTGAGCCCGTGCATGCGCTTCGCGGGACCGTCGGGGGTGCGGCCTGACAGGAGTAGTGACCTGTGATAAGCTATGCCCCAATCCGATGACACTCACATCTCGTGACCAGCTCATTGCGCTCAACGCCGTGCCTGGCCTGCGGCCCTCGGTGGCGCGTCAGCTCGTCGAGGCACTGGGCAGTGTGGAGGCGATCGGGAATGCCACCGTGCTGCAGCTGCGCCAGGCGGGCGGGATGCGGGAGCAGCTAGCACGGCAGGTCCTCGAGGCCTGCCGCAACGAGCGCTGGGTGCAGCAGGAGCTCGTCTTGGCCAAAGAGCACGGGGCGGACCTCATCACGTGGGATGACGAGGCGTATCCAGCGTCGCTGCGCACCATCCACGATCCGCCGCCGGTGCTGTATGTGCGCGGGACGTTGCCATCGGCGCAGGAGCCCGCGGTGGCGATCGTTGGGACGCGCCTCGCCAGCGCCTACGGCTTGCAAAGTGCCGAGCGCTTGGCGTATGATTTGGCGCTGCGCGGCATCACGGTGGTCTCCGGGATGGCGCGAGGGATCGACGGGGCCGCGCATCAGGGCGCTCTGAAGGCCGGGGGACGAACGCTGGCGGTGTTGGGTAGCGGTCTGGCGCGGATCTATCCTCCGGAACATCTGGAGTTGGCCCAGACGATTGCCGGGCAGGGAGCGCTGGTTTCCGAGTATCCCATGACCAGGGAGCCGGACACGTACACGTTCCCGCGCCGCAACCGGATCATCAGCGGCCTCTCACTGGGTGTGGTGGTGGTGGAAGCGGCCCAGCGTAGCGGCGCGCTGATCACGGCGGACTTCGCGCTGGAGCAGGGTCGCGAGGTGTTCGCGGTGCCCGGCCCCATGGCGTCGGTCACCTCACAGGGCACGCATCATCTCTTGAAGCAAGGAGCCAGGCTGGTGACCTCGGTCGACGATATTCTGGAGGAGTTGCACCTGCGCCCCGAGACGCCGACTGTGACGCGCCGCGCCGCGATCGGTCACGATGAAGGTCTCTCCGACCTCGAGCAGCAGGTGGCGGGATGTGTGAGCACAGACGAGCCGATCCACGTGGATACCATTGTGGTGCGCAGCGGGCTGGCCTCGGCCGAGGTCAGCGCAGCGCTGCTGCAGTTGGAGCTCAAGCGCGTGGTGCGGCAGCTGCCCGGAAAACAGTTTGTACGTGCGGGCGCACATCAGGTAAGGTAGAGCGGTGGACGTGACCGTGAATGGCGAGACACGGCAGTTGGCGGAGGGCACGACCGTCGCGCAGCTGCTGGAATCGCTTGGGATCGCCCCGGAGCGCGTGGTCGTGGAAGTGAACCTCACCATTCTCAAGCGCGCCCAGCACGCGGCGGCTGCGCTGCAGGCGGGCGATCAGGTGGAAATCGTGCAGTTTGTCGGTGGCGGAGCACCACAGAACCACAGAAGCGCCACAGAGACACAGAACATGTCGCGGTGTAGATAGGTTGGACGATAACCATGGGTAAAGCGAAGAATCTCGTCATTGTCGAATCGCCGGCGAAGGCGAAGACGATCCACAAGATCCTGGGATCGCAGTTCGACGTGGCCTCCTCCATGGGCCATCTGCGCGATCTGCCGGCGAGCAAGCTCGGCGTGGACGTTGAGCACAACTTCGAACCCCACTACATCGTGGTCTACAAGCGGCGCAAGTTCGCCAAAGAGCTCCAGCAGCAAGCACTCGGACGCGAGGCCATTTACCTGGCACCCGATCCGGACCGCGAGGGGGAGGCGATTAGCTGGCATCTGGCACATCTGCTGCGCGGCGAGGACAAGAAACCGGCGAAGACGGATGCCAAGACGCCGGCCCCGAGCCCGAAGAAGAAGCCCTCGCGTGCCGCATCGAAAGCAGTCGGGGTGCGGGCCAACGGCCAGAAGATCTACCGGATCACCTTCCACGAAATCACGCCGGAGGCCATCAAGGCGGCGATTCAGCATCCCCGCACGATCAATCTGAAGCTGGTCAATGCGCAGCAGGCCCGCCGCATCCTCGATCGGCTCGTGGGGTACTCGCTCTCGCCGCTGTTGTGGAAGAAGATCGGCCGCGGCCTCTCCGCCGGTCGCGTGCAGTCCGTGGCGCTTCGGCTGGTCGTCGATCGCGAAAAGGAGATCGAGGCGTTTGTCCCTCATGAGTACTGGACGATCGAGGCGCAGCTGCGGCAGGCCGCCGGCGGGCCGTCGTTCAAGGCGCAGTTAGATCGCATCGGCGAGAAGAAAGCCGACCTGACGACGCAGGCGGACGCGGAGCGCGTCGCCAAGGAGCTGCGCCAGCAATCCTACTCCGTCACCTCGGTCGAGCAGAAGGAGCAGAAGCGCTACCCGAAGCCGCCGTTTACGACCAGCACCCTGCAGCAGGAGGCGTTCAACAAGCTCGGCTTCGGCTCGTCGCGCACGATGAGGATCGCCCAGCAGTTGTACGAGGGCATTGAGATCGGGGGAGAGGGACCGGTCGGCCTCATCACCTACATGCGCACCGATGCGGTGCGCGTGGCGAACGAGGCGCTGGCTGCGGTGCGTTCGCTCATTCCGAAACGGTTCGGCAAGTCGTACCTGCCGGCTGAGCCGCGGTTCTACAAGGCGAAGAAAAGCGCGCAGGAAGCGCACGAGGCGATCCGGCCGACTGGCGTGCAGCACGCGCCGGAGAGCCTGCAGTCGTACCTGACCGAGGAGCAGTTCACGCTCTACCAGCTGATCTGGCAGCGGTTTGTCGCCAGCCAGATGACGGACGCGGTGGACCAGGTCACGGCGGTGCACATCAGCGCCGGGAAGTTCCATCTCAAGGCCAATGGCCGCACCAACGTCTTTCCCGGTTGGACCAAGATCTACCAGGAGCTTGAGGAACGGGATGAGGACGCGCTGCCTGAGGGCATCTTACCCAAGCTGACGAAAGGCGAGCCGCTCTCGCTGGTCGAGGTCACACCCTCGCAACACTTTACCAAGCCGCCCCGGCGCTTCACCGATGCATCGTTGGTGAAGGCGCTGGAAGAGCTCGGCATCGGGCGGCCCAGCACCTACGCGCCGACGATCCAGACGATCGTCTCGCGCGATTACGTGCGGCGCACCGGGGGCAGCCTGGTGCCCACACAGCTCGGCCGCCTCGTCACGGAGATGCTCATCGAGCATTTCCCGGAGGTGATGGATGTGACGTTCACCGCGGAGATGGAAGAGGAGCTCGACCGCATTGAAGACGGCGACCTCGAGTGGGTCTCCGTGGTGCGCCACTTCTACACGCCGTTTTCGGCCCGCGTGAGCGTCGCGCATGAGAAGATGCGCGCGGTCAAGCGCGAAGTCATCCCCACCAACCACGTGTGCGATTTGTGCCGCAAGCCGATGGTCATCAAGTGGGGCCGTTTCGGGCAGTTCATGAGTTGCTCCGATTACCCGACCTGCAAGTTCGCACGGCCGATCCCGACGGGTTCCTTCTGTCCCGAGCCGAACTGCGGCGGGGAACTCGTCGAGCGGCGCGCGCGCGGACGGCACTTCTATGGGTGCTCCAAGTACCCTGCCTGCCGCTACACGACGCGGCGCCTGCCGGCGTCCCAGGAGGCGGCCGCTCCCGGCGACGGATCCGCCAAGGAGTCTGAGGAGGAGGACGTCCAAGAGTGAGGCCGTCAGCCCCTGCGGCTGTCCAGCGATTCCTCCAGTATCTCGGCGCCGAGCGCAACGCCTCCGAGCATACGCTCCTGAACTACCAGCTCGATCTGCAGCAGTTCGTGGGGTTTGTGGGCCACCAGCGCTTCGCGGACATGATCGCGCTCGATATCCGCCGCTTCGTCGCGCAGCTGAGCACGGCCCACGCCTCGCGTCGCACCATCGCGCGCAAGCTCTCCTGCCTGCGCAGCTTCTTCCGCTATCTGTGCCGCGAGGGCACGCTTGAGCACAACCCGGCCGCGGCGGTCCCCACGCCGAAGCTGGAGCGGCGGCTGCCGCAATTTCTCGATGAGCAGCAGGTCGTCAGGCTGCTCGATGCCCCGCCGACGAATACATGGCGCGGGCTGCGGGACCGGGCCATGCTGGAGACGCTCTACTCGACCGGGACGCGGGTCAGCGAACTGGTGGGGTTGAACCTCGACGATCTCGATGAGATCTCCGGCACGATGCTGGTGCGCGGCAAGGGCAAGAAGGAGCGCCTCTGCCCGATCGGCGAAACCGCGCTGCGCGCCATCCGCAGCTACTTGGCGAAGCGGCCGAAGACACTGCGCGTGCCCTACGCGATCTTCGTGAGCCAGAAAGGCACGCGCATCACCACGCGCCAAGTAGACCGGCTACTCGTGCGCTATGTCAGGCAAGCGCAGTTGCCCGCGGCGATTGGCCCGCACGCGCTGCGCCACAGCTTTGCGACCCATCTGCTGGATCGGGGTGCGGACCTGCGCAGCGTCCAGGAGCTGCTGGGTCATGCGAACCTTACGACGACGCAGATCTACACGCACGTCACTGCGCAGCGTCTGAAGAAGATCTATGATCAAGTGCATCCTCGCGCGTAAGGAGACAAGAGACAAGAGACAAGAGACAGGAGACAGGGCTCAAACCGCTATGGATTCGCCTTCGCCACTTGTCCCTTGTCCCCTGTCCCTTGTCTCCTGTCTCTAACCGATGGCTACGATGTGGGTACTCTACGAATTACTGTTGATTGTTGGACTCCTGTTCTACATCCCGAAGGCGCTCTGGCGCAGGCGGCTGCCGCATCGGGGCTGGTCGATGCGACTGGGGCGGTATCCCGCCGACGTACGAGCGGCGCTGGCGGGCAAGCGGGTCCTGTGGGTGCATGCGGTGAGCGTGGGCGAGATGCTCGCTGCGCGTCCCTTACTCAGGCAGCTCTGCGCGGCCTATCCGGATGACCGGATCCTCCTCTCGACTGTCACGCCTGGCGGATTTTCCGTCGCCTCGGAGCAGGTGAACGGCGTGGGTGCGGCGATCTATTTTCCTCTCGATCTGCGCGGTTGTGTGGCGCGCGCATTGGACGCCTTCCGGCCTCGCGCGCTGCTGCTCATCGAGTCCGAGCTGTGGCCCACGGTCATCCGATTGGCCAAGGCTCGCGGGATTCCGGTGGCAGTCGTGAATGGCCGTATCTCCGCCCGAGCCTACCGTCGGTACTTGTGGGTGAAACCATGGCTGACAGGCATGTTGCAGCAGGTGGACCTGTTCCTGATGCAGAGCCAGGCGGATGCGGACCGCATCGTCTTGATGGGCGCTCCGCTGGAGCGGGTTCACGTCGCGGGGAGTTTGAAATGGGATGCGAGCTTGGGCGCTCGGCCCGCGTCTGAGGCGGTGCGGCAAGCTGCTGCACATCTTGGGCTGAGCGGTCAGGAGACCGTGATGGTGGCCGGCAGCACTCATCGAGGAGAAGAGTCTGCGGTCCTCCAGGCGTTTCAGGCCGTCCGCCAGATGAAATCGGCTGCGCGCTTGGTCATCGCCCCGCGTCATCTGGAGCGCCTCGGGGAACTCGAGGGGCTTGTGCGCCATCACGGTCTGACATGCCAGCGCGCCTCGCAGGCGGTCCAGGGGTCGTGGGATGTCGCGATCGTGGATACCTATGGCCAGCTGCCATCCTATTACGGATTAGCGACGATTGCGTTCATCGGCGGCAGCCTCATCCCGCACGGCGGTCAGAATCCGCTGGAGGCGGCGAGTGTGGGCAAGCCCATCGTGTTTGGGCCCTGGATGCAGAACTTTGAGACGATCGCCCATGAGCTGCTGGCCCACCATGCCGCGCGTCGGGTGGAAACTCCTCAGGAGTTCGTCGGAGTGGTCCAGGAGTTACTCGAACAACCCGCCGAGGCCCAAGCCATGGGTCAGCGCGCCCAGAAGCTCACCGAGCAGTTCCAGGGCGCAACCCATCGTACCATTGCTGCCCTCCAATCCATCCTGCCGTAGGATTAGCACCAAGCACCAAATCCCAGGCACCAAACAAACTCCAAGCTCCAATTTCTAAACACCAAACGTTTGGTGCTTCGGTCATTGGTGCTTGAGGCTTATTTGGAATTTGGGATTTGGTTATTGGAATTTAGTGTGTTGACGACGTAGAATAATATACTATGTGGCAAGCCCTTCATGACGCCTGGTGGCGTCTTGCCACGCTGAGCCAGCCACAATCCTTCTCGGACGCCCTTGTCTGCCACGCGCTCTCGGCCGGTTCGCTCGCCTACCGGGCCGCCGTCGGCTCGCGCAACGCCGCCTTTGACTTAGGGTGGATGCGCCAAGAGCGGCTGCCGTGCCGGGTCGTCAGCGTTGGCAATCTCACCGTGGGTGGCACTGGCAAGACGGCCTGCGTAGAGCTCATCGCCCGGCATCTAACTGAGCTCAATAGGCGCGTCGCCATCCTGTCGCGGGGATACGGAGGCGCGCGTCGCGAGTATTGGTTGCGCTGCGACGGCGGAGTGATGCTCGTTAATGGTCAGCCCGCTCCGCAGCACAATGACCTGGCGGATGAGCCGCAGCTGCTGGCGAAGCACCTCGCCGGTGTGGCCATCGTCGTCGGTCCCAAACGTTCGCGCAGCGGCCGTCTGGCGTGCCACACGCTGGGAGCGGATACGGTCATTCTCGATGACGGGTTCCAGCACCGGCAGTTGTGTCGGGATTGCGAGATCGTCCTGGTGCATGTCCGCACGCCGCTAGGCGGATGGGCGCTGCTGCCCCGGGGGCCGATGCGCGAGCCCTTCACCGCGCTGCGCCGGGCGGATGTCGTGATCATCACGAAGGCGGATGAGGGCTTAGAGCGCGTCGGCGCGCTGACAGAGCGCGTGCGCGCCATCAATCCGAATGCGGTGATCGCCACCGCGGTCCATGAGCCGGCCACCGTGATGGACGCGATGACCGGCGCGCCGTATGAGCCCGCGCGGCTCAACGGGTTGCGGGTCGGGTTGGTCTCCTCGATCGGCGATCCCGAGGGATTTGAGTCGACGGTGAAGCGGCTGCATGCGACGGTGCTCTGGCACTGGGCGCTGCCGGATCACTATGCCTATCAGGGACATGATTGGCACTCGATGACGGCTCGCGGACAGGGCATGAGCCCTGATGCCGTGATCACGACGGAGAAGGACTGGGTCCGGCTGCGGCCGCTCGCGCATGCGCGTCCGCCCAACGCGGTGCCGCTGTGGGTGCTCGGCGTGCGCATGAAACTGTTACACGGTGAAGCACAACTCCATGATCGATTGGCTCGCGTATACGCTCGTTAAAGCAATCGGCGCGTTCTGCTGCGCCCTGCGGCCGGAGGCGGCCGTCTGGTGCGGCGAGCGGCTCGGCACACTCGCCTTCTGGCTGCAGCCAAAGCGCACGCGCATCGGTGTGCAGAATCTGCGGGCGGCGTTTGACGGGCAGATGACGGTGGTTGAGGCGCGCCGGATCATCCGCGCCAGTTATCGGGAGATGGGAGCCGCGCTCATCGAGTTGCTGCGGCTGCCGGTCATGGATGCCGCCTATGTGGATCGTTACATCGCGATTGAGCGTCGGTCCCACTTCGACGAGGCGATGGCATCCGGACGGCCCGTCATCGTGCTGACTGGCCACTACGGCAACTGGGAGCTGACGTCGATCACCGCAGCACTGCTGGGCTATCCGTCCGTGTCGCTGGCTCGCGCGCAGTCGAACCTGCCGAAGCTCTATCGGCTGCTGGTATCCTACCGCGAGTCCAAAGGGTGCACGATCGTCCACAAGGGCGGCGGCATTCGCAAGCTCCTGGCAGCACTCGACCGCCGGCAGTTGGTGGGGATCGTGGGCGACCAGGCAAGCCGGCAGGGCATCTTCATCGACTTCTTTGGCAGGCCCGCGCTCTTCGCCAGGGGGCCGTTTGAGCTCGCCGCGTCGAAGCAGGCGATGATTGTCCCCTTCTTCATCCATCGGATCGGCGGTCCGTACCACCGCATCGTCGTGGAGCGGACGATTGAGCTGCCGCGAGGCGTGGGGCGCGATGAGGCGGTCCGGCAGGGCATCGCGGCGTTCGCCGAGCTGTTGACTCGACACATCGCCGACGACCCGAGTCAGTGGTTGTGGATGCATAAACGATGGAAGTACACCCCGGCGCGCCGCGTCCTCGTGCTCAGCGATGGGAAGGCGGGCCACCTGAAGCAATCGCTGGCGGTCGTCGAAGCGATGCGTGAATCACGCCCCGAGGTAGCGCATTCGCTGGTCGACGTGCGTTTCCGGTCCCGTCTCCACCGGGGTGTTGCGCTGTTGTGGAGCTGGTGGCTCCCGAGTGTCGGCGCTCACGCCTGCGTGCGCTGGGCCCTCACGCCTGAGAGCGCGCGCGCTCTGCTGTGCCGCTACGCCGACCTGGTCGTCTCATGCGGAGCTTCCACCGCGGCGGTCAACCTCTTGTGGGCTCGAGTCAATCAGGCCAAATCGATCGTGCTGATGAACCCGGCACCCTTGCCGCTGCGCCGGTTTGATCTGGTCATCGCGCCGCGCCATGACCAGCTGCCGCGGCGGCGCAACGTGGTGCAGACGGATGGTGCGATCAGCAAGATCCGCGATGAGGAGCTGCTGCAGGCGCGCGTGCGCCTGACCGCCCACCCGAACTTCCGACCCCTCGGTCGTCCCGAGCGAGCGGAGCGAGCCGAGGGACGGGTCAATGGCGTGCCCCCCCACCAACTTCCTGCCACGCCTCATGGTGACGCGGTGCTTCCGTCAACTGGTGCCAGCCGATCGGACGTTTCGAAATCGATGGGAAGTGGGTGGGGGGGCGTGCCGGTGATCGGGGTCTTCCTGGGAGGCGACACGTCGGACTACCACCTGCATCCGGCGTTTGCACAGGCGCTGATCACGGCGGTCATGGAATGCTGCGAGGCGCTGGACGGTTGGTGTGTGGTGACCACCTCGCGCCGCACCTCGCCGTCCGTCGAGCAGCAGCTGGACCGTCAGCTGAAGGGATTCTCGCGCTGCCGGCTGCTCTTGCTGGCCAGCCGCGATGCGATCGACGGCACCATGGAAGGGATGCTGGGGTGGTCGACCGTGGCCCTCGTCACCGGGGAGAGCATTTCGATGGTATCGGAGGCCTGCGCCAGTGGCCGTTCCGTGATCGTTGTGGAGCCGCCTCGCCGGCAGACGCACGCCGCCCCCACGAAGCACCGGCGATTTCTCCGCGGCCTGGTCGACGGCGGCTACGTCA
Organism: uncultured Planctomycetales bacterium; assembly: GCA_964372775.1. Lineage (GTDB taxonomy): Bacteria > Omnitrophota > Gorgyraeia > Aquiviventales > Aquiviventaceae > CAYJRJ01. Next base: position 67,252 of record CAYJRJ010000001.1, on the reverse strand, counting down.
CGCTGGCACCCGTGGATCGACTCGGACCCGCGCTCACCCACGCCATTCGGGAGACGCGTCCCGCAAAGCGCCTGGACACGTTCAGTCAGATTCGTGAGGCCGTCAAACCACTCCTCTAAAAGCCACCTGTGTCATGTGCGATGTGTCATGTGTCATGTAACTGCGGTTCAAATTTCCTTGCCTTGGCTCTGACATAACACATGACACAATCCACATTACACAAGATAACGAGTGTCGAATGCATATCTTACAGTTAGTTCCGTCGCTTGAGGTTGGTGGAGTTGAACGTGGTGTCCTCGATCTGGCGAAGGGACTCATCGCGCGGGGCCACCGCGTGAGTGTGGTCTCCTCCGGCGGGCCGCTGGTCGAGCGGCTCACGCAGCTGGGCGCCGCCCACCATCAGCTTCCGGTGCATGACAAATCGCTTACCCGCATCGGGTCATGCATCCCCGAGGTGGCGCGGCTCATTACGACGACGAACGTCGACATCGTCCACGCGCGCTCGCGCGTCCCAGGCTGGATCGGGTTCGCGGCCGCGCGGCGGACCCAGCGGCCGTTCGTCACCACCGCCCACGGTTTCTATCGCCCGCACCTCGCCTCGCGCGTCATGGTTTGGGGCCGATATGTCATCGCGCCCTCCGAGGCGCTGGGCCGCTACCTCATCGAGCAGTTCGGCCTTCCCAAGGAGCGGCTGCGGGTCATTCCCCGCGGCGTCGATCTGGACGAGTTTCCATTCCGGCCGTCTGCGGCGCCGCACCACGGTTCGTGGCGGATCGGGCTCTTCGGACGCCTCAGCCGCATCAAGGGGCATGATGTCGCCCTCGAGGCCTGCGCGCAGCTGCTTCGGCGCGGGCACGACGTGACGCTGTGCATCGCCGGCGATCCCTCGACTCCTCCGCCTCCGGCGTCGTCGCTCGGGATGTCGCCCGACGGGAGTAAACACGTGGGGCTCCACACCCCGACCAGTCCGTTACGCTCTGAACTTGACTCGCTCATCAAAAGGCTGCAGCTTAAGGATGCCGTGGAGTGGTGGGGGTTGCAGCACGACGTGGCCACGCTCTTGGCTTCGGTGGATCTGGTCGTCGTCCCATCGCGCTACCCGGAGTCGTTCGGCCGCGTGGTGATTGAGGCGCAGGCGGTGGGCCGTCCCGTGATCGCTTCCCGCATGGGCGCGCTCGCTGAGTTGATCGAGGACGGGCAGACCGGGTTGCTCGTGCCGCCGAATGACCCGCGCGCGCTGGCGGATACGTGCGAGCGCTTCATGCGCGACGGCGCGCTGCGCGAGCGGTGCGTCCAGCGCGCTCGCGCGCAGGTGCAGACGCGTTGGCATCTGGATCGGATGGTCGAGCAGACGCTGGCAGTCTATGACGACTGCCTCACCAAGCCGCGTATCCTTCTCTGGAAGCTGAGCGCCCTCGGCGACGTCATCCTCTCCACGCCGAGCCTGCGCGCCATCCGCAAGCAATTTCCGCACGCGCACCTCGCATTGGTCATCGGCCGCTCGGCGCACGAGGTCGTCGCCCGCTGTCCCTACCTGAACGAGGTGATCATTTATGATCCCACGCGCAAGGATCAGGGGTGGGGACGCCGCCTGGCATTTCTGAGCCGGCTGCGCGCCGGCCGCTTCGATCTCTCCGTAGATTTCCAGAACAGCCGCGCGACGCATCTGATGGCGTGGCTGGCCGGCATTCCCGTGCGTGCGGGATATCGCCGGAAATACGGGTGGCTGCTCAATCGCGGGGTGCGGTTGCCGCGTGTGGTGCTCGCCCCCATCGCGCATCAGCACTACCTGCTGACAAAGGCCGGATTCTCCGCCAATGGAGACGCGTTGGAGCTGTGGCCGTCGGCGCAGGATGACGCGGCGGCCGAGCGTCTGCTTCGCCAGACTGGTGCTGCGCAGCCCACCGTGCTCGTGCATCCCGGCGGCAGCGGGCGATGGAAGACGAAGCGGTGGGATCTGGACCGCTGGGCGAAGCTGTGTGACGGGCTCTCGCAGCGGGGCCTTCGCGTCGTGGTCACCGGCGGGCCGGATGAGCGCGAATTGGGCGAGGCGCTGCTGCAGCTGACCGTGTCGAAGCCTCCGGTGCTCATCGGGCAGACCAGCCTCATGGAGCTGGCCTGCCTTATCAAGCGCGCCCAGGTGTTCGTGGGGCACGATTCCTCGCCGTTACATCTGGCGGCGGCGGTCGGCACGCCGGCGGTGGCGTTGTTCGGGCCCACCGATCCCCGTCGGCATGTGCCCCCGACGTTCCGAGGCCAGGTCATCTATAAAGAGGTGGCGTGCAGCCCGTGTTACGCCGCGCACTGCCGCACGATCACCCACGCGTGCATGAAGCAGATCAGCGTGGATGAGGTGCTCGGTGCGATCCTAGCCATTCTTGCCGACGCCGAGACTGTCCCCGCGCCGGCGTCCCCATGAACATCCTCCATCTGGCCTCCCACCTCAATGCGGGGGGCGTCTCACGCTACGTGCTGTCAGTCTCGCGGGAGCTGCGCGCGCGGGGCCACCGCGTCATCATCGCCTCCGGCGGGGGCTTGTGGGAGGCGCAGGCGACTGCAGCCGGCATGGAGCACTGGGCGCTGCCGCTGCACACCAGCGTCGAGTTCAGCCCGCAGGTGTTCGCCGCAGGCCGCAGGCTGCTGGCGCGCCTGCGGGAGCACCCAGTCGATGTGCTGCATGCGCACACGCGGGTCGGACAGGTGGCGGCCGAACGCGTCTCGCGCGCGCTGCATATTCCGTACGTGACGACGTGGCATGGCTTTTTCCGTCCCAACCTGGGCCGACGGCTCTGGCCGTGTACCGGTGAGCTGACCATTGCCATCAGCGAGCCGGTGCGCGATCATCTGCAGCGGGTCTTCGGTGTGCCTCCTGAGCGGATTCGCTTGATTGCACATGGTATCGACCCCGCGCCGTTTGAGGTTCCTGCGGATTCCGCGTCTCAGGCCTCGCTGCGCGATCGACTCCGCCTGAAGCCCAACACGCCTGTGATCGGCACGGTGGCGCGCCTGGTGGCCTCGAAACGTGTGGATCAGCTTGTCCGGAGCCTGCCGACCGTCCGAGCCGCAGCGCCTGATGCGCAGCTGCTCATCATCGGAGACGGAGAGGCGCGCGCGAGCCTGGAACGGCTGGCGGCCGAGCTCGGGCTGGCTGACGCGGTGCGATTTGCCGGGGCGATGCCCGAAACGCGCGTTGCCTTGTCGCTGATGGACGTGTTTGTCTTTCTGCCTGCGGATCAGGAGGGATTCGGGTTGTCGCTGCTTGAGGCGATGGCCGGCGGACGGCCGATTGTGGCGGTGCGCCGCGGCGGCGGCGCCTCATGGGTGCTGGAGCAAAGCGGTGTGGGCACTCTGGTGGAGCCCGGCGATCCCAAGGCGCTGGGGCACGCCGTGTTGCGGTACCTTCAGGATGGGGAATTGGCGTGCCGCTCGGCCGGCCAAGCGCGCGCCGTCGTGCGTGAACGGTACACCCTGGCTCGCATGGTCGACCAAGTGGAAGCCGTGTATCGTGAACTATGTGAGCGCAATGCGGAATTAGGAGTGCGGAGTGCGGAATAAAAAGCAACCATTCCGAATTCCGCACTCCGAACTCCGCATTCTGATGTGATGGAACGAATCTTAGTGGCGTTGCCCAATTGGTACGGCGAGACGCTCTTCGCGACGCCATTCCTCAGAGGGTTGCGTCAGCAGGTGCCACGCGCCATCATCACGGTGATGGGATGGCCGCAGTGCGAGGAGGTGCTCAGGCACAACCCGCATGTGAACGCGTTTCTCATCTATGATGAACGAAACGATCACCGCAGCGTGATGAGCAAGTGGCGGCTCATCCGGCGCCTGCGCGAAATACGGTGCGACACCGCCTTTATCCTCAGGCGCAGCCTGTCGCGCTCGTTGCTGCTGGCTGCGGCCGGCATTCCGACCCGGGTGGGATTTGACAACCCGAAAAGCGGTTGGCTGCTGACGCGGCGCGTCCCATCACCGAACAGCCCCATGCACAAGGCTGCGACCTATCTGCCGTTGCTGGAAGCGTGGGGGGCAGCCGCGCCTACGACACTGACCTGCGACTATGTTGTCACGCAAGCGGAGCGAGCCCAGGCTGGCGAACTGCTGAGCGCGCGCGGCATCGGCAACGATCGCTTCGTCGTGCTTCATCCGGGAGCGAACTGGGCCCATAAACGTTGGGCGCCGAAGCGATTCGCCGCGCTGGCCGATCGCGTGGTGGAGACGCATCGCGTCCAGGTCCTCGTGACCGGCGGACCACACGACCTAGAGCTCGCCGAGACGGTGAAGCGAGGCATGCGGCACCCCGCTGTCGTCTTGGCTGGACGGACGACACTTCGCCAGCTGAGCGCTTGCCTCGAACACGCCACGGTCGTCATCTCAAACGATACCGGCGTGCTGCATTTGGCGGCGGCGTTGGGCAGGGCGGTGCTGGGACTCTACGGCCCCACCTCGCCGGCCCTCACCGGTCCACTCGGCGAACCGTCACGCACTGCCGTGCTCCACCATGCCGACTGTTGCCCGGAGGTCCCCTGCTATCATCCCGACACGCCGCCACATCAGGGCATGGACGCTATCTCGGTGGACGAAGCGTATATCGCTTGTTCAAACCTACTGCGTCAGTGCGGAATGCGGAGTTCGGAATTCGGAATGGAGCCGTCAGGATGACAGATTCCGCACTCCGCACTCCGAACTCCGCACTGAGACAGCGGGTTCTGATTATTGGACCGTCCAACATCGGGGACGCGATTCTCATGAGCGACGTGGTGGCAATCCTCGCGCAGCAGTTCCCGCATGCTCATCACACATTGCTCGTCGGCCAACGCGCGCATGCGCTGTTCACTCAGGATCCTCGCATCCAGACGCTCGTGGAGCTGGACGCCTGCGCATCGCTGCTCGGCCGCCTGAAGCTGGCACTGGCCTTGTGGCGCTACCAGCCGCACGTCATCGTGGATCTTCGCCACACGGTCTATCCGTGCCTGCTCAAGCCGCTGCAGGCGTGGCGCTACCTACAGCCCCCACCCGCGCGAGTCACGCATATGCGGAAGCGTCACCTGTGGAAGCTGGCCCGGCAGGTGCCTGGGCTGCGTCAGGCGCCGATGGCTGGGGGGACAGGGGGGTCGCTGTGGCGCTCCTCCGGTGATGAGACGTCGGCACAGACGCTGCTGAGCCGGTGGAAGCTTGATGGCTCGCAGCGGCTCGTCGTCATCTGTCCGGGCGCTCGTAGCCACATCAAGCGGTGGAGCGCCGAGGGGTTTGCCCGCGTGGCGGACCGCCTGATTCGGGAGGCGGGCGTCCAGGTGATCTTCTCCGGGGAGCCCGAGGAGGAGGAGATCGTCGAGACCGTCCGCGATCTGATGGAAGAGCAGGCGTTCAGCGCGGTCGGGCTGACGACCATCCGGCAGGCCGGGAGCCTCATGCGGCGCGCGTCGCTGGTGATCACCAACGACTCCGCCTCGCTGCACTTGGCCTCGGCGCTGGAGGTGCCGACCGTGGCCATCTTCGGGCCGACCGACGACGCGAAATATGGTCCCACAGCCCCCCGTAGCCGGACGATTCGCCGCCGGCTCTTCTGCGCGCCGTGCGAGCAGGCGCTCTGCCGGTTTTCGCATGAGTGCATGCGGTTTGTGAGCGCCGATGAAGTCTATGAAGCCGCACGCAAGCTGTTAGAAGGTAGAAGGAAGATGGAGGAAGGTGGAAAGGGCCGTGCGGGGCATGCCTGACATCTTCCCTCTGCCCTCTTCCTTCCACCCTCTGCGGTCCGCGCCTTCGCGGATCTTAGTCATACGGCTCGACCGCATCGGGGATGTAGTGCTCTCGACCCCGGTGCTCCAAGCGCTGCGGCAGCATGCTCCTCACGCCTTCATCGCGATGATGGTCCGTCCGGCCTGCCGGGAGCTCCTCGAGACCCATCCGTACCTGAATGAAGTGATCGTCTATGACAAGGAAGGCAAGCATCGCAGCGCCTGGGCGACCATCCAATTTGCGCGCCGCTTGCGGCGCTACGACTTTGATGCCGCCCTCGTGCTCCATCCGAGCAACCGCTCGCACTGGATGCCGTGGCTCGCGCAGATTCCTACCCGGATCGGCTATGACCGGAAAAACGGCTGGTTGCTGACGAATCGGTTGCCCCACCGAAAGCAGGAGGGCAGCCGGCATGAGGCGGTCTATACCCTGGAGCTCCTGGCACCCCTTGGCATTCCGGTGACGGCGAATCCACGACCCGTGGTTCCCGTGTCACCACGTGCCGTCCAACGCGTGAACGAGGTCTTTTCCGAGGCCTCCGTTCAGCCGGCGGACACGCTCGTGGCGATCCATCCATCGGCCAGCTGCATCTCAAAGCGGTGGATGCCGCAGCGGTTCGCCGCAGTCGCCGATCGGCTCATCACGGAGCTCAAGGTGCGGGTGTGCCTCATTGCCGGACCCGAGGACGCCCTGCACGCACATCAGGTCATGGATGCCATGCGTCATCCGGCGATCAACCTCGCGGGTCGCCTGAGCGTGGGCGAGCTGGCGGCGCTGTTGCAGCGGTGCCGGCTGCTGATCTCCAACGATTCCGGGCCGGTGCACATCGCCGCTGCGGTCGGCACGCCGGTGGTCGACATCTTCGGCCGCAATCAACGAGGGCTGTCCTCCCAACGCTGGGGGCCCTTAGGGGAAGAGCATGTGGTGCTCCATAAAGAGGTCGGCTGTGTGGCCTGCCTGGCCCATAACTGCGACATCGAGTTCCTCTGCCTGACCTCCCTGAGTACGGACGAGGTGTATCGCGCAGCCACGTCTGTCCTGCACGCCAGCCATTTTTCCCGCCAAGAGTCTTGACGAGTGTACAACAGGTGTGGTAAGGTTGTGGTAGTTAGTTAAGACTTTTATATTTGAAAATATAAGTATACGAGAAAGGCAAACCTCACGAGAGTGAGGGACGCAAAGCCACGGGTCCGCCAACGAACTTTGGCGGATTGCCGGGTTGCCGAAAAGACACGGTAACCCGGTTTCTTGTTTTTCAGTCGACCACAACGAGGAGGCAACGGTCATGGGAGACCACCGAATGGTGAAGCGCGTTGCGGGTGTGGTCTGTGTCGCCAGTGTCCTCATGATCGCGCTGGGAAGTCGCTGGAGCTGGGCAGAGGAGCAGAAGAGCTCACTCACCTTCAAGACACCGGTGATCCTCCCTACCACGACTACTGCCAGCTCCTCCACGACATCAAGCACAACGACAGCACCCACCGCTGCCGCTGCCCTTACTGATCCTTTTGATCTCCCCCCGGAAGAAGTGCGCCTGTTCAGCTTCGGCCAGCCGGTGCAGGTGACGAATGTGAGCACAGGTCACGTTGATCAGGTCGCGCTCAACGCCTTCGGCGACATGCTGACGTATATCTCCAACGAGAACGGCAGTCCGGACGTCTTTGTCGCGACCATTGTGGAAATTGTGGAGGAGAACCTCAACACCCCGGACCCCACCGACTTCATTGTCCGCCTAGAGGTTGAAACGGTCACCCGGATTACGTCGGGCCCGGGCAGCGAGGCACACCCCAGACTCAGCGCAGAGGGCGACCTGCTCATTTTTCAATCGACCGACAGCCTGGATCCCAACAGCGTCAACGGCGACAACAGCCCGGAGACGTACCTCAAGAGCCTGTTTCCTGACCGGCCGCCGGCCGGATTCAAGCAGCTCACGAACGACCAGGGCAACGCCGATGTCTCGGACCCGAATCCCGCCGCGCGGCTGAGCCACGCGAGCACGAACGACGGAGGCGATCTGGTCGTTTTTGCTTCCACCGTGTCTCCGGACCCGGATGATCCCAGCCTAGACAACCTCGACCGCAACCAAGAGATCTACTTGTACGACCGCTTCTCCAACACGTACCACAAGCTGACGGACACAGGGTCGGGGGTGCAGAATCTCCACCCGGTGATCAACACGTTTGGCACGGAGATTGCGTTTGTGTCCAACAACGGCACCCCGTCTCACTACAACGCGTACGTGATGTCGGTGACCGAAGAGCAGCCGCCGTGCGTCGATGATCCCACGACGCCGGAAGATGAGTGTTGCGTGGACAATCCGGACACGATTCCGGACGAGTGCTGCATCGACAACCCAGACACAACCATCAATGAGTGTACGTGTGTGGATGACCCGGGGACGCCCCTCGATGAGTGCAACCCGATCGACAACACCCCGCCGCAGTTCATCGAACCGACGGACACCGCCCCGACGGTCGATGAGGGAGCGGCCCTGACCATCCCCGTGAGGGCCACCGACGCGGATCTGGACTTCTTCCTCACCTTGGACGCGACGGATCTTCCGCAAGGCGCCACCTTCCGGTGCGCGCTGGATGAGGACGGGGACGGCGTGTGCGATTCCGACAGCGACTGCATCGATACCGACGCCGATGAAGTCTGCGAGTTCACCCAAGTGCGCGGCACCCTGTCCATTCCCACCGCGAACAAGGGAGGGAGCAGCGTGTCCGCGACCTTCATGGCCAGCGATGGGATTGCCGATGTGCCGTTGACGTTGACGATCACGATCAATGATGTCAACCATCCGCCGACGCTCAGCGTCACACCGGCCTCCCAGACCGTCAAGGCGGGCAAGGCCATCGCACCGGTGCGCATCAGCGGCTCCGATGCGGATGGCGACACGCTCTCGCTGGGCGTGGGAGGGATTCCATCCGGCGCGACGCGGGATCCGGATGCCTCGAGGCCCGGATCGGTGAGCACGCAAATCACGTGGACGCCGACGCTGGCTGATGTGGGAGACCACACCATCACCGCCACGGTGGATGACGGCCATGGCGGTTCCAAGAGCGCCCAGGGGACAATTACCGTGGTCACCAACCGTCCGCCAACGCTCTCGCCCACCACCGCCCACGTCAATGAGGGGGAGTGTTTGACGATCATCGTGAAAGGCTCCGACCCTGACGGTGATCCTGTTACCATCGATGCGGTGCCGGAGGAACTGCCGGCGGATGCCGTGTTCCTCAAGGGGACCAGCGCGTTCCACTGGCACCCGCACTTCGATCTGGTGGAGGATGGCGGGGCACCCGTGACCATCGGCGTGACGTTCCGCGCCAGCGATGGTGTCGAGACCGTCTCGAAGACCATCCAGATCACGATCTCCAACACCCCGCTGGATCAGGCGGTGATCGGCACCGCGCCGCCCAGCACGCTCGTGGTGGCGCCGGGTGCGGAGGCATTGCTCACGGTGACGTTGAAGAATACGGGGTACACCACCTGGACGGGCGCAGAAGGCTACGCCCTGGCTGCTAATGCCGTGTCGTTAGGGTTGCCGACGCCGGCTCCAGCCGCGTTGGCGCCAACCGAGTCGGTCCCACCGGGGTCATCCAAGACCTTCACGATGAAGGTCAAGGCACCCACGAAGCTGGGGCTCTACTACCTCAATACGAAGATGTCCAAGGCCGGCGTGAAGTTTGGCACCGCGACCTCGTACACGAGCGTCAAAGTCCAGTAGGTGCGCTGAGGAAAAGATGATGGACAGCTCTGCACTGTTTATCAGGCTGACATGGCCGTCGGATCGGGCGATCTTTGCGGTCGCCGTGGCCATCCGCCTGTTCTGGATTTGGCTGTTCCTGGCGGCGACCGTGGGCCTCTTGGGCTGAGGGGTGATGCCCGAACGACCTGACGTGAACGCGCGCACGACCAGTCGAGCGACCGATCCCCCGTCGCTCGAGCTGTTCTTGGGCCGCGCACTGATTTACACCCCCAGGACCCTCGGCTAAAATCTGTACGTGCCGACGCTGGATTTCACCAAGCTAAAGACCTACCCCGCCGGTTCTCGCAAAAGCAAGGTCAGCTTCGATGCCTTTGCGAAAACCTGCCGCCAGGGCGGCTCCTTCCGCGAATTCTACCAGTCTCTTCCGAACATCTTGGCCGCCAAGGAGTTTCGTGCAGTCGTGGATGCGCTCGTGGCGGCCCATGAGCAGCGCCGGCGGGTCCTGTGGATGTTCGGGGCGCACGTCATCAAGGTGGGCCTCAGCCCGCTGCTTCTTGACCTGCTGCGGCGCAAGGTGGTCACCGCCATCGCGATGAATGGTGCTGGGGTGATCCACGACTTTGAGCTGGCATTCATGGGCTCCACCTCCGAGGATGTGGCTGCAGCGCTAGCTGACGGCTCATTTGGCATGGCGGAAGAGACTCACGCGATGATCAACCAAGCCATCCGAGAGGGTGCTAAGCGTGGCTGGGGGTTGGGTCAGTCGGTCGGCGCCATGATCGTGAAGCGCCGGCTGCCCTATCGCAACCTGAGTCTGCTGGCGGCCTGCCACCAGCTTGGGGTGCCGGTCACGGTGCATGTGGCGATCGGCACCGATATCATTCATCAGCAGTCCAGCGCCGATGGGGCGGCGATCGGCAAGACGTCGCTCGCGGATTTTCGCAAGCTGGTCGAGGTGGTCTCAACACTCAAGGGCGGTGTGGTCGGCAACCTCGGCTCGGCGGTGGTGCTGCCTGAAGTGTTTCTGAAAGCCGTCTCGACCGCTCGCAACTTGGGGTTTCAGGTAAAGGATTTCACGGCGTTTGACTTCGACATGATCCGACATTACCGTCCCGCAGAAAATGTGCTCAAGCGACCGACGCTGCTCGGCGGACGAGCCATCCACATCACCGGCCACCATGAGCTGATGATTCCGCTGTTGGTGCGCGCGGTCACGGAGCGGCTGTGACGATGGAAGCACCGGCCGCCGCGATGGACGGCTTGCTCTCGCGCTTCTCGAAGGCGAAGGTGCTGGTCGTCGGCGACCTCATGCTCGATGAGTTCGTCTGGGGTAAGGTCAGCCGCATCAGTCCGGAGGCGCCGGTGCCGGTCGTGTGGGTGCAGTCCGAATCGGTGATGCCGGGCGGGGCGGCGAATGTCGCCAATAACATCCGTTCGCTCGGCGGCCAGGTCGCCCTGGCCGGGGCGGTCGGCGAAGATCGCTGGGGCCAGGTGCTACGCGAGGAGCTCTCCCGACGCCAGATTGACACCGCGGGCATCGTGACTGCGAAGCGTCCGACGACCGTGAAGACCCGCGTGATTGCGCACCATCAGCAGGTCGTGCGGGTCGATCGCGAGCACCAGGAGCCCCTGACGGCTGCGACGATTCGGCAGCTGACCGACCTGATCGCCAAGCGGCTGCCGCAACTCGACGCGGTGGTCATTGAAGACTACGGCAAGGGGGTCATCACCCGGCAGCTCTTGGAGACCGTCGTGCCGCTGGCGCGCCGCCATGGCAAGATCATTACGGTGGATCCGAAAGAGGAGCATTTTGACCTGTACCATCGCGTGACGGCGCTCACGCCGAATCGCGATGAGGCGGGCCGAATGGTCGGCAGGGAACTGGAACACGAGACCGATGTGGACCGGGCCGGACGGGAGATTGTTAAACGCCTGGAATGCGACGGCGTGCTCATCACGCTGGGCGAGGACGGCATGTGTTTGCTCGAGCGCAGCGGAAGCCGGACGCGCATCCCCACGGTCGCGCAGGAGGTGTTTGATGTGGCGGGAGCCGGCGATACGGTGATTGCGGCATTTACGCTCGCCCTGGCCAGCGGCGCTGACATGGCGCAGGCCGCGCGCATCGCCAACCAGGCCGCCGGCATCGTGATCGGCAAGCTCGGTGTCGCGGTGGCAACACCGGCTGAGCTGCGCGCGACTTTGACGAAGCGGCCTCAGGCGGTATCGAGAAACGCGCCACGGCCTCGCGCCTCGGGTGTGGCCCGCAGCTCATGAGCGTGCTCGTGGTCATTCCGGCCCGGTACGGCTCAACGCGGTTTCCCGGCAAGCCGCTGGCGATGCTGCGCGGCAAGCCGGTGATCCAGCATGTCTACGAGGGAGCGGCACAGGCCAAAGGCGTTGACGACGTGGTGGTGGCGACAGATGATCAGCGCATTGTCGACGCGGTGACGCGCGCCGGGGGCCAGGCGGTCATGACCAGTCCGACCGCGCGCAGCGGCACCGAGCGGGTCGCCGAGGTTGCGCGCACCCGCAAGGCGGATGTGATCATCAACGTGCAAGGCGATGAGCCGCTGGTGCAGCCTGACATGATTGCGTCGCTCGCGGATTTTCTCAGCCGGCATCAGGCGGTGCCGATGGCTTCGCTGATGACCAAGCTGCCGCGCGCGGAAGGTGCCGCCAACCCGAACGTCGTGAAGGTCGTGGTGGATCGTGACGGGTTTGCGCTCTATTTTTCCCGCGCCCCCATTCCGTATCTGCGAAACAATCCACTCGGCTCAAGGCTCAAGGCTGAAGGCTCGAGGCAAAAGCCGGCATTTCCAGCCTCCAGCCTCCAGCCTCCAGCCTCCACCGTGTTTAAGCACTTAGGAATCTACGGCTACCAACGCCACTTTCTGCTCCAGTTTCCATCACTCGAGCCGACGCCGCTGGAGCAGGCCGAGCAGCTGGAGCAGCTGCGCGCCCTCGAGCATGGCTATCGGATCAAGTTGCTGGAGACCGTGCATGATACCGTCGGCGTGGATACGCCAGAAGATCTCAGGAAAGTCGAAGTGCTTCTCGATGGGTCAGGTGTCAGAGGTCAGAAGTCAGAAGTCAGAAAAGGCTGATCGTCGTCATGCGCAGGTTTTCCATTACACATTACACATGACACATGACACACGTTGCGATGGCTAAGTACATCTTCGTCACAGGTGGGGTCGTCTCGAGCCTCGGCAAGGGGATTGCCTCGGCCTCCATCGGCCTGTTGCTCAAGTCCCGCGGCCTGCGGGTCACGCTGCAGAAACTCGATCCCTACATCAACGTCGATCCCGGCACGATGAGTCCGTACCAGCACGGCGAGGTCTACGTGACGGAAGACGGCGCGGAGACCGACCTCGACCTGGGCCACTACGAGCGGTTCACCGGCCAGACGATGACGAAGGACAACAACGTGACCGCCGGCCGGATCTATCATTCGGTCATCACGAAGGAGCGCCGCGGCGACTACCTCGGCGGCACCGTGCAGGTCGTCCCCCATATCACGGATGAGATCAAGCGCTCCATCACCAAGCTGGCGAAGCCTGATGTGGATGTCATCATCGTGGAGGTGGGCGGCACCGTGGGCGACATCGAGGGGCTGCCGTTTCTCGAGGCCATCCGACAGCTGCGCAACGAGGTCAAGCGGGGCGATGCCATCAACATCCACCTGACGCTCGTCCCCTACATCCGCGCGGCGGATGAGCTCAAGACCAAGCCCACCCAGCACTCGGTGGGCAAGCTGCGGGAGATCGGGCTGCAGGCCGAAGTGCTGCTGTGCCGCACCGAGAAGCCGTTCTCCGAGCCGGTGCGCCAGAAGATCGCGCAGTTTTGCAACGTCGAGCCGCAGGCGGTTATCCAGGCGATGGACGTCAATGACGTCTACGAAGTCCCGCTGATGTTCAGCCAGCAGAAGCTCGATGAGACGATCCTGCGGTTGCTGGAGCTGCCCCGTCAGAGCCAGGATCTCGCCGAGTGGCGCACGCACGTCGTTGAGCGCGCGCTGCGTCCGAAGCATCAGGTGCGCATCGCGGTTGTCGGCAAGTACATCCAGCTGCAGGACGCCTACAAGTCCATCTACGAAGCGCTGCGCCACGGCGGGCTGGCCAACGATGCGCGCGTTGAGGTCACGCGCGTCGATTCGGAGCAGATCGAAAAGGAGGGGGCCCCGGCGGCGCTGGGCGATGTGCAGGGCATCCTCATTCCCGGCGGGTTCGGCAAGCGGGGCATCGAGGGCAAGCTCGAGGCGATCCGCCACGCGCGGGGGCAACGCGTGCCGTTTCTGGGGATCTGCTTGGGGATGCAGTGCGCGGTGATCGAGTTCGCGCGCAACGTCTGCGGGCTCACGGGCGCCAATTCGACGGAGTTTGACGCCAAGACCGCGCATCCGGTCATCAGCCTGCTCGAAGAGCAGCAGCGGGTGACGGCGATGGGCGGCACGATGCGGTTGGGCGCCTCCGTGTGCCAGGTGCGCAAGGGGACGAAAGCGTTCGCCGCATATCAGCATGACGAGATCACGGAACGCCACCGGCATCGGTATGAAGTCAACAACGCGTACCGTCCGCAATTCGAGAAAGCGGGACTGGTGGTGGCGGCGACCTATGAACCCCCTGCCCGCCCCGCTGGCCGCGAGGCAGGCGGGGGCGATCTGGTGGAGGTCGTCGAGCTGAAAGATCATCCGTGGTTCGTCGCGGGCCAGTTCCACCCCGAGTTCAAGTCGAGGCCGATCGAGCCGCATCCGCTGTTTCGTGAGTTTGTGGCCGCGAGCCTTGCGTATGGGGGCAAGGGGCGGGGGGCAAGGGACGGGGGGCGGGTGTCCGCCAAAGCGAAGAGCGTCAAACGATGACCAATCGCGCAACAGGCTCAAAGCTCAAAGCTCAAAGCTCAAGGCTGCAGTCCCAGCCTTCAGCCTCGAGCCTTCAGCCTTCAGCAATTGTTCAGGTGGGTTCCGTTCGAATCGGTCCGGACGAGCCGCTGGTACTCATCGCGGGCCCTGACGTCATCCAAGGCGAAGCGCACTTGCTGTCCCACGCCGAGCGCATGGCGAAGATGTGCGCGCGCGCCGGCGTCTCCTACGTGGTGAAAAGCAGCTACGACAAAGCCAATCGAACATCCGGACGATCCTTTCGAGGGCCTGGACTCGAGGATGGGCTCAAGGTGCTGGCCAAGGTCAAGCAGGCACTCGGCGTGCCGGTGCTCAGCGACGTCCACTGCAAGGAGCAGATCGGCCCGGCGGCCGAGGTGCTCGACATCCTGCAGATCCCCGCGTTTTTGTGCCGCCAGACCGACCTGGTGGTCGCCGTCGCCAAGACGGGCAAGCCGATGAACATCAAGAAGGGCCAGTTCCTCGCTCCCTGGGACATGCGCTACGTGATCGAGAAGGCAGTGGATGCGGGCAACCGCTCGATCTTGCTGACGGAGCGGGGGACGAGCTTCGGCTACAACAACCTTGTCTCCGACATGCGAAGCCTGCAGGTGATGGCGGGTTTCGGCTGTCCGGTCATTTTCGACGGCACGCACTCGGTGCAGCTGCCCGGCGGCCTGGGGGGTGCCTCGGGCGGCCAGCGGGAGTTCGTCCCCACCCTGGTGCGGGCTGCAGTGGCGACCGGTTTTTGTCACGGCATCTTCCTCGAAGTGCACGAAGATCCGGAGCGCGCGCCGGTCGACGGGCCGAATATGCTGCACTTGGCCGATCTGCCGCGGCTCCTCGATGAAGTGCAAGCGATTCGTGCAGCGTTGAGTAGGAAGGTGGAAGGAAGAAGGTAGAAGGATGAGTAGTCGTGGTGGCATTCAGCGGGCGAGAGCGGTGCTGCGGATGGAAGCCGAGGAAATCCGCCGGCTGATTCCGCGTGTGGGCCGGACGTTCGAGCAGGCAATCGACCTCGTCGTCGGTTGCAAGGGCCGGGTCGTGGTGACCGGGATGGGCAAAGCCGGCATCATCGGCCAGAAGCTCTCCTCGACGCTGGCCTCCACCGGCACGCCCAGCTACTGGGTGCATCCGGCCGAGGCGACCCACGGCGACATGGGCCGGGTGGCGAAGCAGGATGTCGTCATCGCCCTCTCGAACAGCGGCGAGACGGAGGAGCTCACGCGTTTGCTGCCGGTGATGAAGCGCATTGGTGCCCGCATGATCGCGCTGACCGGCAACCCGCGCTCCACGCTGGCGAAGTTCAGCGATGTGACGCTGGATGTGAGCGTGCGGCGTGAAGCCTGCTCGCTGAACCTCGCCCCTACGACCTCCACGACCGCCATGCTGGCCATGGGCGATGCGCTCGCCGTGGTGGTGGCCGAACGCAAGGGATTCAAGGAGCGCGACTTCGCCCTGCTGCATCCCGGCGGGCAGCTTGGCCGGCGGCTGCTGCTGCGCGTGCGTGATCTGATGCGCACGGGCGATGCGAATCCGGTGGTGCGCGATCGCGCCCGTGTGCGCGACGTGCTGCTGGCCATCACGAAGGCCCGGGCCGGCTGCGCGAGCATCGTCAATGACCGGGGCAGGCTCATTGGCATTTTCACCGATGGCGATCTGCGCCGCCACCTGGATCATCGCGGGGACCTTGGCGAGCTGCCGGCTCGCGCGGTGATGACCCGCAACCCCAAGACGATCGGCGCGGATCGCCTGGCGGCTGAGGCGCTTGCCATGCTGCGGGAGCACAAGATCGACGAGTTGGCCGTCGTCGACGGCCGGCGCCGTCCCGTCGGTCTCTTGGATGTACAAGACCTGCTCAAAGCCGGCTTCGTGTGAACGCAGATTACACAGATTTTGAAAAGATGATTTCACAGATTAGGACGTGCGAAGCTAATCTGCGAAATCAATTTAAAATCTGCGAAATCAGTGCTGATGTTTGATGAGAACGCTCTTGGATGTACAAGACCTGCTCAAAGCCGGCTTCGTGTGAACGCAGATTACAC
>CAYJRJ010000001.1:31826-50783 GCA_964372775.1 uncultured Planctomycetales bacterium | reverse complement strand
TGCGAAATCAATTTAAAATCTGCGAAATCAGTGCTGATGTTTGATGAGAACGCTCAAGGAACAGTTTGACGAACTGCGGCTCTCGGCGCGCAGCAGCGGCCGGTCCTCCGACGACCCCTTCATCCTGAAGCTCATCAATCTCGTCGTCGGCCATGGGGTCGCCAGCTTCGCGAGCGACATCCATATCGAGCCCACCCGTGTCGGCGCGCGCATCCGCTACCGCATCGACGGCATCCTCCATGAGCTGCTGCAGGTGTCGGATGAGGTGCGCGACCCGCTGGTCCGCGCGATCAAGACGCGCGCGAACCTGGCCACCGATGTGATCGGCCGCAGCAAGCCCCAGGACGGCCGCATCGATTTCGAGGTCGACGGCAACGTGCTGGACCTGCGCCTCTCCTCCTTTCCGACGCTGCACGGCGACGTGGTGGCGATCCGCGTGCTCGACCGCGCCGCCCCGCGGCTCAAGCTCGAGGAGCTCGGATTCCCGCCGCACCTGTTGGAGGAGTTCTCGAAGCTGATCCGTCGGCCCAGCGGGTTCATGCTGGTGGCGGGACCGACGAACAGCGGCAAGACGACAACGCTCTACGCCGCGCTGGAGAAGATCCGCTCGCCGCACATCAAGGTCGTCACGCTCGAAGATCCGGTGGAATACCAGTTGGAAGGCGTGGACCAAGCCCAGGTCAACCCCCAAACCGGGTTCACGTTCGCCTCCGGCTTGCGCGCCATCCTGCGCCAGGACGCCAACGTCATTCTCGTGGGTGAAATCCGCGACACGGAGACAGTCGATATCGCGACCCGCGCGGCGCTGACCGGCCATCTCGTGCTCTCGACGCTGCACACCCGGCATGCGTGCGGGGCGATCACGCGGCTGCTCGACATGGGGATTGAATCCCACCTGATCGTCGCCTCCGTGACTGGGGTGCTGGCGATGCGTTTGGTGCGGCTGGTCTGCCAGGCGTGCGCGAAGCCGGATCCCCTGGCGGAAAAGACGTTCATGCGCCTGCTCCCCGACGCGGGTCAGCAAGGACTGGCGTTCACCGCGACGCGGCAGTTCGTGCGCGGTGTCGGCTGTCCTGCGTGCAATGGGACTGGATACCGCGGGCGCACCGGATTGTTCGAGCTGCTCACGCTCACGGATGTGTTGCGCGAGCACATCCTGGAAGGCTCCTCAGTAGGGCTCTACAAGGCCGCGCTGGGTGCCGGCATGCGGACCATGCTGCTCGACGGTCTGGAGAAATCCGCCCAGGGATTGACCGCCATCGAAGAGGTGCTGCGCGTGATCGGTGAAACGGAAGAATAACCATGACACCACAGAGCCACAGAATTCCACAGAAACACAGAGATGGTTTCGAAGGACTGTGTCTGTGTTTCTGTGTCTCCTCTGTGTTTCTGTGGTGATCAGTCGATGTCCGCTTTCCCCCATGTGCTGCCGGAGGTCGCCCAGCGCGCCTCGCGGGTGAACGTGCTGCTCATCGATGTGGATGGTGTGCTCACCGACGGACGCATCGTCTACGCCGACTACGGCGATGAGCTCAAGTTCTTCGATGTGCAGGACGGGGCGGGGCTGGTTTTCTGGAACCGCGTCGGGCTCAAGTCCGCCATCATCACCGCCCGCACGTCCCGGCTTCTGAAGCGGCGCGCCAAGGAGCTGCGCATCGATTTTCTGGCCCAGGGGCGCCTGCTCAAACTACCCACCTACGAGCAGCTCCTGAAGCGCTTGCGCGTCACCGATGAGCAAGTGTGCGCCATCGGGGACGATCTCATGGAGCTGCCCATCCTACGCCGCGTGGGGCTGGCGGTGGCCGTGCCTAACGCAGTGGAGGAGGTCAAGCAGATCTGCCACTATACGACGCGACGCCCCGGCGGACGGGGCGCGGTCCGCGAGGTCGTGGACCTCATCCTGAAGGCCAAGGGCCTCTGGGATACCATCCTTCAACGCTACGTCTAGGTAGATCGATTACGCCGATTTTCGAAAGCGATTTCGCCGATGAAGACGTTGGAAGCCAATCGGCGGAATCGCTTTATAAAATCTGCGAAATCATGACAAACAGTCATCAGAGATAAAAATTTTGTAAAAGTCTTGAATATTTTAAAGAGGATATGGCATACTTCGATCAGCATGAAAAAGCACACGGCGCGAGATCGCGACCAGATCATGACGCTGCGGGAAGTCGCGCAGTACCTCGGGCTGCACGTGATGACCGTCTACAAGCTGACCCGAGAAGGGCGCGTGCCGGCAGCCAAGATCGGCGGCCAATGGCGCTTCAAGCGCGATGTGCTGGATGACTGGCTTGAGCACCAGATGCAGCGGCACGCCGTCTAAGGGCATGCTGTCTGACCACAAGGCCCAAGGCGAATGTCCAGCACACACGCGTCCCCTCAACCAGGGAACGGGGCCGAACGCCGCCGAGCGCCCCGCTACAATATCGCGCTCGATGTTGCCGTCGGTCCGCTCCAGGATTCCCGCACGCCGTCTTCCCCGGATCAGCTCGAACGGACCGTCAGCGTAAACATCAGCCTCATCGGGCTGTGCCTCTACACGCGCCACAGCTATCCCGTGGATTCCAAGCTCCTGTGCAGTGTGTCCATTCCTGAGCGCTCCGCACCCATTGAGGTCACCGGCACGGTGGCGTGGTTCCAGAAAGTTGATCAGCAGGCCCACGGCTACAAGCTTGGGGTGGAATTTGGGCCGTTGTCGCCGGAGAGTCGCGCGGCACTGGAGCAGCTTTTCTCACGCCCTCCCGCGATGGACGGGTCGCGCTCACGCACGCTGCTTCTGGTGGATGACGACGAAGAGCTACTCCTGGCCTTCAAGCTGCGGTTTGAGTCGGTGGGATTCCGCGTGCTGACCGCGCAGGATGGGCTGGAGGCGCTGCAGAAAAGCCGCCAGGAGCATCCGGATCTCGTGATCCTCGATCTCATGCTGCCCAAGCTGGGCGGCTATGAGATTTGCCGATTGCTGAAGTTCGATCCGAAATTCCGCCACATTCCGATTTTGCTCTTCTCGGCCCGTTCGCGCCGCGAAGATCAAGAGATGGGTCGCCAGGTCGGAGCGGATGCGTATCTGACCAAGCCCTGCAGCGGCCAGGTCTTGATCGCGAAGGTTGAAGAGATGCTGACCGGAGTGGTGCGATGACGCCAGGCAAGCCGCCGCTCAAGGATCCCTCGCTCACCGAAGAGCAGCTCGCCGCACGCTCGGCCGAGTCCGCCGGGGTGGCCTATGTGGATGTGGCCGACTACCAGGCCGATGCCGCGGCCATCGCCCTCGTGCCGGAAGCCGTGGCCCGCAAGCATCAGGTCCTGCCGCTCTATCGCATTCATGATTCGTTGACGATCGCCGTGGCCGATCCGTGGAACGCGGTGGCGATCGACGCCGTCCGCGCCCATGCCGGGCTGCCCATCATCCAGACGGTGGTCAGCGCGCCCGGCGCACTTCGCAAAACCATCGATCACGTCTACGGGATGCAGGTGGTGGAGAACGCCTCGCGGCAGGCAGGTCCCACAGCCCTCGATGCCGCAAGCACCCAGGTGGCGGCGGTGAAGGGCAAGCCGCCCACCGAGGCGGCGAATGAGAGTTCCATCGTCAAGCTGGTCGACGCCCTGTTCAACGAGGCCTTGGAAGCGCACGCTTCGGACATCCACCTCGAGCCGGACGGCGAGTCCACCCGCATCCGCTTTCGCATCGACGGCATCCTGCATGAGGTGAAGTGCCTGCCGATCGCCGTGCACGAGGCGTTGTGCAGCCGCGTGAAAATCCTGGCGAAGCTCGACATCACCGAGCACCGGCTGCCGCAGGACGGCCACATCTCGCTGACCGCGGGAGCGCGCGCGATCGACCTGCGCATCTCGACCTACCCGACGGTGGCCGGGGAGAACGTGGTGATCCGGTTGCTGGATCAGCACGCGGTGGCGCTGCGGTTGACCGACCTAGGCTTCGCCGATGACATGCTCGTGCAGTTTCAGCAGCTCGTCGGGCGGCCCCACGGGATGCTGCTAGTGACCGGCCCCACCGGCTCCGGCAAGACGACGACGCTCTACGCGGCACTCGCCCAGATCAACTCGATGACGAAAAACATCATGACGATCGAGGATCCGGTGGAGTACCAGACGCCGCTGATCCGCCAGACGCAGGTCAACGTCAAGGCCGGCCTGACCTTTGCGGTGGGGCTTCGCTCGATCTTGCGCCAGGATCCGGATGTCATCATGGTCGGCGAGATCCGCGACCAGGAAACGGCCGAGATCGCGCTGCACGCCGCACTCACCGGCCACCTGGTCCTCTCGACGCTGCACACCAACGACGCGGTCGGCGCGGCGGCCAGGCTGCTGGACATGGGCATGGAGCCGTTTCTGTTGGCGAGCGCCTTGCTCGGCGTCGTGGGCCAGCGGCTGGTGCGGCGCATTTGTCCGGAGTGTCAGGAGGGCCAGCGCATCGATCCATCGCTGCGCGAGCGCTATCCGAAGCTGACGATGACCTACCGGGGCCGTGGCTGCCGTGCCTGCCGCATGACGGGATTCCGCGGCCGGCTGGGAGTCTTCGAGCTCTTTCGCGTAGATGACGAGGCAAGAGCGCAAATCGTCGCGCGCAGCTCGACGACGGCGTTGACTGCGCTGGCCGTCCAGCGCGGCATGCGCACGATGCGCTCAGACGGCCTGCTCAAGGTCCAGCAGGGCATCACCACCCTTGAGGAGCTCGACCGCGTCGTGCCTCCGGACGCCTCCCAGTAGCCCGATGAGTCCGGTTCTCAAGCTGCCTTCCAGCACCTCTTCCACCACAAGACGTCGTCCGAGCAGGCGTGTCAGCCTCCAGGAGCTCTATCTACTCACACGCCAGCTCCATGTCCTGCAGAAATCCGGGGTGCCGCTGCTCTCGAGTCTCCAGGCGCTGCAGGCGCAGTTGCCGGCGGGTGCGCTCAAGCGCGTGCTTGAGGTCGTCTGCCGTGATCTCATTGAAGGCCGCAGCTTCACGCAAGCGCTGGCCCAGCACCCGGCGGTATTCCCCGGGGTGTTCCAGGGCATGATCCGAGCGGGCGAGGCCGGAGGGATGCTGGTCGAAAGCCTGAACCAGCTCACACAGCTGCTGGAGTGGGAAATCGAGGTGCGCCAGCGGCTGCGCGAGGCGCTGCAGTATCCGATCATCGTGGTGAGCATCCTGTGCCTTGCGATGACCGTCATCGTCACGTTCGTGCTGCCGCAGTTTGCCAAGATGTTCAGGTCGTTTCGCATCGAGCTGCCGCTGCAAACACGGCTGCTCATTGGGCTCAGCCAGATCCTCACGCGCTACGGTTGGCTGATCGCGCTCGGACTCGCGGGATTGGCGTTCGCCTCGTGGCTCTACCTGCGCACGGACGCGGGCAAGTTGTTCTGGCACGCGCGCAAGCTGCGCCTGCCGATTGTGGGGACGATTATTCTGCAGCTCGCGATGGCGCGTATCGCCCGGGTCACCGCGGCGCTGCATCACAGCGGCTTGCCGATTCTTGAGACGCTGGCACTCGTCGGCGACAGCATGAGCAACCGTGTCTTCCAGGCTATGCTACGCCGGGTGCGCGATCGGGTGAAGGACGGCGTCTCGCTCACGCAGGCGATGAGCCAGGAGCCGCTCGTACCCCCGGTCGTCATCCAGATGGTCGCCACCGGCGAAGAGACGGGGAAGTTGAGCGACCTTTTGCGCAGCATCGCCGAGTATTACGAGCAGCAGGCCGGCTACGTGCTGCGGCGGCTGATGGTCTCCCTTGAACCGATCCTCTTACTTGTGGTAGGATTAGGCGTGTTATTGCTTGCAACAGCGGTGTTTGTGCCGATGTGGGATATGGTCAAGCTGTTTAAACAAGGGGGAGGCTAAGCATGCGGCGTCAGGCGCAGCGGTCGTTCACGTTGGTCGAACTCGTCATTGTCATCGCCATCGTCGGCATTCTGGCCGCGATCGCCATTCCCCGCTTCATCGATATCCGTGAGAAGGCCTACGATTCCCAGCGGGACAGCATCGTCGGCGCCGTCCGGGCCGGCATCCTGACCGTCTCTGCGAGGAATCAAGCTGAGCAATCGAGTAGCGACACGTTTCCGAACGACAATCTAGAGGATACGTGGGGTCCTATCGCCGCATTAGATGCGGGAACGTCCCATCCCGGTACGGACTGCGTGACGAGTGCAACTTCGTCGCCGTGCTTTGAGCTCGTCATCCCGGGTGGCGTCGAAGACGCGAACTGGAGCCAAGACACCGCGACCACCTATACGTTCACGCCTCCTGTGGGAGCCACCAAGACCTATACCTATAGCACCACCAAAGGGACCTTCAAATAACCTCCACTCCGTCATAGGGTTGGGTCGCGCATTGCGACGGCAACACAGGCCGTTGTCGGGTGGATGGCTGCTCGTTAGTCTGATCGTCCTCATCAGCGCCGTCATCCTGACCCTTGTCGGGGTGACCTTTTTTCTCACCGAACACCTTCGCGTCACCAGCCTGCGCCAGAACCAGACCAAGGCCCTCTACCTCGCCCACGCCGGCGTCATGCGGGCGATTTATGACTTTCGGTTTGACGGCCCCGGTGCTGCGGACGGCAACTTCATGGTTCCTGGGATAATATACGATGCTATTCCAGGAGATAGCGGCGCGCCGGGTCTTGCGGACGACGACGTCTTTGTCCTCGGGGGCCAAGCGGCGGACTTCCTCCTTGCCGCGATGAATCCTGCCACGTGGGCCACTCCGGGAGCCCCAGCAGGTTGTGGGCCCGGATCGCGCCATCGTTTGCAGAACTGGACGCTGCGCAACGCCAGCAATACCACTATCCGCTTCAACCAGATGGTGGTGAGCTGGTCACCCGATGCAGGTGAAAAACTTATCCGTGTTGATTTAGGTAGTACAGCACAGGATTGGCCCACTTCTGGTTGCGGCTCAGTGAGTTCTGGTATGCCGATCACATTGAACTCTGTACAGACTCTAACTTTAGGGGATTTTTGGGGAACGAACAGGATGTGGTTTACCACGACAAGCATGGATGGGAAAGCGTGGATCGAGGTAGTATTCCTCATGATTGGCGGATCGACCCGTCGAGTGCGAGTCATTCCCATCCCCGGCTCCTCATCAGTGAGCACTGCCTCCTCCGCCAACTTTACAATTGACTCCATCGGGGAAGCACGCAGTAGTTCGTTTCCGTTTGTCGCTCGACGGAGAGTTCGCGCGGAGTATCGGCTCGGCGATACCGATAACAACGTGGCGAATGATCTGGGGCGGATCACGTCCGACACAGCGCTTTTATTAGACCAGGCGGCGTCTGTGGATCAGCAGCGTCCGGGCTACAAAGAAATCAATCCCTAGGAGCGACACGTGCGGCGAACAGGTCTGAGCTTAATCGAGTTGGTCATTACGATCAGCCTCGCGGCGATCCTGGGGATTCCGGTCGGCATCATTCTGAGCCGGCAGCTCCAGGCGGCGATGAATGTGCGCGACGCCGTGGTCGCCATGAGTCTCGCTCGTGATGAGATGGAGCGCCTGGAGAGCTTAGATAGTGCGACGGGGTTGGACAACGCGAACGGGTTTTGTCATTCCCAGCTCGCCATTCCGGGTTCCTCGGTCCTGCCAGGGTATTGGACAGGATACCCGTATGACATGCAGCGCCTCGTGGCGTGCCAGGTCGGTGACTGTTCGAACAACTGCGCCAGCCCGAACAACGCTCAAAATGGGGTCAAACGAATCGAGATTCGAGTAACGAGAACCGGATCGGGGCAGCTTATGGCATCCTTGGTGACCTACCGGACAAAGTACGTCCGCTACGGGCCATGATGACCACAGGTCGGGCCCACACCCAACCCGCTCGCGCTACCTCGGGCTCTCCCTCGCTGGCGCTCAGGATCCCTCGGCCTGTCGGCCTCGGGCCGAGCGCACCGCTCGGCGCCCCCGGCCATGAACTCCTCGCCCCGGCTGGGGGCTCGTCAGACAGCATGGCCGGTGCTCAAGAGCGAGGGCGCCTCGCCGTGCTGAGCCCTCGCATGCGCTTCGCCGGGTCGGGTGTGGGCCCGAGGGACGCAGCGCGAGGGGTGCCTCCCCAGGCTCCGGCCACGGGTCACGCCGATGCACAGCAGCGGGTGGCAGGGCATTCGCCAAGCCGCACCTTAAAATTGCGAGCGGGCACGGACCCCGCCGCAGGCGGGGGAGCGAGCAATTTTGAGAGCGCAGCGCGCCACGCCGGGGCGCGCCAGCGGTGCGGCGGGCGAATGCCCTGCCACCCGCTGCCCCCTGGATTGGACCCAGGGCCGGAGCGACATCCCCAGCGGCTGCGCCCCGAGCGATATAATCCGTCCAGAGGCCTGACGCTGGTTGAGCTGGTCATCGTCTTGGCGATCAGCGGGATCATCGCCGTCATGACGCCGGTGCTGATGTGGCACGGAGTTAAGGCGCTCGTGTTTCTGCCTCGCGCGCTGGCGGTCAACCACGTCGCGTCCGAAGTGACGCATCAGATCATGGAGGGTGGCTTCTCAACTGTGACTGGCCACCCGACCGTGCGCGGCCTGCGGTTTGCCGCCAGGCGCAGCGCAACCCAGCCGGCGATTTGGTTGGCTGAAGGCAATCGCATCGGTTTTTTGAACTCGGACGGCCAGCACGTCGTGATCATGCGCCAGGGGCTTCTGATCCAGCGGGACGTCGTCTCGAGCGGGACCTGTCCCCCAAGTGCCGCCGAGCTCTCGGACGCAGAGATCATTCCCTACGATACCCAAGGCGTCACCATCGCCGTGCTCCCTTCCAATTTGTTCCGCTACTTTAATCGGAGTGCTACACTAGTCACGGCTCCAGGGTGCGCTTCGCCGGCGGCGATTCGTCGAGTTCAGGTCGAGTTTACCGCGCAGACCGGCCGCGGTGACTTCGATCAAGGCGATGCCCGAGAGAGGATCTTGACGTCCGTCGCTCTTCGAGATCCGTAATGTTGCCGCGGACACTTCATTCCGTATTCCGAATTCCGCACTCCGCATTCTCCGTGTGTTGCTGATGATACAACGGGTTCGCATCGGGCTGGTGCTCGACGCCAAGACCATCAAAGTCGCCTGGTGCCTGCCGCGCCGCGGCGGCACGAACGAGTGGCGCTACCACGAGCAGCCTCGTAGTGGTGATCCTC
Source organism: uncultured Planctomycetales bacterium (assembly GCA_964372775.1). Lineage (GTDB taxonomy): Bacteria > Omnitrophota > Gorgyraeia > Aquiviventales > Aquiviventaceae > CAYJRJ01. The sequence continues at coordinate 41,679 of CAYJRJ010000001.1, read as the reverse complement.
AGGACAGCGCGCGTCTGGCGCAGGAGCTGGCCCTAGCGCTCGCGCCGTTGAGGCGGCACTGGCTGCGCGCGCAGCTGATCCTTAGCGCGCCGTCGAGCATGATGCACCGGCTGACGCTTCAAGTGCCGGATGCGCGTCGGCTGCCTGAGGCGATTACGCAGCGCCTGACGGCACTCCTTCCCCTTGAATCCGACCGCGCCGAGATCCGCTACACCGTCAGCCGCCAGCAGCGCACCGAGTCCTTTCTTGACTGCACCGTCTCCGTTGCCGCGTGCGAGCGCGCCGGTCTTGAGCGAGATCTCGATGCGCTTTGGCAGGCGGGATGGCTCTCAGCGGCCGCGCTCCCCGCAGCGCTGGCACTCACCCAGGCCGCAAAGGCGCTGGGCATGCTGCCGCCAGAGCCGACCGTGCTCATGGATGTCGGCCAGCGGCGAACGACGATTGCGTTGGTTGAGGCCGGCGAGGTGCGCCTGGCGCGCGAAGTGGCGCTGGGTGATGAGCATCTGACCGACGCGTTGGCGACCACGATCCAGCTGGGTGACCGGACGCTTGCCCTCTCGCGCGAGCAGGCCGAGGTGTTGAAGCAGCAGCTGGGGCTGCCCGGCGGGGAGCAGGAGGAGGGCCAGGTAGGTGGGATCAGCGTGCCCACGCGAACCTACGTCTCGCTGATTCAACCCATCTTAGAGCAGCTCATCACAGAGCTGCGGCGGACCATGACGACCGCATCGCAGGCCAAGGGAGGGTCATCCCCGACTCAAGTGCTGCTCAGCGGCGAGCTAGCACTTCGGCCCAACGCCGACGCATGGCTCTCCTCACAATTGGCCATGCCGGTGCGCCGCGTGCAGTGCGACGCATGGGTGGGGCAGGCCGGTTCGCGTGCGGTCGCCGCGTGCGGGCTCGCACTCTGCGACAGCCGTCACGCGCTCGACCTTGCGCCGTCAACGGTTCGGCAGCGCGCGACGTTCGTTCGCGCCGCCGCATGGCTCTGGCGTTCACTCGCGGTCGTCACACTGCTCATCTGGCTCAGTCTTGGGGCGACGTCTATTCGCCATCAGGTCCTGCGTCGCCAACTGAATCAGGCGCAGGCGCGCTGGCAAGCACTCCATCCGGTCGTCTCCGTCCGCGAGGCCTTGGTCGCTCATGCCGAGTTGATGCAGCGCATGGCGCGCGAGGGTATGGAAGCGGCATGGCTGGAGCGGTTGGCGAATGGCTTCCCCAGCCCTGTGCGCCTCACGCAGCTGTCCGTCAACCCCGACGGACAGGTGACGCTGACCGGGCAGGCGCAGGAGCGCGGCGAAGCACCCGAAGCGCACGTGTCAGCGCTAGCCCTGCGGCTTGAGCAGGCGCGGTTGTGTGAGCAGCTGAAGCTTGGTCCCACGCAGCGACTAGGCGGGGTGGGTGGGCTAGTGGAGTTTTCCATGACCTGCCGTGTTAAATGATTCCGCAGATTTTGAAAGGCGATTTCGCCGATTCATCTGCGAAATCTTCCTTTAAAATCGGCGTAATCGAACCAGCGTTTTTATGATGCAGATGACTGATGTGAGTGTGCGCCAGGGACTCGCACTAGTTTGCGCGGGCCTGCTGGCCGTGTTGAGTTGGGGATTAGGGTCTGGACCCGCTGCGCGCGCGTATCGGAGGGATCGTGATGAGTTAGGGCGCGTCTCGAAGCAGCTCGTTGCGATTGAGGCCGAGTGCCAGGCCGCCGGCGGAGAGGCGGCGTGGCTGCTACAGCATCGGGAACGTCTGGCGCAAACGCGCGGGCGGTTTCCGCGCGCCGATTCGCTGCCCGAGCTGCTCAATCTACTGGCATCCGATGTGAAGCGGGAGGGGCTGGATCTGCTGAACATGTCGCAGGGGAATCTCGAACCCGCGGCAAGCGGGGATCAGGCGTTCGAGGTGGATGGGCAGCCCTGTTACCGCCTGCCGGTGACCGTGACGCTGGAGGGCAGCTACCGGTCGCTCACGGCGGCGCTGGTCCACCTGACGCGCGAGTCGTTCCCCGTGATGGTGCGCCTGCGCGCTATGGAGCTGCGCTTGAAAGAAGCCACATCAACGGCCGCCACGCTGACGATTACGCTGGGCCTGAATCTCTACATGACCGCAACGTCATCCGGGGCCACCGCGCCATGAAGCACCTGCAGCCTCACACGACCGCCGTCCTCTTTATGACCGGTCTGACTTGTTGGACGGTGCTGCCGTCCTCCAGTGCTGAGGTCACGCGCGACCCGTTTCTCTTCGGCAGCTCCGGCGAGAGCGTGGCACCTTGGTCCGGTGTGCTGATTGGAATCCTCTGGGATGAAACGTCACCGCTGGCGATGGTCGGTAATGAGACGGTCAGTGTTGGCAGCGAGCTGGGTCCCTGGAAGGTTGTCGAGATTCAGCAGGACGGCATGGTCCTGCAGCTTGGCGAGCGCCGCGAATTCGTGCGTATCGGCGACCGTCTCCCCTCCCAGTAGCATCAAGCCTCCGACTGAAAGGAAAAATTCAAAAGGCAAAAGCAAAAGGTGAAACTACAATTCAAAAGGAAAAATTTTGAATTTTGCCTTGTAATTTTGCCTTTTTCATTTTGCCTTTTACCTTAACGTCCATTCCAGCCGCTGTTTATATTGACGCTCTCTCCGTCAAGGCTTAAAATATACGTTTGTGCCACCTCCAATGAAACACTCGATCCGACGACGTTTCATGTATTTGGGATTCCGAGGGTTAAGCGCCCTGGTCGGCTGCCTGCCGCTCGTCGCAGCCAGAGCGCTCGGCCGGGCCCTGGGTTGGCTCGCGTATAGCCTGTTGCGCGGCCAGCGCCGCCTCGTCTTGACGCACCTGCAGTCGGCGTTCGGCGAGCAGCTGGGCCCGCAGGAGCGCGGACGGATTGCCAGGGGGGTCTTTCGCAATCTCGGCCACAACGTGGTGGAATGGCTCTTCTTGCCGCGGCTCTCCAACGCGCAGATTCAGCAGCTCATCGTCGGCGAAGGGCTCGAGCATTTGCGTCAGGCCAAGGCCAAGGGCGAGGGTGCCTTGGTCATCACCCCCCATTTCGGCAACTGGGAGCTCATCTCGCCGTACCTGCGGACACTGGGGTTTGAGGGCGGGGTGCTGGCGCGTCGGCTGCGCTATCCTGAATACGAGTCATTTCTCATCTCGCTGCGCGGTGCGCGCGGCATTCCGACGCTGATCCGCGGTTCGCTCAAGGAAATCGCCAAGCTCCTGCGCGCCAATCAATTCATCGGGATCCTGCCGGATCAGGATGTGGACAGCCTGGACGGCATCTACGTCAACTTCCTCGGCCATCCCGCGTACACGCCCATCGGTCCGGCCGCGCTGTCGCTGATGACCGGAGCGCCCATCATTCCATGCTTTCTCGTGCGCACCGGGCGGACGTTTACGTTGCGCATCGAGCCTCCGATTGCGATGGCCCAGACCGGCGATCGCGCGGTCGCGATGGCGCAGATCACGCAGGCGTGGAGCGCGGTGTTCGAATCCTACATTCGGAAATTTCCTGACCACTGGGTGTGGATGCATCGGAGGTGGAAAACTCAACCAACAGCGTCGCAGGGTGAAGGTCGAAGGATGGAGGGACTTACCTCCACCCTCCACCCTCCACCCTCCACCCTCCAGCTACGTCCGAGTGCGCCTGCGTTGTTACTGGTCTCCTGTCTCCTGTCTCTTGTCTCAGTCGTAGTCGGATGCGCCAAGTCGAAGCCGTCCGCGAGCAGCGTGGCGCCCCAGACGGCATCGGCTCCTCCTACTGATCCCAATGCGACACAGCAGATGACGGAGTTCGCGCTGACCGGCTACGAGGTGGACGGCAGCAAGCGTTGGGAGCTGGAAGGCAAGGGGGCCAGCGTTGATGGCTCCATCGTGACGATCTTCCAGCCCAACGGGGTCGGCTACGAGCCCGAGCGCAAATCCTACCTGACCGCGAGTGCTGCCCAGGTCAATCAAACCAACCGGCACGTGCGGTTTGAGCACGATGTGACGATTCATACCTCGGATGGCGTCTGGTTCACCTCGCCGGTGCTGCACTGGATTCCTGACCAGCAGCAGTTCGCGACCGATCAGCCGGTCCGCATGGAAACGGACCACATGCTCTTGCGCGGCCGTGGCTCGACCGGTCATACGCAGCTCAAGCAGATGACGGTGCTGGAGGATATCGAGCTCGTGCTCAACCCGACCGACCATGACCTGTCGGGCCAGGGGCCCAAGCAGGTGACCATCACCTGCGACGGGCCATTGTCATTCGACTACGCGAAGAACATCGCGACGTTCGAGCAGAACGTGCATGTGAAGGACCCCAGCGGCGACCTGTTCTCGGACACGCTCATCGCCTACCTCGATGCGAACACGCACACCATCCGCTACGCCGAGGCGATCGGGCGGGTGCGCATCCATCAGGAGCAGAACACAGCACTCAGCGAGCGGGCCGTCTATGAGCCCGCCATCGGCAAGATCACCCTGCTGGGCAAGCCGTCGCTGCTGGTCTACCCCTCGCAGCAGCAGAGCCCGCAGATCGACTTCGGCGGCCTCGCCGCCAGTGACGAAGAGGCGTTACCGTAATGCAGCAGCTGCGCACCGACCACCTGGTCAAAGGCTACAACGGGCGCCCTGTCGTCGACGGGGTGGACATCCGCATCGGGCGGGGGGAGATTGTGGGGCTGCTGGGCCCCAACGGGGCGGGCAAGACCACGACGTTTGCCATGATGGTCGGCTACGTGAAACCCGACGGCGGCCAGATCTATCTCGATGAGCAGGAGCTGACGGAGCTGCCGATGTATCAGCGCGCGCGCCTGGGGATCGGCTACCTCGCGCAGGAGCCGTCGATTTTTCGCAAGCTGACCGTCGAGCAGAATATCCTGGCCATTCTGGAAACGCTGGAGCTCTCGCGCGTCGAGCGCCGGCGCCGGCTGGACTCCCTGCTCAACGAGTTGGGCATTACGCACCTGGCGCGCCAAAGAGCCTTTACGTTGTCGGGTGGCGAAAAACGCCGCCTCGAAATCACACGCGCGCTGGTGACCAACCCGCAGTTCATCCTGCTCGATGAGCCGTTTTCGGGGATTGACCCCATCACCGTGTTCGAGGCTCAGGAGATCATCCGTGAACTGAAGAAGCGGGGTCTCGGCATCTTGCTCACTGATCACAACGTCCGGGAAACCTTGGAGATCACCGATCGGGCCTACATCATGGCGGAAGGCCGGGTGTTGATTGCCGGCACCGCGCATCAGCTCATCACGGATCCGCGCGCCCGTGAAATCTATTTAGGAGAGAAATTCCGCCTCTAGGAGGGGCCAGGGGCGTGGGGCAGGGGGATGTTGGTCCCCCCGCCCCCTGTCTCCTGCCCCCGAGATCATTCGATGTTTGGTAAGAAAACCGCTCGTTCTGCTCAGCCCGCCGACGACACGGTGGTGACGGAGACCGCCCCCTGCGAGAAATCGCTGCGGCTGCGCCTGGCATCCGATGTCCTGGCTTCGATTCGCGCGGCCGTCTTCGCCGAATTTCAAAAGCAGGCCACGCTGCCGGGATTTCGCAAGGGCAAAGCACCCGCGCAGCTCGTCGAGCGCCAGCATGGCACAGCGATTCAGGAGGAGACCGTCCACCGCGCCACCAAGCAGGTGCTGGAGCAGGCGACCGAGACGCATCAGCTCAAACCCGTGGGTCCCTTCGAAGTGCGCGCGGTGAATGTCAATCCGACGGAGGGGCTGATCGTGGAGGCGACCGTCGAAGTGGAGCCGGCGTTTGCGCTGGGGACGTACAAAGGCATTCCTCTGACGTCGGCGCAGGTTGAGGTGGCCGAAGAGGAGATGACGCGCGCCCTCACACAGCTCCAGGAGTCGATGGCGAAGTTAGTGCCGACCGGCGAGGGCGAGGCGAAGGAGCGTAAAGTTCCGGCCGTCGATGATGATCTGGCCAAGGATCTCGGATTCAAGACGCTGGAGGAGCTTACAGAACACGTGCGCGCGAAGCTGCTCGAGCACAAGCGGACCACCCAGCGCCAAAGCCAGGAGGCATCGCTGTGCGACGAGCTGCTCACCCGCCATGCCTTTGAGGTGCCCCCGCGGCTGGTCCAGCATCAGACCGACCGGCTGACCCGCGATTTCACGGCGCGGCTGCTGCTCTCCGGTGCGCCCGAGGAGCAGGTGCGCCAGGAGGCCGAGAAGTTCGCCCAGCAGCTACGCACCAGCGCCGAGCGCCACGTCAAGCTCGGCTTCATCCTGGAGCGGATCGCCGAAGCCGAGTCGATTGCGGTGACGCAGGATGAAGTCGTCGGGCGCCTGTGGGAGCTCTCCCGGCAATGGCGCAAGGATCCGGCCGAAGTGCGCAAGCTCTTAGATGAGCGGGGGCTCTGGCCCTCGATCATTTCCGCGATTCGTCAGGAGAAAACCATGGCGCGGCTGATGAGTTTGGCCGCCATAGACAATGGAGTAAAAAGTAAGCAATCCTCAATGAACACGGAGTAACTTGTGTCATGTGAATTGTGTCATGTGTAATGTAAAGGCCGTTTTGGTTCTTACATTACACAGGTGACAACGGAGGGTTTGATGGGTGAGCACGGACAAGTCTTAGTGCCGATGGTCATCGAGCAGTCGCCGCGCGGCGAGCGGGCGTATGATATCTACTCGCGGCTGTTGAAAGACCGCATCGTCTTCATCGGGACGCCGGTTGATGACATGGTGGCCAATCTCATCATTGCGCAGCTCCTCTTCTTGCAGCAGGAGGATCCGGATCGCGAGATCAGCGTCTACGTCAACACGCCCGGCGGCTCGGTGACGGCGGGCCTGGCGATCTACGACACGATGCAGTTCGTCAAACCCTCCGTCGCGACGTACTGCGTCGGACAGGCCGCGAGCATGGGGGCACTCTTGCTGTGCGCGGGTGCCAAAGGCAAGCGCTTCGCGCTGCCGGATGCGCGCATCATGATCCACCAGCCGTGGGGCGGGGTGCAGGGGGCGGCGTCGGATATCTCCATCCAGGCGCGCGAGATCCTTCGGCTGAGGGAGAAGATCAACGAGCTGCTCGCCAAGCACACGCACCAGGCGCTCGAGAAAATTCAGAAAGACACCGACCGCGATTACTTCATGTCCGCGGAAGAGGCGAAAGAGTACGGCATTATCGACGAAGTCATCTATGGTAAGCCCAAAAAGTGAACCATGAGAGTGCGGAATGCGGAGTGGGGAGTGCGGAATTGGATCGGCCGCTTTTCGAAATTATTCCGCACTCCGAATTCCGAACTCCGCATTGCGAACCGCGTAGGAGCATCAGATGAGTTCTGACATATTACTTACACCGGGCCCCACGCCGCTGCCCCCGCAGGTGAGGGAAGCGATGGGCCGGGCCATCATCCATCACCGGACAAGTCAGTACCGCGCGATCTTCAAGCGCGTGCTGCAAGGGATGCAGACCGCGATACAGACTGCGAACCCGGTATACTGCCTGACGAGTTCCGGCACGGGGGCGATGGAAGCGTCGGTGAACAACCTGCTCTCGTCCGGCGATGAAGCCATCGTGGTGCTGGGCGGCAAGTTCGCCGAGCGCTGGCAGGAGCTGTGCAAGGCGTACGGGGTGAAGGTGACCACAGTGCCCCTCGCCTATGGCGACGCGGTGGATCCGCAGCAGGTGGACGCCGCGCTCAACGCCCACCCCAACGTAAAGGCGGTCTTCGCCACGCTCTGCGAAACGTCGACGGGTGTGGTCCATGACGTCCAGGCGCTGGCATCGCTGACGCGCAAGCGTCAGGCGGTGCTGGTGGTGGACGCCATCAGCGGCCTGCTCGCGGATGAGTGCCGCACCGACGAGTGGGGCGTGGACGTGGTGGTGACCGGATCCCAAAAAGGGTTGATGCTCCCACCTGGCCTCGCATTCTTGAGTATCAGCCAGAAAGCCTCGGCGCTGATGGCCCAGTCGAAGAGCCCACGCTACTACTTCAATCTCGCAGCGTATCACAAGGCGCTGGCCGACGATGATACGCCGTTCACCTCGGCGGTCTCGACGGTGATCGCCCTCGATGAAGCGCTCAAGCTCGTGCTGCAGCAAGGGGTTACACAGATGATCCGCCGCTGCGCACAGATGGCCGAGGCCACGCGGGCTGCTGCGCAGGCCTTAGGTCTTGAGCGCTTCGCCAAGCGGCCGTCGAATGGCGTGACCGCGATCAAGGTGCCCTCCGGCGTCGACGGCAAGGCGCTGACAAAGGTCATGTACGACACGTCTCGTGTCATGGTGGCCGGCGGGCAGGGCGACATGGCCGGCAAGATTTTCCGCGTCGCCCACATGGGCTACATTTCGCCCGACGATGTGCTGGCCGGCCTGACGGCGCTGGAGCAAGCACTTACCGGCTTGGGCTACACGGTGAAACCGGGAGCGGGAGTGAACGCAGCGAAAGCCGTATTCGGACACACCGCTTCGGTATCGACGGTAAGGTAAAAGGCAAAAGGAAAAAGGCAAAATTACAAGGCAACATTCAAAATTCTGACTTTTGAATTGTAATTTTACCTTTTGCCTTTTTCCTTTTGAATTGAGGGGTTGGAAATGGACAAGGTACGAGTACTCATTGCGGATCATCTCTCCGAGGATGGGATCGAAATCCTCAAGGCCGAGCCGAAGCTGTCAGTCGATGTGAAGACCGGTCTGTCCTCGAAGGATCTGGCCGAGATCATCGGGCCCTATGAGGGGCTGGTGGTGCGCAGCGCCACCAAGGTGACGGCGGAGGTCATCGCGAAGGCCGACCATCTCAAGGTGATCGGGCGGGCGGGTGTGGGGCTCGATAACGTCGACGCCGAGGCGGCCACCAAGCGCGGCATCATCGTCATGAATGTGCCCGCCGGCAATACGATCTCCACGGCCGAGCATACGATGAGCATGCTCATGGCGCTAGCACGTCGCATCCCGCAGGCGCACGCCCATCTGCACGCCGGCCTGTGGGAGCGCTCGAAGTTCGTCGGCACCGAGCTCTTCGGCAAGACGCTGGGCATCGTCGGGATGGGCAAGATCGGCACCGAGGTCGCCAAGCGCGCGCAGGCGTTCGGCATGCGCATTATCGCGTCTGATCCCTTTTTGTCGAGCGAGCGAGCCCAGCAATTGGAAGTCCACATGGTGGATCTGCCGACGCTCTATCGCGAGGCGGATTTCATCACCGTCCATACGCCGCTGACCAGCGAGACGAAGCGCATGATCGGCGCGAAAGAGATCGCGATGATGAAAAAAGGCGTGCGGCTCATCAACTGCGCGCGCGGTGGCATCATCGATGAGCACGCGCTGGCTGACGCCGTCAAGAGCGGGCATGTGGCGGGTGCGGCCATCGATGTCTTCGAGCAGGAGCCGCCGCCGAAAGACCATCCGCTGCTCGCACTCGATCAGGTCGTCTCTGTGCCGCACCTGGGCGCCTCGACGCAGGAAGCGCAGCTCAACGTGGCCATCGAGGTCGCGAAGCAGGTGGCCGATGCGCTGTTGGGCCGGGGGATCCGCAATGCGGTCAACATGCCCTCGGTCGACGCGCAGACGCTGCGCGTCCTGCAGCCCTACATCACGCTCGGCGAGCGGCTGGGCTCGCTCGCCTCCCAGCTGGCGGGCGCACAAGTGGCCGAGGTCCGGGTGACGTACGTCGGCGAAGTGACCGCGCATGATACCTCCTCGGTGACCCTGGCGATCCTCAAGGGCATCCTCTCGCCGATGGTGGGCGAGAACGTCAACTACGTCAACGCCTCGCTGATCGCCGCCGAACGCGGCGTGAAGGTGGTTGAGTCCAAGTCCAGCCGGATGGAGGAGTTTGCGAACCTCCTAGCACTCGAGGTGCGCAGCGATAGCAGCACGCTGCTGCTGCAGGGGACGCTTTCGGCGCGCCGCGAGCCGCGCATCATGAAGATCGACC
>CAYJRJ010000001.1:0-31816 GCA_964372775.1 uncultured Planctomycetales bacterium | reverse complement strand
ACATGCTCATTCTGAAAAACGAGGACAAGCCGGGCTTGATCGGCGCGTTGGGCACGCTGCTGGGCGAGTCGAAGATCAACATCGCGGGCATGACCAACGGCCGCGACAAGCCGGGCGGCACCGCCATCACCGTCGTGAATATCGACAACCACGTCCCGCCAGCGGTGCTCGAGAAAGTGAAGAAGTTGAAGCATGTCCTCGATGCGAAACTCATCAAGTTATAACCCGCCGGTCAGGGGCGGGGGAAGACCGGTTCTCCCACGCCCCGTGCCCCACGCCCCTTGCACCCTGTCATCATGAATATTGTTATAGTCGGGGCTCAATGGGGTGACGAGGGGAAGGGGAAGGTCATCGACGTCCTCACCGAGGACGCGGATATCCTGATCCGCTTTCAGGGCGGCCACAACGCCGGCCACACCGTCATCGCCAACGGCCACGAGTTCATTTTCCATCTCATCCCCTCGGGTCTGCTCCATGAAGGCAAGGTCGGGCTCATCGGCAACGGCGTGGTCATCGACCCTGAAGCGCTGCTGGACGAACTGAGCCGGTTGGAGGCACGCGGCATCGACGTCATCAAGGCGGTGAAGGTGAGCGATCAGGCGCATCTGATTTTCCCCTACCACAAGCGGCTGGATCTGCTGGAGGAAACAACACGGGCGGGACGCATCGGCACGACGGGGCGGGGTATCGGCCCGTGTTACGTGGATAAGGTGGCGCGCTGCGGTATTCGGGTCGCCGATCTGTGCAATCCCCCGGTCTTCGCCAAGAAGCTGCGCGACAACGTCAACGAGAAGAACCGCCTCCTTGAGCGGCTCTACAATGACCCGCCGATCTCCTATGACGAGCTGCTGGCGCGCTACACCGGGTATGCCGCACGGCTCGCCTCGCACGTCGTCAACGGCTCCCGTTTCTTGCGGGAGGCGATCGCCCAGGGCAAGCGCTTGCTCTTTGAGGGCGCCCAGGGCACGATGCTCGACATCGACTTCGGGACGTATCCCTACGTCACCTCCTCCAACGCCACCGCCGGTGGCGCGTGCACCGGCTCCGGCGTGCCGCCGACCGTCATCGAGCGGGTGATCGGCGTGGTGAAGGCCTACACGACGCGCGTCGGGGAGGGCCCGCTGCCGACGGAGTTTCCTCCGGCGCTGATGGAGCGCGTCCGCACCAAGGGCAAGGAGTTTGGCGCGACGACCGGCCGGCCGCGCCGCTGCGGCTGGTTTGACGCCGTCGTGGCGCGCCACGCGGCGTGGGTCAACGGCTGCCATGCGATCGCCGTGACCAAGCTCGATGTGTTGGATGACATGGAGACGATTCAGATCTGCGTGAGCTATCGCGATGGCGCGCGCACCATCGACGAATTTCCGTCCGATCTGACGGTGCTCTCGCGCTGCGAGCCGGTGTACGAATCGCTGCCCGGCTGGCGCACGCCAACCTGCGAGGCGGCCGGATTCGATGAGCTGCCGCCGGCGGCCCAGCGCTACCTCAAGCGGTTGGAGGCGCTCGTCGGGGTGCCGATTTGCTTGATCTCGACCGGGTCCAAGCGCGAACAAGCGTTCAAAGTGGGAAGCTGGAAGTAGGAAGCTAGAAGCTGGAAGCTGGAAGTTGGAAAGAATCTGACGCGGTTTGCAACTTCCAACTTCCTACTTCCAGCTTCCGGTCTACTTGACGCTCTACGGCCCCTATGTTAGGGTAAACATCAACGTGATTTCACGACGATCGTGAGGCAGAGGAGGGTGTGCGGATGAACCGTGGGATGGTTAGGATGGTCGGCTTGGCGATGGTCGTCAGCACAGGCTGCGCAGTCACGTTTGCGAAGCGCTCCCCCTGGGATATCCAACAGCTCGCCGAGTTGAGCGACCAGCTGGAGCAGTTCAAAACGCTCGCCCAACTCAAGGCCGAGGAGGCGGAACGCTTCCGACAGGCCAAAGAGATGCTGGAGCAGCGTCTGAGCTCCTCCGAGGTGCAGGTCGGCTATGACGAGCGGGGTCTGGTGACCCGGATGTTGGATCAGGTCCTCTTCGACTCAGGGAAAGCCGAGCTGCGACGCAGCGCCTACTCGGTGCTCGATAAGGTCGCGAAAATCCTGAAGGAATTCCCGGACCAGCCGGTCGGTGTCGAGGGGCACACCGATAACGTGCCGATCAAATACTCCGGGTGGGCCAGCAACAAAGCGCTGTCCATCGCCCGCGCCAGCGCGGTCGTGGCGTACCTCAGCGAGAAGCACAGGATCGACCCCGGCCGCCTGACCGCCATCGGTTACGGCGAGGAGCATCCCGTCGACTCCAACGACACCGCGGTCGCCCGCGCGCAAAATCGCCGCGTCGAGATTGTCATCCTGCCGGAGGCGTCGAATCGCTCCTACAAGGCGGAAGCCGAGCGCGTCGCTCATGGCAGCTCTGATTATTCAAAGTAGCAGCGTACGGGACTGTCCCTCCGCCAACGAGCTGTGGCGGAGGGACTGTCCCGATATCGTGCAACGTGGAGGTCCTATGAGTCGACGCACCGTCATTATTCTCGCAGTTCTCGCTCTGTTGGTCCTCATTCTCGGCGTCACGGTTGCGATGGTCGGCACGCAATTGGATGAGGCGCGCATCGACCGGGATGAGCTTGAGTTTGAGGTAGAAGGGCTGCAGGAAGAAGTCGACAGCCTCTCCAGCGAGCGGGAGGCGCTCACGCAGGAGGTCGAGACGCACCGCAAGACCGTTGAAGAGCTGAAGGCGCAGCTCGAGCAGGCGCGAACCTCGTCAGCTGATCAATCTGCGACGACGCCAGAGCCGATCGTGGCACCCGCGGCCCAATAAACGAGTCGACCGATCGCTCACCAGACACTCCCAACTCATGTCGCCATCATCATGGACGGCAACGGCCGTTGGGCCACCCGCCGTGGGCTGCCGCGCATCTTCGGCCACCGGGGCGGGGCGGACGCGGTGCGCCGGATCACCGAGGCCTCGGTCCAGATCGGCCTCAAGGCGCTCACGCTCTATGCGTTCTCATGGGAGAATTGGCAGCGGCCGGCGGATGAGGTGCGCGAGCTCATGGGTCTGCTCGATGAGTTCATCCGCCGTGAGACGCCCACGATGCTGGCGAACGGCATCCGTCTGCGCGCCATCGGCCGTCTGGATGAGCTGCCGGCTGAGGTGATGGGCCATCTGCGCCAGGCGATCGCCCAGACGGCGCACTTGGACCGCATGACGCTGACACTGGCCCTGAGCTACGGCGGACGCCAGGAGATCGTAGATGCCGTGCGCAGGGTCGCCGAGCACGTGCAGCAGGGCGCCTTGCGGCCTCATGAGATTGATGAGCGCACGTTCGCCCAGTTCCTCTATACCCATGATCTGCCGGATCCGGACCTGGTGATCCGCACTTCAGGCGAGCAGCGGCTCTCCAACTTCCTCCTCTGGCAATCGTCCTACTCCGAACTCTACGTCACACCCAAGCTCTGGCCGGACTTCACCAAGGCGGATCTGCTCAAGGCAATCGCTGAGTATCGTCGACGCGAGCGGCGGTTCGGCACGTCCGGGGACGCTCGCGCATCGCGGCGCACGGTGGAGCAGGCCGTCTAAGATGGTCCCACCCCTACCGCACGTGGTGCCTTCATGCGAATGATACGGATAGACACATGGCATCAGAGGTGGCTCGGCACCGCCATGGCCGGGCAGCAGTTTTTCCAGTGCGGCCAGGCCCCGCCTGTGGCGGGGCCGCGGTAGGGGGTGGGATGGCGAACCTCGGCCACCGCCTGCTTGGCTCGACGATTCTCGTGAGCCTGGTGCTGGCGACGATCTTCTGGTTCCCCCTCTGGGCGTTTGCCCTGGTGGTGACGGGTTTCGTGACGCTCGCCCTCTTTGAGTTCTTTACCATGGTGCGCCATCGGGGCATCCTGGTCCATCGGCCGCTCAGCATCGGGCTCGGCGCGGTCTTTGCTCTGCTCGTGGCCTGGCGCGCATTTGTCGAACCCGGGCTGATGCCCACACCCGTCTTGGGACAGGGTGCCACCGTCATCAGCTGGATGTGGGACATCTTCTGGCCGGCAACCATCGTCATCATCTTCATCCGGCAGTTCACGCGGGAAAACACCTTTGAGGCGCTCGGCGGGTTGGCGACGACGCTCTTCGGCTTGGCCTATGTCGCCGCCCTGCTGAGCTACCTCTTCTATATCCGCGCGACGAAGACCGGCGACGGGGCGTGGCTGGTGTGTTTTCTCATCTTGATAACGAAGCTGGGCGATGTGGGGGCGTATGCCGTCGGGAACCTGATCGGCAAACACACGCTCATGCCGCGCATCAGCCCGCGCAAGACCATCGAGGGATTCGTGGGTGCTGCCGCCTTCAGCGCCGTCGCGGCGTGGGCCGCGAGCCCCATGCTGGGCGAGCAGACCATCCTGGGGCTCTCCCCGACGCCGGTGGTGGCGCTGGTCACGGGGCTGGTGCTGGGCGTCATCGGCCAGCTCGGAGACTTGGCAGAGTCGCTGCTCAAACGCGACTGCCAGATCAAGGATACCAGCACCCTCATTCCGGGGCTGGGCGGCGTGCTGGATGTCATCGACAGCCTGCTCTTCACGGCTCCATTATTCTATGGTCTCTTGATCTATGGCTAAGCAAGTGAGAGTTCGGAATGCGGAATTCGGAATGCGGAATATCCTGGCAGTGTATTCCGCACTCCGCACTCCGCACTCCGCATTTTGCTCAGGGATTGCCGTACGATGAGACGCGTTGCAGTCTTAGGTTCAACGGGTTCGGTGGGTCGGAACACCCTCGAGGTGATCGCGGCGCATTCGGATAAGCTGCAGCTTGTCGGGATCGCTTCGCGCGCTCGCGTCGACCTCCTCGCGCAGCAGCTTGAGCGATTCCGCCCGCCGCTCGTTGCGGTGTGGGATGAAGAGAAGGCGGCGGAGCTTTCGCGCACCGCCGGCTATCCCGGCGTGCTGGTCGGCTCGTCCGGCTTGACGGAGCTGGCCACGCATCCGAGCGTCGATGTGGTGGTGGTCGCAACCTCCGGGCCGGATGCGCTCATTCCGCTGGTGCGCGCGATCCAGGCCGGCAAGCGCATCGCGCTGGCCTCGAAGGAGCTGCTCGTGATGGCAGGTCCCCTGGTCATGCGCCTGGTACGCGAGCATGGAACGAGCCTGGTGCCGGTGGACAGCGAACATGCGGCGCTCTTTCAGTGCCTGCAGGGGGTCTCGCACGACCTGGTTGAGCGGCTGATCATCACCGGCAGCGGGGGTCCGCTGTGGGGAATGCCCGAGGAGGCCCGGCATCGGGCGACGCGCGAACAAGTGCTCGCCCACCCGAAATGGCGCATGGGGCCGAAAATCACGGTGGACTCCGCGACGCTGATGAACAAGGGCTTGGAGGTCATCGAGGCGCAGTGGCTCTTCGAGATGCCGCTCGAGCGGCTGAAGGTGGTCATCCATCCCGAGGCCGCCGTGCATGCGCTGGTTGAGCTAGTCGATGGCGCCATGCTGGCGCAGTTGAGCCCCTGCGACATGCGTTTGCCTATTCAGTATGCGCTGAGTTTTCCCCAGCGGTGGGAGATGAGCCTGCCGCGGCTGTCGCTCACACAGCTCTCATCGCTGCACTTTTTCGAGCTGGAGCCGGACCTGTTTCCCTGCCTGCGCCTAGCACTAGAGGCGGCGCGGGTGGGCGGGAGTGCTTGTGTCGTGCTCAATGGCGCCAACGATGTGGCCGTGCGCGCCTTCTTGGAGGAGCAGATCGCCTTCAGCGACATTCCTCGGGTCATCGAGGATACGATGGAGCAGCACATGCCGATGAGCCAACCGACGTTCGATGATATTCTCTCTGTTGATGCCTGGTCTCGCAAGACCGCACATGAGGTTCTCCATCAATGGTCGCTGCGTTAGTCTCGGTGTTCGTGCTCGGGCTCTTGGTGGTCGTTCACGAGTTCGGCCATTTTGTGGCCGCGCGCTGGGCCGGCGTGCGCGTCCTGCGGTTTTCGGTCGGGTTCGGACCGCGGCTGTTCGCCTGGACGCGGGGGGACACCGAGTACGCGGTGAGCGCCATCCCGCTGGGCGGCTATGTCAAGATGGCCGGCGAGAACCACACGGAGCAAGCACCCCAGCCGTGGGAGTATCTCGCGAAACCGGTCAGGACGCGCGCGGCCATTGTCTTCGCTGGGCCGCTGGTCAACTATCTCGTGGCACTCCTCACGCTGTGGGTGATGTTTGTGACCGGGTTTCCTGAGCTGCTGCCCATCGTGGGCAAGGTGATCGATCACATGCCCGCGCAGGCGGTGGGGCTGCAGGTGGACGATCGCGTCCTGGCGATCAACGACCAGAGCATTCGGACCTGGGATGAGTTGACCAAGCTCATCTACCGCTCGCCGAACCAGCCGCTGACGCTGCGCCTGCGGCGCGCCGACGCGACCACAACCGTGACCGTCACGCCGAAGCCGAAGTCGATCACCGATCCGTTCGGCCAGACCAAGACGGTCGGCCTGATCGGTATTTCGCCCAGCGGCGAGTTTCAGGCGACCCGCGTGGGTCCAATCGCGGCCATCGGCCGGACATTTCACCAGCAGAACGAGTGGGTCGGCCAAACGTTTCTCTCGCTGTGGTCGATGGCTACCGGAAAGATTTCCATGCGCGACTCGGTGACCGGGCCCATCGGGATCATCTTTTTGACCTCGGAAGCGGTGCGTCTGGGATGGGCGCCGCTGCTTTCGCTGGTGAGCCTCTTCAGCTTGAGCCTGGCGATCTTTAACGTGTTTCCGATCCCGATTCTCGACGGCGGGCACCTGTTCTTCATGTTGCTGGAGAAGCTGCGCGGCACACCCGTCAGCCCGGTCATCCAGGAGCGCTCAGCTCAAGTGAGCTTTGTGCTCATCATCGCAATGGTGCTGATGATCTGTGTGAACGATATCAGCCGGTTCGGGCTGCTCGACAAAGTGTTGGAGTGGGTCAAACCGTGAAAGGTGATTTCGCCGATTGTAAAAAGCGATTCCGCCGATTCATGTGTTACAAGCCCATCGGCGAAATCATCTTCGCAAAATCGGCGTAATCAATCTATAGGCAAATGATTGCACGACGAAAGACACGGCCGGTTAAGGTGCAGCAGATCGTCATCGGAGGCGACGCGCCGGTCTCCATCCAGTCGATGACGAAGACCGACACGACGGATATCGAGGCGACCGCGCGCCAAATTCGCGCGCTGGCCACGGCCGGCTGCGAGATCGTGCGTGTGGCGGTGCCGACCATCGAGGCCGCGAAGGCGCTGCCCGAGATCCGGCGCGAGGCAAACAAGGTGCCGCTGGTCGCCGACATCCACTTTCATCCGCAGTTTGCGATCGCCGCGATCGAGGCGGGGTTCGACAAGATCCGCTGGAACCCGGGCAACATCCGCCACGCTGAGCGCGTGCGCGAAGTCGTCGATCGGGCGAAGGAGCGGCGCATTCCGATTCGTGTCGGCGTGAATGTCGGGTCGCTGGATCCTGAGTGCGAAGCCGCCCATCGTGACAATTTGGTCGAGGCCATCGTGCAAAGCGCGCTCAAGTCCGTGCGGCTGCTGGAAGGTTTCGGCTTTGACGACATCGTCCTCTCGCTGAAGTCCTCGGATGTCCTGCAGATGATGGCGGCGTACCGGCGCATGGCCCAGCTATGCGACTACCCGTTTCACCTCGGCGTGACCGAGGCGGGGTTGCTGGAAGCCTCCACCGTGAAGTCGTCGATCGGCATCGGGGCGCTGCTGGCTGAGGGGATCGGCGATACCATCCGCGTGTCGATCACCGGCGATCCGATCGAGGAAGTGAAGGTCGCGCAGCGCATTCTCGAGTCGGTCGGGCTGCGCCGGTTCAATAGCAACGTCATCGCGTGCCCCTCCTGCGGCCGGTGCGAGATCGACGTGGTCGGCATCGCGAAAGAGGTCGAGCGCCGCCTGGACGCCCTGGCGCAGCAGGAGCCGCGCGCGCGCGAGCTGACCGTCGCCGTGATGGGCTGCGTGGTCAACGGCCCCGGCGAGTCGGAGCATGCCGACGTCGGCATGGCCGGCGGCGGCGGCGTGGGGGTCATCTACCGCAAGGGCCTCCAGGTCCGCCGCGTCGCCGAAGCTGAGATGGTCAACGCCCTCCTGGATGAGGTAAAACGTTTGTTGGGTGAGGAAATCGTCCTGAGTCGCTAGCGGAGGAGACATGGACATGGACGAAGTCGTGCGGATGGTTCTGGCGGTTGGGCTTGTGTTGCTCTACCTCGGCGTCTTTATATGGGCGCTGGTGGATTCGATACGCAATCCACAGTTGACTGGGAAGATAAAACTCCTCTGGATTCTCTTCATCCTTTTTGCCGGCATCGGATGCATGGTGTACATCTTCCTGCGACCGAAAAAGTCCGCTAGCGTCTAGCCTCTTCGCCACTGCGATGTGGCGGGTGTAGTATTTCTTGCGCATCCTGCACGAACGTCTGAAAGAGTGTTGAAGGTCTTGACGGTCGTGTGTAATTACATTATAATTACAATAAGGATGGAAGGACACGGCTCAAGGAGGATGGAGATGAAAGCACGGATCGTTCCGATTGGAAACTCAAAAGGGGTGCGGATCCCGCGAGCTCTCTTAGACCTGTGTCACATCCAGCAGGCCGTTGATTTGATCGTGAAAGGAGAAACGATCATCATTCGCCCGACGAAGCGCCAGCCGCGCGCGGGGTGGGAGGCTGCTTTCAAGGAGATGCATGCGCGAGGCGACGACCAGCTGTTGATCAATGACAACATTGACTTGGACTTCCCCGGCTGGAAATGGTGAACAGCCAGTATGACGTTGTCCTTGTCTCTCTAGATCCCGCCTTCGGCCATGCAATGAGGAAATCGCGTCCATGCGTCCTCATTTCTCCGGATGAAATGAACCGACAACTCGCCACCGTCATCATCGCCCCGATGACGACGAAAATGCACCACTACCCCAGCCGGATCGGCGTCAAATTTGCGAAACGATCAGGATGGGTCGCACTCGACCAAATTCGGACCGTTGACACGCGGCGATTGGTCAGACGGTTAGGACGGTTGGACGCGCGGGCCATTACCGCCATCAAGACCGTGATCCAAGAGATGCTGGTTGACTGATGCGATGGTCGAAGTTCTTCTTACCAACCCTACGTGAAGACCCCAAAGAAGCCGAGGCGATCAGCCACAAGCTGATGCTGCGCGCCGGGCTCATCCGGCGCTTAGGCTCCGGCGCGTATTCGTATCTCCCCTTCGGATTGCGAGCTCTCCAGAAGGCCGCGGCCATTGTGCGCGAGGAGATGAACTGCGCCGGCGCTCAGGAGCTGCTGATGCCGGTGCTCCAGCCCGTGGACTTGTGGAAAACGACCGGCCGCTACGAGGTGCTCGGCGATGTGCTCATCCGTTTCAAAGATCGTACGGGCAAAGAAGTAGCGCTCGGGCCGACCCACGAGGAGGTCGTCACCGATTTACTCAAGGAGATCCGGTCTCACAAGCAACTCCCCGTGACCGTCTATCAAATCCAGACGAAGTTCCGCGATGAGCCGAGACCGCGCGGCGGCGTGATCCGCTCGAAAGAGTTCTTGATGAAGGACGCCTACAGCTTCGACATCGATGTTGACGGGTTGAACCGCAGCTACCAGGCGATGTACGAGGCCTACCAACGCATCTTCACACGCTGCGGGCTCACGGTGCTGGCGTGTGAGGCGGATCCCGGGATCATGGGCGGCGATGTGTCGCATGAGTTCATGGCGCCGGCGGACAGCGGCGAAGATCGCGTCGTCCGGTGTCAAACGTGCGGCTATGCCGCGAACCTTGAAGCCGCCAAATGTTCACCTCCAGCCTCCAGCCTCCAGCCTCCAGCCTCCTCGGCGAAGCCGCTCGAAGCCGTCAAGACGCCAGGCAAGCATACCGTCGAGCAGGTGAGCCAGTGCCTCAAGGTAAAGCCGAGCCAGTTGATTAAAACGTTGATCTACGATATCGATAAGGATCACGTGGCGGTGCTCGTGCGCGGCGACCACGACGTCAACGAGGCCAAGCTCGCGCGGGTCGTTGGCTCAGCGCATATCAAGCTGTCAAGCGCGCAGACGATTGAGCGGCTCAGCGGGGCGCCCATGGGGTTCACCGGGCCGGTCAAGCTCGCCGGCGTGAAGCTGCTCGTTGATCAGGCGGTGACGCAGATGGTCAACGCGGTGACCGGCGCCAATCAGGCCGAAACGCACCTGATCAACGTCAACCCCGGCCGAGACTTTACACTCACCACGGTCGCCGATCTGCGCTTCGTCACCAAAGAGGACGCCTGCCCGAAGTGCCAGGGCCCGCTGACGTTTGTGGCGGCGATCGAGTCAGGCCACGTGTTCAAGCTTGGGACCAAGTACAGCACAGCACTCGGCGCCGAGGTGCAGGATTTCTCCGGGGCCGTGAAGCCGATGATTATGGGCTGCTACGGCATCGGGGTGAACCGCATCGTTGCCGCGGCCATCGAGCAGCATCATGACGCGAACGGCATCATCTGGCCGCCGGGGCTCGCCCCCTTTCAGGTGCTCATCAGCGTGATGGAGAAGGATAATGAGGCCTCCGCGCGCCTCGGGACTGAGCTGCACGATGCGTTGGAGGCGGCCGGCCTGGAGACGCTGCTCGATGACCGCGACCAGTCACCCGGCAGCAAGCTCAAAGACGGGGACCTGATTGGCATCCCCCTCCAAGTGATCATCGGCAAGGTGTGGCAAACCGAACACCAACTCGAACTCGTCATGCGCGCCACCAAAGAGAAACACCGCGCTACCCCCCAATCCCTCCTCACCACCGTCCAGAGTCTCCTCACCAAACTTCACTGAAGTATAGTACCGGGCCCCCGACCGACCCGCTCGCTCCGGCGCGGGCTCTGATCGCCCGGCTGCGGCGCACCGGCCACCCAACTCCTCGCCCGTCTGGGGCTCGTCGGACAAGGTGGCCGTCCGGGAACAACAGTTCGCCTCCGCCGGGCTGAGCCCGCGAATCGCTCGCCGGGTCCGTCGGGGGCCCGGTGAGCGATCCATATTGGAACACGCGGTCCCTAAGAAGATGGCGGCTAGGGGTGGCCGGGCGCACCTCGAGCACGCGCCGGCGGCGGGTGGCAGGACATTCGCCACGCCGCACCTTAACATTGCGAGCGGGCATGGACCCCGCCGCAGGCGGGGGAGCGAGCAATGTTGAGAGCGCAGCGCGCCTCGCCGGGGCGCGCCAGCGATGCGGCGGGCGAATGTCCTGCCAGGCCCAGCCGCCCTCCCCACGCGCGGCAAACTGCTTGACAACTTCTCGACGCTGTAGTAGATTGTTACCAGCTTAAGAAGACCAGACAAAGTGGGTTCGCCCACTTTTTTTGTTCTACGGCCGCTCATTTTCGAAAAATGGTATCTGATACCGAAGTTCGAGAGTTGGTGGAGCCGATCGTGACGGAGGCCGGTATGGAGCTGGTGGAACTCACGTGCCGCCCGCAGGGCGGCCAGCTCCTCGTGCGCCTGCTCGTGGATCGGCCTGGCGGGGTGACGATTCAGCAGTGCTCGGCGGTCAACCGCCGCCTGGGCGAGGCGTTTGAGGCCGCCAACCTCATCGACTCGCGCTACACGATCGAGGTGTCTTCGCCGGGCCTCGATCGGCCGCTGGTGAGCAAGCGGGATTTTGAGCGCGCCCTCGGCGAGGAGCTGCGATTGGAGCTGAACGTCGAAGAAGGCCGCCACCGCGAGTTGCAGGGCATGCTGCTGGCGGTGCAGCCTGAAGCGATTGTGATGAAAACCACGTCGGGAAACCTGACCATCCCGTTGGCGCAGGTCCGTGTAGCGAGAAAAACATTGCGATGGTAGTGGTAGAAGGTGGAAGCTGGAAGTTGGACAATCGGTTTTTTCCAACCTCCAACCTCCAACCTCCAACTTCCAGACTCACATGAACGGGGAACTCTTATCCATACTCTCAGCCATCGAGCGGGACAAAGGCATCGACCGCGAGATCCTCATCCAGGCGGTCGAGTCAGCCCTTGCCACGGCGGCCAAGAAGAGCGTCGGGGCCAGGGAAGACCAGGAAGTGACGGTGACCATCGACCGCCAGACAGGCCACGTGGCGGTCGTCTCCGACCACAAGGAGCTGGCCAACGTCGACTTCAGCCGTATCGCGGCCCAGACCGCCAAGCAGGTCATCATCCAGAAGATCCGCGAGGCAGAGCGGGACGTCGTCTTCACCGAGTTCCAGAACCGCCTCGGCGATATCGTGACCGGCGCGGTCCACCGATTCGAGCGAGGCGACATCATCGTGGAGCTCGGCCGCGCCGAAGCCATCTTGCCCAAAGCCGAGCGCATTCCCCACGAGGAGTTTCACCAGGGTGAGCGTCTGCAGGGCTTTGTGCTGGAGGTTCGCAAGGGCGCCAAGGGGCCGGCGATCGTGCTCTCGCGAGCCCACGAGGGGTTCATCCGCGGCGTCTTCGCGCTCGAAGTGCCGGAGATCAGCGAGGGAATCGTGGAGATCAAAGGGATCGCCCGCGAGGCGGGGGACCGGACGAAGATTGCCGTCGCGTCCACAGATGAGAAAGTCGATTGCGTCGGCGCGTGCGTCGGGATGCGCGGCACGCGCGTGAAGAACATCGTGCGCGAGCTGCACGGCGAGAAGGTCGACATCATCCGCTGGCACGAGGCTATCAAAGAGTTCATCGCCGCTGCCCTCTCGCCGGCTAAAATTAGCGAGATCCAGCTCAGCGAAGAGGCGAAGCAGGCCCTGGTGATCGTCGATGACGACCAACTCTCGCTGGCCATCGGCAAGCGGGGGCAGAATGTGCGCCTCGCTTCCAAGCTCACGGGCTGGCAGCTGGAGATCAAGAGCAAATCGCAGCTAGCCCCAAGCGCGCCGGCAGGCCCCGCTGCGACGCTGCAAGCGCTCGCCGGCGTTGGTCCCAAGCTCGAGGAGCGGCTGCGCGAGGCGGAGATCACGACCGTCGAGCAGCTCGCCGGCATGACCCTCGAACAGTTGACCGCTGTCAAGGGGATCGGTGAGAAGACCGCCCAGCGGCTCATCGAGCTCGCCCAACAGGCGCGTGCGTCGGGTGCAGCGCCGGAGACCGAGACAGCGAGTGCAAAGACGATGGAGCCGGAAGCGGAAGCCGCGGAGCCGGACGCTTCGCCGCCAGCGGACGAACCGAGCGAGGCGCAGGAGAAGTCCGAGCCAGAGGAATCGACGGAACCAGAGGAACCGACGACGGAAGAGCCGTCCGCATAACCCATGCGCGTCAGCGAGCTCGCCAAAGATCTCAAGTTGACCTCCAAGGAGCTGCTGGACAAGCTCAAGTCGCTGAGAATTCCAGCCGCAAGCCCTGCGAGCACGCTGGACGCCAACTCCATCAACCGCGTGCGCAAGCTGCTGGCGATACGCGCGCCGAAGAAGACCGTGGCCGCGGCAGCACCATCAGCGCGCGCCAAGGCCGCGACGACTCGCGCGGCGGCATCCGCCAAGAGCACGGTGCGGACGAAGACGACAGCGACCAAGACCGTTGCGGCAGCGGCCACTGTGACCGCGCCTCCACTGCCGCGAAAGGTGACCGCACCCCCTGTGGCGCGTCCGGCAGCTCACGCGGCTCCACCAAGCGCGCCGCCGCTTGCGTCCAAACCGAAGCCCGACGCACCACCGGTCGCGGCACCAAGGTCCAAGACGGCGGCCGCAGCACCTGCGCCCAAACCGGCGGCACCCGCGCCACCAGCTCCAGCTGCACCACCAGCGCCTCCCAAGCAGCTTGAGCTGCGCTTTCCGATCACCGTGAAAGATTTGGCCGACAAGATGGAAGTCAAGGCCAGCGAGGTGATCAAATACCTCATGCAGCAGGGAACCTATGCCTCCATGGTGCAGCCGCTCAATGAGGCCGTGGCCACCAAAGTTGCGCGGACGTTTAACTGCGAAGTGCTGCCACAGCCCACACTCGAGGAGCAGCTCTTCAAGGCGGCGGCACCCGATCCGGCCAGGATGACGCCGCGCGCGCCGGTCGTCACCTTCATGGGCCACGTCGACCACGGCAAGACGAGCCTGCTCGATGCGATTCGAGAGGCGAAAGTCGCGGAGAAGGAAGCCGGCGGCATCACGCAGCACATCGGCGCGTACGAAGTCGCGGTGGAGAAAGGCCACGTGACATTTCTCGACACGCCGGGCCATGAAGCGTTTTCCGCGCTGCGCGCCCGCGGCGCCAACGTGACCGATGTCGTGGTCCTTGTCGTGGCCGCGGACGATGGGGTCATGCCGCAGACGGTGGAGGCGATCGATCACGCCAGGGCGGCAGGTGTGACGATCATGGTCGCGCTCAATAAAGTCGATAAGCCGGAAGCCAACATCCAAAAAGTGAAACAGCAGCTGACCCAGTACGAGCTGGTCGCGGAGGACTGGGGCGGCAAGACCGTCATGGTGCCGGTGTCGGCGAAGTCCCGCCAGGGGATCGATCAGCTGCTGGAGATGATCCTGTTGCAAGCCGAAGTGCTCGAGCTCAAGGCCGATCCGGTGGTGTCGGCGCAGGGCACGGTGGTTGAGGCCAAACAGACGAAGGAGCGGGGCCCGGTCACAACGCTGTTGGTGCAGCACGGGACGCTGCAGGTAGGCCAGACCGTGGTCGTCGGAGATCTGGTCGGGCGGGTGCGTGCCATGGCCGATGATCGCGGCCACCGCATCAAAGAGGCCGGCCCCTCCAGGCCGGTCGAGATTCTCGGCCTGCCCGAAGTGCCGCGCGCCGGCGATCGCTTCCTCGTCGTCGAAGATGAAAAACTCGCGAAGACGATGGTGGAGCATCGCCGGGAACGGCGGGCGCTAGAAGCCATCACGCATCCCAAGCGGGTGACGCTTGAGGATCTCCACCAGCGCATCGCCGAGGGCAAGCTCAAGGAGCTGCGGTTCATCCTCAAGTCGGATGTCCAGGGGTCGCTGGAGGCCATCGTGCAGAGCCTGGAGAAACTTGATGATGAGAAGCACGAGGTCACGTTCAAGATCCTCCACATGGGGGTCGGAGACATCAACGAGTCCGACGTGATTCTGGCTGCCGCCTCGGATGCCATCATCGCCGGCTTCCACGTCGGGATCGAGCCGAAGGTGCAGGTGCTGGCTGCGGCCGAGGGCGTCGATCTGCACATCTACCAGATCATCTACGAGCTGGTGAACGCCGTCAAAGCCGCGATCGAAGGGTTGCTGGAGCCGAAGATTGAAGAGACGTTGTTGGGACGAGCCGAAGTGCGCAAGCTCTTCCAGGTGTCAAAGATCGGCATGGTCGCCGGCTGCATGGTGACCAAGGGGATCGTCCGGCGGGATGCGACGATGCGCGTCATCCGCGGGAAAGATCGCGTGTTTGAAGGCAAGATCAGCAACCTTAAGCGCGTCAAGGACGATGCCCGCGAAGTGCAGGAGGGGCTCGAGTGCGGGATTTCCCTCGAGGGCAACGTGGATTTTCAGGTCGGCGACTTCCTCGAGGCCTGGGAGTTGAAGAAGATCGCCCGCAAATTGGCGTGAACAACGGCAGCAACCAGCGACAAGCAACCCGCAAGGCGGCATTGTGAGCCTCGTCCCTGAAAGACCATGCTTTTAACCCTTCAAGCGCTCCAACGATTCTGTGTTGCCGGTTGCTGGTTGCTGGTTGCTAGTCGATGAAACAGCGAGTCCTCAGCGGGATGCGGCCGACAGGGCAGCTGCATCTAGGCCACCTGGTTGGTGCCTTGTCCAACTGGCAGAAGCTGCAGGAAGAGTACGAGTGCTTCTTCATGGTGGCCGACGTCCACGCGCTCATGAGCGAGTATGAGCATCCGCAGCGCATCCGCGAGTGGGCCGCCGACAACGTCACCGACTGGCTAGCCTACGGCATCGATCCTGCGCGCAGCGTGATCTTTCGCCAGTCGGACGTGCCGGAGCACTTCGAGCTGTTCACGCTGCTCTCTATCATCACGCCGCTGGGCTGGGTCGAGCGGGTGCCCACCTACAAGGAGCAGCTGCGCGAAGTCCAGGGGCGCGACCTGACGACGTACGGCTTTTTGGGTTATCCGGTGCTGCAGGCGGCGGACATCCTGCTCTACAAGGCGCACGTCGTGCCCGTCGGGGAAGATCAACTGCCGCACCTGGAGCTCACGCGCGAGATCGTGCGCCGGCTGCATTTTCTGCTCAAGCGCGAGATCTTTCCGGAGCCCAAGGCGCTGCTGACCGAAGCGCCGAAGCTGCTGGGCACCGATGGGCGGAAGATGTCGAAGAGCTACGGCAATACGCTCAACCTCTCCGAGTCGGCGCAGACGATCCGCGCGGTCGTGCAGAAGATGTTCACCGATCCTACGCGGATCAAGATGACCGATCTTGGGCATCCGGACACCTGCAACGTCTGCAACTACTGGCGCATGTTCGAGCCGGCGAATTACAAGAAGGTCTGGGACGAATGCGCCGGGGCGAAGCGGGGCTGCGTGCAGAACAAGCAGGAGCTCGCCGAGATCGTCGTGCGCCTGACCGAGCCGTTTCGCGCCGCACGCGAACGAAGGGGCCAGGGGCAGGTGGAGCAGATGTTGCAGGAGGGTGCGGCGAAGGCGCGCGCGGTGGCGCAGAAGACGATGACTGAAATCAGAGAAGCGTTCGGGTTGGCAGGTACGCAACGTTGATACGAGCGGGACAGTCCCATTTTTCGCTACGCAGATGTGCCCGCGAAAAATGGGACAGTCCCGTACGGGGATGCGCTACGAAATCGACGCTGACATCTACGAAGGGCCCCTTCCACTCCTAGTGGAGTTGGCGAAGCTCAACCTTGTGGACATTTTCCTCGTGAAACTCGTCGATCTGACGGGGCAGTACCTCGTCGAGGTCAAACGCAGCGGGGTCAACCTCAACGAGCTCGCTGAACCGCTGCCGCTCTTGGGCACGCTGATCGCCATCAAGGCGCGCGGGCTGCTCCCGCAGCCGCCGGCCGCACCGGAAGACGAGGAAGTGCCGATTAGCCTCGAGGAGCTCGAGCGTCGGCTCAAGGAGTACGAGCAGTTCAAGACGGTCGCGCAGCTGCTCGCCGAGCTGCACGCGCTGCAGCACAAACATTTCACCAGGACCGCCGCCGGCTCCGTGGAAGGCGAGGTGCCGGTGTCAGAGGAACCGTGTGAGGTCGGTCTCACCGACTTGGTGACCGCCTTTGGCCGCGTGCTGGGCAAAGCCAGCGCGCCGGTCTACGAAGTCAAGGTCGAGCCGTGGACCGTCGAGATGAAGGTGCAGGAGTTGCGCGTGCTCCTGACGGTTCGGCGCCAGGTGCGGTTTTTGGAAATCTTCACGGCGGAGAAAACGAAGCTGGAGCTTGTGGTGACGTTTTTGGCGCTGCTTGAGCTCATGCGCCAGCGCGTGGCGCGCGCCGTCCAGGCGCGCCAGTTCAGTGACATCCTGATCGAATGTCGTGGGGGAGAAACCTGACGCCGATTTCGCCGATTTGAAAAAGCGATTCCGCCGATTGACTTGTGTTATGCGAACCAATCGGCGCAATCGTCTTTCAAAATCGGCGTCATCTATCTTATCGAAGACGGGTACTGAAAATGGATCACGCACAAGCGAAACGAATCATTGAAGGCATGTTGTTTGTGTTCGGCCAGCCGCTTGCACTCAAGCGCATCTGCGAGATCCTGCCGGACCTGGAGCCGCCGCAGGTGCGCTCGCTCATGCAGACACTCAACGCAGAGTACACCGGCGCGTCGCGGGCGTTTCACATTCAGGAGGTCGCCGGCGGCTACCAGCTCGTCACCGACCAGCAGCTCGCCCCTTGGATTCAGCGGGCACTCGCCAGCCCTAAGCCCGACTCGGTCAGCGCCGCGGCGCTGGAGACGCTCGCCATCATCGCGTACCGGCAGCCGATCACAAAGGCGGAGATCGAGGCGATCCGCGGTGTCGATGTCAGCGCCTCGCTCGAGACGCTTATCGAGCGCCGGTTCGTCCGGCTCGCCGGACGCAAAGAGAGCCCGGGACGTCCGTTCCTTTATGGGACCACCATGGAGTTCTTGCGACACTTCGGATTGAAATCCCTGGAATCGCTGCCGCAACTGCAGCTGCCGACCATCCAGGAGCCCGAGGCCGCACCGGCCCCGCAACCTGAAGCGGCGCCGGTCGCGGCATTGAGCCCCGCGGTCCAGTCCGCGGGGCGAAATCCCGAGCGAGTTCCGAGCGCAGCGGCGGGACGTGGCGAGGGACCTGCCGATGGGTCGTGACGGCCGGCCCGCGCCCAAGCTCGCGGTAGTGCGCCGTCGCATCGACCGCCTCGATGAGCGGCTGTTGCGCACCATCAGCGAGCGCGCGAGCCTCGCGTTGATCATCGGCCGCATCAAGGATCGAACGAAGTGGCCCGTCTTCGACCCCAAGCGCGAGGCCTCTGTGTTGCGGCGCGTCAGCCGCGCCAACCGTGGGCCGCTCTCCGCGAGCGCGGTGAAGCGCATTTTCCAGGCGATCCTCAGCGAATGCCGCCGTCGACAACGAGAGCGAAAGCGATCACGATGAGCGTCAGGACCATCGCGTACTTGGGACCCGAGCAGACCAATACCCATGTCGCGGCGCAGGCCACGTTTGGGATAGGCAGCCGCTACATCCACGAGCCGACGGTGGATGACGTGTTCACGCTTGTTGAGCGCGACAAGGCGGAGTGCGGCGTCGTGCCCATCGAGAACTCGCTCGAGGGGTCGGTGACGCACACGCTCGACCGTTTCATCGACTTCAAGGATTCGCCGGTGAAGATCGTGGGCGAGATCGAGTTTCCGATCCACCACCACTTCATCACGCAGCCGGGCATCCGTCCGTCCGAGGTGGAGGCGGTCTACTCGCACCCGCAAGCGCTTGCCCAGTGCCGCCGGTGGATTGCAACACGGCTGTCCAGGCGCGTGAGTCTGATGGAGACCAACTCCACCTCGGAAGCGGTGGAGCACGTGGCCCATCACGGAGCACCCCGCGCGACCGCGCGGGTCAAGCCGATCGCGGCCATCGGCCGCAAGGAAGCGGCGGCTCGATACCGGCTGACGGCGGTGCCGATTCCGGATGACCGGGAGAATAAGACACGCTTTCTCATCCTAGGCAAGCACCAGCCGCCCAAGGCTCGGCGCAACAAGACCTCCATCCTGTTGGCGCTCAAAGACCGGCCGGGTGCCTTGCATGACGCGCTGGTGCCGTTTCAGCGGGAAGGGATCAATCTGACGAAAATCGAATCACGGCCATCGAAGCGCAAGGCGTGGGAGTACCTCTTCTTTATCGATGTCGAGGGGCACGCCTCGGAGCCTCGGGTCAAGCGCGCGCTCAAGGCGTTGGAGCGCTCGACCGCGTTCTTGCGGCTGCTCGGCTCCTACCCGATGGTGCCGGTCAGACGGGGGCGCAGATGAGCGCGGCGGCTGTGGATGCGCGCGCGCGCGCCGTGGTGCGCACGCTGGGCACCTATCGTCCGGGCACGCCGATCGAGGAAGTCAAGCGCACGCTCAAGCTCTCCTCGGTGATCAAGCTCGCCTCCAACGAGAACGCCCTGGGGCCGTCGCCGAAGGCGCTGGCGGCGCTGCGCGCGGCGACGGGGTCGCTCCACCGCTACCCTGACGCGCAGTGCACGCGGTTGCGCGCGGCACTCGCCAAGAAGCTGCGCGTGGATCCCAACACGGTCCTCGCGAGCAACGGGTCGGATGAGCTCATCGTCCTGGCACTTCGCGCGTTCGTCGATCCCGGCGATGAGGTGGTCGTCGCGCAGCCGACGTTTCTCATCTACGAGCTGCAGGCCAGGGCCTGCGGGGCCTCGGTGTCAGTCGTGCCGCTGCGCAACTACCGCTATGATCTGGCCGCCATGAGGGCCGCGGTCACCCCGCACACCAAGCTGGTCTTCATCGCGAACCCGGACAATCCGACCGGCACGTACGTGACCAAGAAAGCGCTGAGCGAGTTTCTACGCGACCTGTCTAGCGACACGATCGTGATGGTGGATGAGGCCTACTACGAGTTCGTCGATGCGCCAGATTATCCGCAGACGCTCGCATGGGTGATGGACTACCCGCTGATCGTCACGCGCAGCTTCTCCAAGGCCTACGGGCTGGCCGGTCTGCGCGTCGGCTATGGTATCGCGCAGCCGTCGCTGGTCGCGGCCATGAATCAGGTGCGCGAGCCCTTTAACGTGAACAGTCTTGCCCAGGCCGCCGCCGAAGCGGCGCTGGCGGATACGGCGTTTCTGGCCAGCACACGGCGCCTCGTCCAGGAGGGACGCCGCTACCTCACGAAAGAGCTGGATCGGCTGAACGTGCGCCATGTGCCGAGCGTCACGAATTTCATTCTCCTCGACTTGGGGACCGGTGCTGCCGAGGTGGCGCGCAGGCTGCTGGCGCGTGGCGTCATCGTGCGCGAGATGAGCGCGTGGAAGCTCTCCGGCTGCATCCGGGTGACGATTGGCACCACCGCTGAAAATCGGAGGTTCATTCGCGCGTTCAAAGAGACGTTAGCGCGTTAGCGTGTTTGCGCGTTGAGAACGGAAACGCGCAAACGCGCAACGCGCCAACACGCTAACAGATGGCAAGGGAGGACTTCTCATGATTATCGTACTTAAGCCGAACGCCACGAAAAAGCAGATCGATCATCTGATCGAACGCATCAAGGCGCTGGGCCTCAAACCCATGCTCTCGAGGGGGACCGAGCGCACCATCATCGGCGTCATCGGCTCGGAGGATGCGCTGCGCGCCCAGCCGCTCGAAGTGATCCCGGGCGTCGAGAAGGTGATGCCCATCCTCAAGCCGTACAAGCTCGTCTCCCGCGAGTTCAAGCCCGAATCGACCGTCGTCAATGTCCACGGCGTCAAGATCGGCGGCAAGGAGCTGGTGATCATGGCCGGGCCCTGCTCGGTGGAGAACCGCGAGATACTCTTCGAGACCGCCAAGGCCGTCAAGGCGGCGGGCGCGCAGATTCTGCGCGGCGGCGCGTTCAAGCCTCGGACCTCCCCGTACTCCTTCCAGGGATTGGGCGAGGATGGGCTGAAGCTGCTGCGCGACGTCGGCGACCGGCTCCAGATGAACGTCGTCACGGAGCTGATGGACAGCCGCGACATCGAGCTGGTGGAAAAGTACGCCGACATCATGCAGATCGGCGCGCGCAACATGCAGAACTTCGAGCTGCTCAAGGAAGTCGGCCAGACCCACAAACCCGTGCTGCTCAAGCGCGGCCTCTCCGCGACGATCACGGAGTTCCTCCTCGCCGCGGAATACATTCTCAGCCAGGGCAACTTCGACGTGATCCTCTGCGAGCGGGGCATCCGCACCTTTGAGGATCAGACGCGCTTCACGCTCGATCTCAACGCCGTGCCGGTCATCAAGAAGCTGTCTCATCTGCCGATCGTCGTCGATCCGAGCCACGGCACCGGGTCATGGGAGTACGTCAGCCCGATGGCCAAGGCCGCCGTGGCCGCCGGAGCGGACGGTTTGATGATTGAGGTCCATCCCAACCCTGAAGTGGCGCTTTCCGATGGCCCGCAATCGCTCCTGCCCAAGCGGTTCGTGGAGCTGATGCGAGACGCCCGTAAAGTGGCCCGTGCCGTGGGGCGCGACCTGTAAGCGTACAACCAACGTGTGTCATGTGGATTGTGTCATGTGTCATGTAACCGGAAAGACCGCATGTTTTGGTTCTTACATGACACATGACACAATCCACATGACACAAAATACTCGATGGCACTTTTCAGGCAAGTGACGATCATCGGATTAGGTTTAGTCGGAGGCTCCATGGGGATGGCCATCCGTCGCCGTCGGCTCGCCTCGACTGTGGTGGGCTTCAGCCGCAAGGTCTCGACGCTGCGCCGCGCGAAGCGGCGCGGCGCAATTGATGTCGGCACGAGTGACGTGAAGCGCGCCGTGCGCGAGGCGGATCTGGTGGTTCTCGCCACACCCGTGGATGACATCGTGCCCATCGCCTTGCGCGCCGCGAAGTGGATGCCACCGGGCAGCGTGCTCACCGACGTGGGCAGCACCAAGGGGCGCCTCGTCAGCGAGCTGGAGCGCCGGCTGCCCAGCCGCGTTGCGTTTGTTGGGGCGCATCCGCTCGCCGGCTCGGAGCAGCGCGGGATCGACGCTGCGCATCCCCGCCTGTTCGATGGCGCGGTGTGCATTCTGACGTCGACGCCGCGGACCAGCCGCCGCGCGCTGCGAATAGCGCGGCGGCTCTGGACACCGCTGACCGGGCGCGTGGTGACCATGAGTCCCGAAGCGCATGATCAGCTGCTGGGTGCGACCAGCCACCTGCCGCATCTGCTCGCCTATGCCCTCGTCAACAGTGTCAACGCCGGTGCGCTGGCCGTTACACCGCCCAGTTTCCTTGAACTCACCCGCATCGCCAAGAGCCCTCCGGATTTGTGGGACGACATCTTGTTCACCAACCGCCGGGCGCTGCTGGGCCACATGGCGCGATTTGACCGGCACTGGAACGCGATGCGCCGCTGTCTGAGCCGCCACGATCAGGCCGGCTTACTGCGGCTGCTGGCGCGCGCGAAGGCGAAACGCGATGCGCTCGACTAGCCTGGTCATTACGATTGACGGGCCGGGAGGGGTGGGCAAGAGCACGGTCGCCAAGCTCCTTGCCAAACAGCTCAAGTTGATGTATCTCGACACCGGGGCGACGTACCGCGCGCTCGCGTACGCGGCGCTGGAGCGCGGGTTGAATCCGGTGACGGACGACGGCGCGCTCACCGCGCTGGCCCGCCGATTGCCGTTGCGGCTGGCACCCGCGCCCAACGGGGCGCTGCGCGTGCTGCTGGACGGCCAGGACATCTCCCAGCAGATCAGGACCGAGCGAGTGACGGAAGCGGCCGCGCAGGTCTCGCAGCATCCGACGGTGCGCCAGGCGATGGTGGCGCTGCAGCGGCGACTGGCCAACTGCGGGGGGGTTGTGGTGGAAGGGCGGGATACCGGCTCCGTCGTGTTTCCTCACGCCTCCCACAAGTTCTTCCTCGAGGCCGATCCTATCGTGCGGGCCCACCGCAGGCAGCGGGAGCTGGTGAAACGCTATCGCACTCAGCTGCCGGTCACACAGGTCCAGGAACAGCTCGAGTTGCGCGATGGCTTGGACCGCCACCGCCGGGTCGGCCCGCTCGTGCGGCCCAAGGGTGCAGTGGCGATTGACACCACCCACCTGAGCGTACGGCAAGTCGTGCAGCGAATCCTTCGGCGAGTCCACCCCCACACCAAATCGCCGCTCGGGTCCGGTACCTGACCAGAGCGTTCGATTCAGATTGAACCGTGGGGGCTCATTCGGGCTCGCGGTAACGATTTGGTGTGGGGGTAAACTCGTGATCCCGTGGTTCTACGACTTCTCAAAGTTCGTCCTCTGGGTCTACTTCCGCGCCGGTTTCAGACTTGAGGTCCAAGGCCGGGAGCATCTTCCCGCCGACGGTCCCTTCGTGCTCGCCGCCAACCACGTGAGCTACTTCGATCCGCCGGCGCTGGCAGCCGCCTGCCCGCGCGGGCTGCGCTTCATGGCGCGGGCCGATCTGTTTACGCATCCGCTGCTGGGGGCGTTCATGTGGGGGGTTGGCGTGATCCCACTGCAGCGCGGCGAGGGGGATGTGTCCGCCCTGAGGGAGGCGGTGCGCCGGCTCAATCACGGTGAGGTCGTCGCCATCTTTCCGGAGGGGGGACGGCAATGCTCAGGCCAGTTAGGGCAGGCCAGACGGGGAGTCGGGCTGCTGGCGATGACGGCGCGCACCCCGGTCGTGCCGGCGCTGATCCAGGGAACCTTTCAGGCGCTGCCGCCCGACGCCCGGTGGCCGTCCAAGGCGAAAATTCGAGTTGCGTTCGGCAAGCCGATTCCGTATACTAATGCACCTCTGCTGGCCGGCGGCACCACCGTTTCGGCCCGCGAGCGCCATGAGGCGCTGGCGCGTGCGGTGACGCAGGCCTGGCGCGACCTGGCACAACCCCCAACATGACCACCACCATGAGCACAGCTGACACCTCGTCCACGCTCTCAGAGCTCTACGCGCAGAGCCTGCGCGGGATCACCGAAGGGCAGATCGTCAAGGGGAAGATCATCACCATCACCCCCAAGGAGCTCGTGGTCGACATCGGCTTCAAGTCCGAGGGTTCGATCGACCTCATCGAGTTCAGCGATGCGCAGAGCCTGAAGGTGGGCGATGAGGTCGAGGTGTTCGTCGAGCACATCGAAGACGAGCAGGGGATGGTGGTCCTCTCCAAGCAGAAGGCCGACCGCCAGAAGGGCTGGGAGCGGATCGTCAACAACTTCAAGGAGGGTGATATCATCGAAGGCCGCCCGATCCGCAAGGTGAAGGGCGGCCTCATGGTGGATATCGGCATCGAGGCGTTCATGCCCGCCTCGCTGGCCTCCTTCAAGGGCTACGCCAACCTCGACGCCCTCGTCAACCAGCCGCTCAAGTTCATCATCCTCAAGATCAGCCGCGCGCGCAAGAACATCGTCGTCTCCCACCGCGATTACCTCATGCGAGAGAAGGACCAGATCCGCAAGAGCCTCATCGAGTCGCTCACCGTCAGCGAGCGGCGCACCGGCACCGTCAAAAACCTCACCGATTTCGGCGCGTTCATCGACTTAGGCGGCATCGACGGCTTGCTGCACATCGGCGACATCTCATGGGGGCGGATCAACCACCCCTCCGACGTGCTCAACGTAGGCCAGCAGGTCGACGTGGTGATCCTCTCGGTCGACCGCCAGTCGAACAAAGTCTCGCTGGGTTTGAAACAGCTCTTGCCCAGCCCGTGGCAGCACGCCGAGGAGCAGTACAAGGTCAGCACCAAGATCAAGGGCAAGGTCGTCAACATCGTCGCCTACGGAGCGTTCGTGGAGGTCGAGCCCGGCATCGAGGGGCTCGTCCATATCTCGGAGCTCTCCTGGTCAAAGCGCGTGGCGCACCCGTCCGAGATGCTCCAGGTGGGTCAGGAAATCGAGGCGGTGGTGCTGGCGGTGGACGCGAAGAACCAGCGGCTCTCGCTGGGGATGCGCCAGGCCACGGGTGACCCCTGGCAGACCTCGAAGGAGAAATACCAGGCAGGCGCCAAGGTCATCGGCCGCGTGCGCCAGCTCACCGATTACGGCGCGTTTATCGAATTGGAGGATGGCCTCGAGGGCATGCTCCACAACGCCGACATCTCCTGGACGCGTAAGATCAATCACCCCTCCGAAGTGCTGAAGAAAGGCCGGATGGTCGACGTCATGGTCATGAGCTGCGAGCCGGAGAACCACCGGATCACCCTCGGGATGAAGCAGCTCATGCCCGACCCGTGGCCGCAGCTGGTCCAGCAGTTTTCCATGGGCTCGATCGTCGAAGGGACCGTGACGAAAGTCGCAGGCTTCGGGCTGTTCGTCGAAATCTCGAAAGATGTGGAAGGGCTGATGCACTTGTCCGAGCTGGAGCTGGGGCCCAATGAGAAACTCGATGAGCGCTACAAGGTGGGCTCTACGGTGCGTGCCCAGGTCATCAAGCTCGATGAGATCGAGCGCAAGATCGGCCTGAGCAACAAGAACTTGCCTGCGACCGATGCGCCCCCGTCGGGGTCGTAACGGCCACACCACAGAACCACAGAATCCCACAGAAACACAGAGCAAGGCATGGTAAAGTACTTCTGTGTCTCTGTGGATTTTTTCTCTATGTCTCTGTGGTGACAAGGTTTCATGAGCCAGGTTGAAGCACTCGAACTCATCACGCGCGGCGTCGTGGAGCTCATCACCGAAGGCGACCTGCGCAAGAAGCTGGAACAGCGAAGGCCGCTCATCATCAAGGCCGGTTTTGATCCCACCGCGCCCGATCTGCACTTGGGTCACACGGTCCTGCTGCGCAAGCTCAAGCACTTCCAGACGCTCGGCCATACGGTCGTCTTCCTCATCGGGGATGCGACGGCGCTCGTCGGGGATCCCTCCGGACAATCCAAGACCCGCAAGCTCATGACCTCCGGGGACGTGGAGGCCAACGCCCGGACGTACGTCGAGCAAGTCAGCAAGCTCATCGACACCCATGACCCCCGAGGCTTTCGGGTGGCGCGCAACAGCGAATGGTTCGTCGGCGCGTCGGCCGGGGAGTCCCCGTTTCGCTTCGTGACGCTGGTCGAGATCGCCTCCCACTACACCGTCGCTCGGCTGCTGGAGCGGGACGATTTCCAAAGGCGCCTCAAGGCCGGCCAGGAGATCAGCATGCTCGAGCTCTTCTACCCGCTCATGCAGGGCTACGATTCCGTCATGCTCAAAGCCGACGTGGAGCTCGGCGGCACCGACCAGAAGTTCAACCTCCTGGTGGGACGCGACCTCCAGCGCTCGTTCGGCCAGGAGCCGCAGGTGGTCATCACGATGCCGCTGCTGGAGGGGACCGACGGCGTCCAGAAGATGTCGAAGTCGCTGGGCAACCACATCGGCATCAACGAGCCAGCAGGCGAGATGTTCGGCAAGCTGATGTCCATCCCCGACACCCTGATCATCAAATACTTCACCCTGCTGACCGACGTGGGCCGGGTCCGGATCGCCCAGCTGGAGCAGCAGCTTACGACCCGCGCCGTCAACCCCCGTGATGCCAAGGCTGAGCTGGCCACGGAGATCGTGACCCTCTACCACTCTGCCGCAGCAGCTGGGGCGGCCAAAGACGAGTTCGTCAAGGTCTTCTCCAAGAAGGAAACGCCCAGCGACATGCCGGTGTGCGAGCCCAAGACCGACGGGAAGGGCAACATTGACCTGATTCAACTCATTGTCAGCGAAGGGATAGCGAAGACCAAGAATGAGGCCCGCCGGCTGTTGACCCAGAAGGCGGTGAAACTCGACGGCAAACCGGTTTCAACACCCCTGATTCCAGTAGCCCAGGCGACCGGCGTGCTTCAGGTCGGCTCCCGCCATTTTCGACGCCTCGTCCCATCGTGAAGTTGGAGGGTGGAGGGTAGAGGTTGGAAAGGGCCGGGTACCTTGACAAGTGGTAAAAAGGCGGTATACTGCTCCCTCGTACCTGCCACGGCCTACCCGATTGAAAGAGTGAGGACCCTTGAAGGAGGTGAGTCGTATGAAGTCAGCAATGCTTAGAATCGCTGTAGGATTGGCCTTGCTCGCAGGGGTGACCGCAACGCCGCTGTGTGCGCAAGAGGGGACGAAGACGCTCCCGACCCTGCTCATTAAGGGAGAGGTCGTCTCGCTGGATTCCACCGATCCTGCGGCGACTCTCTTGAAGGTGAAGGACCGCTACGGTTTTGAGACGCCGATCTACATTCCCCAAGACGCCAGGATCAGCCAGGGCGAGGTGGCAGCCACCGCGTCCAGCCTGACCGCGGGAACGGCTGTTGAGGTCGAGTATAACTTCGACATCAACACCGCCAAGCGACATGCCGTGACCGTGAAGCTGGCCGCGCTCATACCGGCGCCCGCCACCGCGGCAGCACCGGAACCTGCGGCGCCCAACGTGATGGCTCCCGTTGCTATGGAAGAGCCGGCCGAGGCCGCTCCAGCGGAAGAGATGGCTCCGGAGCCCGCAGAATCTGCGGCGCCCGAGGCCGAGCCGGCAGCTGCAGCTCAGTAACTCGCAGGCCATCGCGCGTTTCGCGCAGATCGTGTAACACGAAAACGGCGGTCCAGGCGGACCGCTGTTTTTGTATGAGCGTCATGGAGATCTCCCAGTCAGACTTCACGCCTGCGCCGCCAGCGGTGCAGTATCGCAAGCCGGTGCGCGGCTCCCTCGTCTGGTGGCTTCGCTTCCTGGGGTTGTTCGCTTTTGTCGTCATCCTGCTGCGCCTGCCCGCCGCCCAGCACGAGGTGCAGCTGGGGCGCATCAAGCTGGGGTGGCTGGGTTTTTGCATGCTGCTGACCGTGCTGCAGCTGCTCCTGGAAGCGCTGGCGTGGCACTGGCTGCTTGCGCAGCAGCGCATCCGCCATCCGTATCCTAAGACGCTCGTCGCCTACCTTGCCAGCCAGTACCTCGGCTTGGTCACCCCCGGCCACGTCGGCGAGTTCCTCGCGGCCGGGTACATCTCCATGAACACCGGCATTACCTTCGGCTATGCGCTCTCCAGCGTGGTGATGAAGAAACTGCTGTCCTGGACGACGATTATCGGCTGTGGCCTCTGGGGGCTCTCGCTGCTAGCACAGGTGTCGGTGCGCCAGGGTGTGCAGCGGATCGTGATCATGAGCGTTGCCGCACTCGTGGTGCTCGCCGCGGGCATCACCGTGTGGGTTCTGTCGCTTCGGCGGCTCGCGCGCAAGTGGCAGCGGCTCTCGCCGTGGCAGATCGACATGACCGAGTTGTGGGCCGGCCTGCGCCAGCTCGCCTCGCCGGCGCTCATCATTCCGCTGGGTGTTGCCGTGCTGGCCTTCAGCCTGCTGTTTCTGCAGATGGATGCGATCTTGAACGCGCTAGGGATCCATCTCTCGTTCCTGCTGGTGGCGAAAATCGTTGCCCTCAGCCGCATCCTTGCGCGGATCGTCCCGATTTCCATCGTGGGCTTCGGCTCGAAGGACGCCGCCGTGATTTGGCTGCTGGCGGAGCAGGGGATCGACCCGGCCGTGGGGCTGACGGTCACGATCCTGTTTCTCATCTGCTCCTACCTGGTGACGCTGTTGGTGAGCGGGCTGAGCTGGTGGGTGAAGCCGCTCGTCGTGCGCCGCCTCACCCCCTCGACATGATCGTCGGGGGGCGCCCTCCGCCCGTCCCGCTCGCGCTAACGCGGGCTCTCCCTCGGCGCAGCTCCCGAGGCCCGCGGCCGAGGGACTGGCGCTCGGGACTCGCTCACTTCGTTCGCTCGCGGGCGCCCGGTGACCAAGGCGGGTACCATGCCGCGATCGCGGCATGGTCGCCGACGGGAATGCCGACCACCGTAGGTGGTCGGCCTGCGGCGGGGCCGGTCATCTCGCGGTGACCGGCACTTCCCTCGCCCACCCAGCCTTCGGCTGGGTGCCCGGGCTCGGTCGCCGGCCATGCAACTCCTCGCCCCGTTGGGGGCTCGTCGCACAAGCATGGCCGCGCGGTAACGACTAGTGCGCCTTGCCGTCCTGAGCCCGCGCATGCGCTTCGCCGGGTCGGGCGGAGGGCACCTGGCTGCGTCACCCGATTCCGTAGCGATGACGGCGGGTGGCCGGGCATATGCGCAGCCGGACGTACGGAGGGGCGAGCGGCCACGGTGTCCCGCCGCAGGCGGGACGAGCGAGCCCCGGAGTCGAGCGAGGGTCCGGCACGGTGGGCCGGCCCGAGCGATCCGGCGGAGCATGTGCCCGGACAGGCCCCGCCGTTACGGATACGCGATCGTAGTAGTGACATGACAAACTCCTTGCTCTACCTTAAACAGCTCGAACTTGGGCCGATGCAGAATTTCGTCTATCTCATCGGCGATGCCCAGACGCGCGAGGCAGCGGTGGTGGATCCTGGCTGGGAGGTGCCGCATATCCTGGACGTAGTCAAGCGCGAGGGCCTTCGGCTGACAAGCGCGTTCGTGACGCACCACCATTTTGATCACACGAATGGGCTGGCGGAGCTGCTCAAGGCCGTCGATCTGCCGGTCCATGTCCATCGCGACGATGCGCCGCTGATCCGCATCGAGCCGGGCAGCCTCAAGCCGGTCTCAGGCGGCGACACGGTGTACGTCGGCAAGATCCCGGTCACGATCATCCACACACCAGGTCATACCCCAGGGTCCCAGTGCCTGCTGGTGGATGGTCATTTGCTCTCCGGCGACACGCTCTTCATCCGCGCCTGCGGGCGCTGGGACTTGCCCGGGGGCGATCCGTCACAGTTGTTCCAGAGCCTGTCGGCGAAACTCAAGCCGCTCGCCGAGGATACGGTGCTGTGTCCCGGCCACCACTACGCCGAGGAGTTGACGTCCACCATCGGCCAGGAGAAGCGGACGAACCCCTTCCTCAAGCCGACGACCGTCCAGGAGTTTCTGCAGATGGTGGGCTCGTGATCCCACCCCCTGCGCCAGCTTGCCGGAGGCAAGCTCGAATGCTTCATGTTCGATGGATTCAGGGTTGGTCAGCGCAGTCAACTGTGGCATTCGTCATGGCGGCATGCGCCACTGCTACCCGATGCCGCCATGAGGCGCAGGGGGTGGGATGATGGTGATGACCGCGCTGCCGACTCAGTGCTCAACCGCGCTCAAGGAGTGGGCGACTGTGCTCGAGGCGATGGCGCGTGGCGCGCAGCATGTGCTCATCCGCAAGGGCGGGCTGATCGAGCCGGGCAGCGGATTTGAGGTGCAAGCGAGCACGTTTCTGTTTTATCCAACGTTTGAGCATCAGGCGATCAACTATCTGCGCCCTCAGTACCGCGGCTCGTTCGATGAGGCGCTGCGCCGCCGCGCGCCTGAGGGGCAGGTGCGCTTTGAGCTCTGCGGTGTGGCGATCTCCAGCGCGTCGTCGCACGACCCGCAGATCGTGGAGCGGTTGAGCGCGCACCACATCTACAACGATGCGTTTCTCAGTCAACGATTGAAGTGGCAGCCGGAGCAGCCGCTGACGATCGTGCTCGTGCGCGCGTTTCGGCTCGCGTCACCCGTGACCATTCCCGTCTTGCCTGCGTATGCGGGCTGCAAGTCATGGGTGGATCTCGGCTCGTCCATCTCCCTCCAAGGCGCCATACCTGTCCTGAGCGATGCGCAGTTCCAGCCCATCGCGCAGGACATCCAAGCTCTCCTCAGCTAGCGGCGGGGCCTGGCAGGACATTCGCCCGCCGCATCGCTGGCGCGCCCCGGCGTGGCGCGCTGCGCTCTCAAAAATGCTCGCTCCCCCCGCCGTTGGCGGGGGTCCGTGCTCGCTCGCATTTTTCAGGTGCGGCTTGGCGAATGTCCTGCCACCCGCCGCCATGTCGCTTGTCTCTAGAGAAGCGAGCACGCCAGACGACGTGGAGGAAATGTTTCTTGTGATATACTAACGACTAACCCATGCCGAGTGTGGCGCTCGAAGAACTCCGATTCAACAAAGACGCAGATCTCATCCTTGCCAAGGCGCGTAAAATGTCCTTGGGTTGGACGGTCCCTGGGCCAGGGAAGGGTCCCACTCCTGTACTTTGCGAAGAACTGATATTTCAGGCCTTTGCGGCGCTTAAGCACCCTCTCTATGTGGCGCTCTCCAGACGATTTTCCCTCAGCGCTGTCATCTTGGGGAACACTCTTTGCTGGGCGCTGTTAGAATCAAAAAAAGATGCACCAACCGAAGAGAATAGAAGGCACGAAAGAGCATTATTCGATTTGATGTACCAGGAGTCTCAAAACAACTCATCAACCGCGATATCTGAGCAGGACGTCATGACAGCGGTGTTCAAACACAACCATCCAAACAACGCGGTGCTCCGCTACTTTACGGAACATGGAAT
This sequence comes from uncultured Planctomycetales bacterium, assembly GCA_964372775.1. Classification (GTDB taxonomy): domain Bacteria; phylum Omnitrophota; class Gorgyraeia; order Aquiviventales; family Aquiviventaceae; genus CAYJRJ01. The sequence continues at coordinate 592 of CAYJRJ010000001.1, read as the reverse complement.
CAACACCGAGCATGTGCTGAAGTTTATCAAGGATTACAAGCACGTTGATTGGATTGTGGAATCTGAGCAGGCCGAGCGTTACCGCTCCCTTCATCATGAAGTGTTAGGGCATTCCGAGGGGTGGTCGACTCGCAAGGACAGCGCACCCTCCGATCCAAAAGATATCCTGGAACAGTTCGGAAGGAACCTGACTCAGCTTGCGCGGGAAGAAAAGATCGGGATGATCTATGGTCGCGATGCAGAGATTGCCGCTGTCGAAGAAATTTTGGCACGCATGAATCAGAACAACCCAATACTCATTGGCCCGCCAGGGGTCGGGAAGACCGCTATTGTTGAAGGTTTCGCGCAACGTGTCGCCTCAGGTAAGGCCCCTGAGCGGTTGAAAGATAAGAAAGTATGGCAGATGAACATGGGATCGCTCGTCGCGGGCACGACGCTTCGGGGTCAATTCGAGGAGCGTGTTCGAGCGGTCATGAAGGTGTGCGAAGACGATGCTCGGATCATTATTTATTTCGCAAGCATCCATCAGATCGTGGGGGCTGGAGACCACACTGGGTCAACGGACGCGGCAAGTTTGCTCAAACCCGCGCTC